>NZ_JBNPKM010000003.1:0-157757 GCF_050312955.1 Collinsella sp. SGI.241
AATAACTTGTCTAATTTCACTTCGATTTCCGTGGAGCCCTCTGATGGATCGGTTTCCGCTGGGGATACAGTTGCTATTACTCCCAATCTGATTGTTCGTAATAATAGAGGCGTTAAATATAAGTATGTTTGGATGAGAAATAATTGGAATGAATGGGGCGTTATAGATTCAGGGGAAGGTCTCTCTTCACTAGATTGGGTTGTTACAAAAACCGGGGAGATTTCACTCTATATAGATGTAATTGATACTTTAACTGGACAAACGCTTACGTGTAAAAAAGTCTGCTATTTTGTCCCAGAAGACTGGTCTTATAAAGGCATATCCGCTTCCAGCGCTTTTGTTAAGCCTGGTGATAAAGTGTCAGTTACAACTGAGTGCTTGGGGGATACTCGTTTTCTGAACTATAGGTATGTTTGGAGTAGGAACAACTGGTCAAATTGGGGCATTGCTCAGAATGGTTCCGATGCTTCCCTATCTTGGACTCCTGATAAACCAGGTGAGTATGATATTTATTGTGATGTGAGCGGCTCTGACGGTAAGGTTACTACTCGCAGGATTCATATCGGTGTTTGGGACTATTCGAGAATTACAGCTATATCTACTGATGGAGATTACTCATGGGGCGTTCGTGCGGATATGGGGACTCTTGATGCGGAAAAATCCGGTCAATTTGAATTTAAATTTGTCTGGGCGAAACCGGATTGGAGTCAATGGGGCGTCCTGAGAGCGAAATCAACCATTAACAATGCGTACTTTAATCCATCCGATTTGGGCTTGGGTCCGGGTTACTATGCCTTGTATTGTGATGTATCCTACCCCGATGGGTCGGTCCATACTAAGTCTACGCAGGTTTATTACAATCCAATCGGAAGTTCGACCGTTCTTGGCGTCAGCAGAATTAGCTTGCTGACATGGCTTACTTCGCATCAGTATGATTCTTATTATCTGGGCACGCGTTATTCCGGCGGCTTCTCATATGACACATGTCTTTACCCCAACGGAAGTCCAAGATGGGACGGCTATACGGGTATGAACTGCACTGGATTTGTTGCTCATGCTTATGCTGCTGTTGGTGGGGATGTTTCAGCGATAGGCAGGAATAACGCACATTCGCCATGGGCCGGCGGGCCTGGTGGGGGAGGCTATATTAATGCCTGGCGTTGGTATGGTTATGCTTGTGACTCTGGTTGCAAAATGTATGAGTTTAGAACTGTTCGAGATATGCTGAATAGCGGCTATGCGCAGAAAGGCGATATTCTTTTCTTCAAGACGAATGGGGCAATCGATTGTCATATAGGCTTTTTCTGGGGTGATACTCCTTATGAGAATAAGATGTGGCATCAGATTCTTCCGGGCAATTTAATTGGTCCCTGCTTTAACAATGCAAATAAAAGTGAATACAACCAAAGCGTTGTTTTGATTAAATAGTCGATTGAGTTTGGAGTTTCAGTTGAACGAGAACCATATCCCAAAAGTTATTCACTACATTTGGTTCGGAAATAATGATTTGCCCGAAGAGGCAATCGAATGTATTGAGTCTTGGAAGAAATTTTGCCCAGATTATGAGATAAAGCGTTGGGACGAATCAAATTTCGATTTATCTTCTAACAATTATGTTAAACAGGCATATGAAGCTAAGAAATGGGCTTTTGTAAGTGACTACGCGCGTTTATGGATTCTCGTTAATGAGGGCGGTATCTATATGGATACCGACGTTGAGGTCCTTAAGTCTCTCGATCCTTTTTTGACCAACCGCGCTTTTTCAGGTTTCGAATCGGACGCTTCTGTGCCAACTGGAATTATGGCTTGTGAAAAAGGATTCCCGTTATTCCGGAAGCTATTGAATGATTACGATGTGCGTTCTTTTATTAAAAGCGATGGATCATACGACCTAACGACAAATGTTGTAGTGATTACAAAAGCTTGTAAGGCCCTCGGACTAAAGCTTGATAATACAATGCAGATAGTTGATGGATTCACACTGTACCCAAGCGATTGGTTTTGTCCCAAGAGTCATGAATCTGGTGATATTCATCTTACTGAAAATTCTGTTACCATACATCATTTTAACGGGTCTTGGATCGATGAGGTTGAGCGGGGTTTGCTGAAAGAAAGGCGTCGTTTCCTAACCCGTCATTCTTGGGTCAACCCAATGCTGGCTGGATTAATAGTACGGCTCCAGCATGGATTTAAAACAAATGACTTCAGGCCGTTGACTTCGGCATTAAAAGCCTTTTTTGCAAACCGGAATTAATTTGAATGGTCTTAGAATAGAGCCTAATCAATGATTAGGCTCTATTCATGTATTTCTTAAACAATGGTTCTAATACTGCGGCAAATGGTATTGCCGGAGAAATGGCGCCAACAGACTTTGCTTTTTTAAATGCAAAAAGGATGCTGTCTCCGGCAATCTTTGACCACATTAGATAAAGAATAGTCTCCTTGAATCTCTGTATGAGTGTGTCACTGAACTCTATGCACTGCTTTTTATATTCGGCGTAACTGCGTGGATTTTTTAATAATATGCGTTTGTAGTTGGCTGTATAACCATCGGGCAAGTATTCACCTTTACATATTTCCCTATTGCACAGCAGATGGTTATATTTACGGTCAATTTGATCAAATTGATAAACCTCAGGAATGAAGTTTTCTCCTTCGGCTATGTAAAAAGGATGTGACCTTACAACGCTCGTTAATGTTGCAATGCAGGTCTCTCCTTTATAGCCATATTGTTTGTAGAGCGATGATAGCTTTGCTGCGGTCTTGCTGGGAAATTGGTTGTTTCGAGCGAACTGGGGAGTAGCAATACCAATAGCATCTCCTGCGTTTTGCCACGCCGTTAATATGAAGTGCACCGCATCAGGCGTGAGATAATCGTCGGAATCAACACACATGAACAGTTCTGAAGTGCATTTTTCTGCAGCTAAATTGCAGGCTCGTTGTTTTCCGCCGTTCGCTACCTTTATATATTCGATTTCGATAGCTGATTCCTTTGCAAATGAATCAAATAAGCTCTGTGTTCCGTCCGTCGAGCCATCATCGACTACAAGCCAATAAAAACGAGAGTCAGTTTGTTTTTTCAGGCTTTCGTATAACCGCTTTAAGGTATGTTCTCTATTATATGTAGGTGTAAAAATGCAAAGCTGTTTCACTTCTATGCCTCTATCTTAATTAAGATTTACGTTTTTCGAATATGAGTTTGAAAGGTTCCCGTGTGAAGATTGAATCCAGTAGAAAATCAGGCGTAATTATATCTTATGCCTATTCAATTGTTCAGATTCTCGTTCAGTTGCTATATGTTCCCATCTTATTAAAGGGTATCGGCCAGGCCGAATACGGTCTCTATCAATTCGTTGGCTCTATTATGGCTTACCTTACGGTAATCAATACTGTTCTTGCTTCGAGCGTGACTAAGTTTTATAGCAAGGCATATCTTCAGGACGATTCTGAAGTGATGGAAAATACTCTTGCAATAGCAAAAAGGCTGTTCTGGATCATTTCGTTCGCTGCAGTTGTCGTAATTCTATTTGTGGGGACAATAGTCGTCTATTCATACTCGAATTCGTTCAGCACGGCTCAGCTCTTCGAAATGTCATTAATGTTTGTTGTTCTGGCCGCAGATATGGTTGTGGTTATGAATAACATTATTAGCATCGCCGTTATCACCGCTCATGAGAAATTCGTTTTTCTGCGTCTGTCCCAATTGATTACAGCCATTCTTCAGCCTTTGCTAGTAGTTGTGTTTATGCATTTCTGGCCTTCTGCACTGCTGGTTACTTGCATGACCTTTCTTGCAAATCTACTGTGTGCTTTAATCCAGCGATTGTTTGTTTCTAACATTCTTAAAGCAAAGTCTACTTTCCATGGAATGGATTGGAAGCTCGCTAAGGAGATGCTGCTGTTTTCTTCGGCGGTAATATTGGTTGCCTTTTCCGATCAAGTTTTCTGGAAATCAGGCCAACTAATTCTAGGATATTTTTATGGTGCCGACTTAATTGCTGTATTTGCGATAGGTGCACAAATTTACTCTGTTTACATGGTTTTAGGAACATCTATATCTACTGTATTTCTTCCAAAGGTTACTGATATTGTGCTTCATTCGGTTGATTCAGCTGCTGATCTTTCTCAGCTTTTCATCAAAGTTGGAAGAATTTCCTTTTATGTTGCATTTCTTGTTCTCAGCGGTTTTGCGATTTTTGGTCAGGATTTTGTTACCCTCTGGGCGGGACAAGAGTTCGCTGATGCTTATTGGGTTGCCATGATAGTTATGGTGCCATTTACAGTTGATATCATTCAAAATCTGGGTCTTATAATTATGCAGGTCAAGGATGTATATCAATTTCGAGGCTACATGAATGCCGCAATTGCTGTAATTAACGTATTTATTTCTATATTTCTATGCAGGTTGTTCGGAGTAACAGGTTCAGCCATATCAACAGCTGTTTCAATTGCCATAGGAAATGGCCTTATTATGAACTGGTATTATGCAAGAAAGTTAGATATGGATATTCTTCAGTTTTGGAAGAATATTCTATCGATTTTAGTCCCTCTTTTAATTACCTCTTTTGGGTTTAATGCTATTTGGATTTATTTTGATTGGCATGGTTGGTCGGCGCTGGTTACTGGAGGTTTGATTTATTCACTTCTATATACGGTGGTTTCTATTAATTTTTGCTTCGATGCTTATGAAAGAGAGTTTGCTAGAAGATTTGTGGGCCCAATTATTCGTAATAATTAGTTTTTCTAAGCACTAAGGATTATTTTGTGAATTCATTTACCGCGAATCCGATCAAGATGGACAAACCGATTCGTTGGTTTGGGGCACTGCAGGGTCTACGGGCGATTGCGTTTCTTGCAATTTTTCTTTCGCATTCTGGGATTGGTCCTTTTGGGTGTTTTGGGCCCTGGGGTGTTTCCCTTTTTCTTATGATGTCGGGCTTTTTGATGTCATATCGATATCTTCAAAAATCGAATACGCCAACATTCGGCTTTTCATTTGTATGGTCTAAACTCAAGAAACTATACCCTCTCCATATAATTATGATGATTGCAAAGCTACCGTTTGCATTTGTGTATTTATTTCGCGGATGGGTTTCCCTTGCGTTGTTGCTTGTTGCTATTTGCCTAAATGTAACGCTTTTACAAATTTGGATTCCAAACGAATCCTTATATACTTTATTAAACGGACCTTCCTGGTTTATGTGTGTCATAGCCCTTGCGTATCTTTTTTTCCCTATATTTTTGAGTGCTCTCAGGAATATTGATTCTGTTTTATCGGCGTTTAAAATGCTGATGATATTTATTATTGTTCATGTTTTTTTCTCTTTGGTTTCTACCTATTTACTTAAAGCGGGTTTTAATCCGGAATATATAAAATGGCTCACATACTATTTTCCGCCAGTGAGATGTTGTGACTTTGGAATAGGCGGTATCTTAGGTTGGCTGTATTTGCATCGAGCCTCTCGAGAATCGAGTCATCATGAGAGCTGGTTTCAGATTTCCTGCCTGCTCTTTTGCTTTCTTCTAATTGCCGCATCAATGTATGTCTATACTTATCGAGTCACAATACTTGGTCTAGATAGCTTTAGGTTCTCTCTGCTATTTCTTCCCTCCACAATGCTTTTGATTTGGCTGCTTTCCACTGCAACCGGTGTTGTTGAAAAGGCATGGAGCATAAAGCCATTACAATGGGTGGCCGAGATGAGCCCTTATGCGTTTCTTATTCATGACGTCGTAATTCGTTATATCTGGATAGTTTTCCAAATGTGTTTCTCTGATGCCCCAAGGCTGATTGGTTTTCTAGTTTCGCTGCTGCTTACTTTATTTCTTTCTTACTTGTGGCGTAAATTATCTACTAATTTACAGTTTGATTTGGGTGCCATTGCTATTGATCGAGTAGACAGGGGAAATAAATGATACGTAAGAAAAGGGTTCTGTTAGTTTTTGGAACGCGTCCCGAGGCGATCAAGATGTGCCCACTTGTCAATGAGCTTAAGCGTCGTTTCGACAAATTTGACACTACTGTCGTTGTTACGGGGCAGCATCGTGAGATGCTTGATCAGGTCCTGCGCGTTTTCAATGTCAAGCCTGATTATGACCTTGCTATTATGAGACCGGGTCAGACTCTCTTTGATGTGACAAGTGATGTCTTATTGAGACTTAAGGCTATTCTTGAGAACGAAAAACCTGATGTCGTGCTTGTTCACGGAGATACTTCTACTAGTTTTGCTGCCGCGCTTGCTTGTTTCTACTTGCAGATTCCAATCGGACATGTAGAAGCTGGTCTTCGTACGCATGATATCTATAGTCCTTGGCCTGAGGAATTTAATCGACAGGCAGTTGACATCATAAGTGAATATTACTTTGCGCCTACGGAGAAGAGTAAGCAGAATCTGATTGATGAAGGGAAGTCGACGCAAAAGATTTGGGTCACAGGTAATACTGGTATTGATGCCCTGAGAACGACTGTCTGCGGTACATATTCCCATCCCGAACTAGATTGGGCGAATGGATCTCGTCTAATACTAATTACCGCACACCGTCGTGAGAATCTGGGCGAACCCATGCATAGGATGTTTCGCGCAATACGTCGTGTGATGGAAGAGCATCCAGATACTAAGGCAATCTATCCGATTCATATGAATCCTCTTGTGCGTAAGGCCGCACACGAAGAGCTCGATGGTTTTGAAAGACTCCATATTATTGATCCGCTTGAAGTGCTTGATTTTCATAACTTCATGGCGGCAAGTTATCTTATCCTTACCGATTCTGGCGGTATTCAGGAAGAAGCGCCTGGTCTTGGTAAGCCCGTTCTTGTCATGCGAGACACCACTGAGCGTCCTGAGGGCATAGAGGCCGGAACTTTAAAACTTGTTGGAACAAAGGAAGATGTCATTTATCGCGAGTTTAGTCGCCTGCTTTCTGATGAAACAGAATATGCGGCAATGAGCAATGCGTCTAACCCCTACGGTGATGGTCATGCGAGCGAATATATTGCGAATGTGCTGGAAAATCGTTGATTAACTATTAAATGATTTCGAGTTATCGTTTGATGTGGGCTGGTTCAAAGTGATATGTGTTGAATAATGCAGGTTCCATGATTAAGAACATCATCGTCACGGGTGGCTGCGGCTTCATCGGCAGCAACTTCGTACACTACGTGGTGGACAACCACCCCGGGGTACACGTTACCGTCCTGGACAAGCTGACCTACGCCGGCAACCCCGAGAACATCGCCGGGCTGCCCTCCGACCGCGTGGAGCTCGTCGTGGGCGACATCTGCGACGCCGCGCTTCTCGATAGGATCGTCCCGGGCCACGACGCCATCGTGCACTACGCCGCCGAGAGCCACAACGACAACTCCATCGCCGACCCGGAGCCGTTCCTGCGCACCAACGTCGAGGGCACCTTCCGCCTGCTGGAGGCCGTTAGGAAATACGGCGTCCGCTACCACCACGTCTCCACCGACGAGGTCTACGGCGACCTGGCGCTCGACGACCCGGCCAAGTTCACCGAGGAGACGCCGTACAAGCCGAGTTCTCCGTACTCGAGCACCAAGGCGTCCTCCGACATGCTCGTGCGCGCCTGGACCCGCACCTACGGCCTTCGCACCACGATCTCCAACTGCTCCAACAACTACGGTCCCTACCAGCACGTGGAGAAGTTCATCCCCAGGCAGATCACGAACATCATCGACGGCGTGCGCCCCAAGCTCTACGGCCGCGGCGAGAACGTCCGCGACTGGATCCACACCGAGGACCACTCCTCGGCCGTCTGGGACATCCTGACCAAGGGCCGCATGGGGGAGACCTACCTCATCGGCGCCGACGGCGAGAAGAACAACATCACCGTCTTGCGCATGATACTCACGGCCATGGGCCGCGACCCCGAGGACTTCGACTGGGTCGCCGACCGCCCCGGCCACGACCGCCGCTACGCCATCGACTCCACCAAGCTCCAGCGCGAGCTCGGCTGGAGGCCGGCGCACACCGACTTCGCCGAGGGGCTGAAGGCCACCATCGACTGGTACGTCGCCAACGAGTCCTGGTGGCGCCCGGCCAAGGAGGCCACCGAGGCCAGGTACAGGGCCCAGGGGAGTAGCGTGCCCTTGTAGTATTATGGTTTTGATGGGTTGAGGGCAACAGGGGATTTAATAGCCGTCTGGTGCCCTCAATTAGTGTCGGCAGATAGCGTATCTAGGACATTTGTGACTAGATTCAAGGCAGTCTGACTCCATGTGAATCGAGAGCATACTAGATCATGAACATTATGAGAGTGTTCAAAAAGTATATTTGGGTTTTCGAAATATACTAGGACAGCCTTTTGAATAGAGTCAATTGCGCAGTCTTGCAAAACTGTACCGAAATTGCTTTCAGGGATGATATCGGATGCGCCTGCGCAATTACTAACTACGATTGCGCATTTTTGAGCTGCAGCCTCAAGAAGAACGGTTGGCATGCCCTCTGGATATTCACTAGGCATAAGAAAACAGCTCGCATAGCGTAGCAAGGATGACATGTCAGATTCATTTAATCTTCCGACAAAATGGATTCTCTCATTTTGCGCGTTGGATATTGCTGTATTTAATGGGCCACTGCCAGCAATAATTAAATGAATGTTTTTGCCATGAATGCCGTTGATTGCTTCTATTGCCTTCATAACGCCTTTTTCCTCAATCAGGCGACCGGCATATGCAACAACAAATGCATCGGGAGATATATTAAGCTCAGAATCCCAGTTTCTTTCTGATGCGGATGCGCAGTATGCGACCGCATCAATTGAGTTGGGTATTACGGAATGGGGCGAAAATCCCAAGCTTTTTATCCATTGTAAACTTCGATTTGAAACAGCGCATGCAACTGGCTTGTTTCTAGAAATGATTTTTGTTGACAGTCCTTCATATAATCGCATGAGATAACCCATTGGACTTTTTTCTGTAGACAAATATCCGGAGCTATGGTCAATTAAAACTGGCCGTATGCACTTTTTCGCGGCAACCCTGCATGCAAAATGGCAAATCGGATAATAACGAGTATTAATAATAATATCGCTGATGGGCAATTCCATAATGTGACGGAAAGCTCGAAATGTGCTCGGTATCGGCTTAATTATGGGAAATCTGTCATTCATAAGAGACACCGAGGGTATCTCAATTAGAGAGACGTTGTTTTCGCTTATAAAGCTGCCAATTCTTTCCGAATCTGAAGAGGTGACAACAACAACTTCGTTTCCAAGTTCAACCAATTTCTTGGCGAGGTTTTCAGTGTATCGCTCCACACCTCCCATATGAGGGGCGTAATATGCGCTGGCAATTAGTATTCGTCGCACGGCTATCCTTTGCGTCAAGTGGTTGTCGTTGTTAAGGGTAATTACAGTTTAGAAATGATGTAGTATGCGGGCCAGTCAAGGTGAAATTTCTGCAAACCAAGTAGCACCCCTACTCCTAGGCGAATTTTTAAGGTCTGGCCTTTTGGTTTTAAAATACCTATATGAGGATTCTTTAGATAGTTCGGAAAATGCTTTCGTGCGTGCGAGAAAACGAGATTATATTTTGATCTCATCAGCTCTGGACCGCAACCCCTATTAAAAACAACCAAGGCATTGATCATGTTTGCTAAATAGGTGTATTCAATAACATCGAATCTGCTTTTCGGAAGTTTTGAGAGATCGTGGCTTTCAAGGAAAAGGTCAAACATTTCCGCCATGATTTGCTCATGATTTTTCTTGTAGCTCATTGAACCGGTGATTGATTGGCGATTGAAGTAGTAATAATAACCCTCGTATGGAATGATTTTCACTTTCGCGTTGCAGTAAAAGGCGCAGAGGCTAAAGTAGATATCTTCACCGCAAGGGACACCGGTAAAGCCCAGTTTGTTTTCTTCAATAAAGGACTTTTTAAAGAGTTTTGCCCATGCAATCGCATAAGTTGTCGTACTCCATACGCTGTTTGATATGCGATGCCTTTTCAGTTTGCCATCAATATCCCTTATGAAACCTCCTGCGATGATGTCGTAGTCGCCATCTTCAGCTGCCTGAAGATAAGTTTCGATATAATTGGGAGCGACATAGTCATCGCTATCTACAAAGAAGACATATTCACTACAAACATATTCGAGGGCTCTTTCCCTTGTTCGTCCAAGACCTAAATTGCACTCATTATTTAGAACTCGAATTTTTGAGGGGTATTTCTCTTGGTATTCCGAGAGAATGAGATCGCTATTATCGGGGCTGCAATCATTTACGCAGAGAACTTCATAATCAGAGATAGTCTGGTGAACGAGACTATCGAGACAGCGACTGAGGTACTTTTCAACGTTATAGACTGGGACGATGATTGTAGCTTTCATTTGAATTCCTTATCTCAACGGTAAAGGACGATTTTTGCATGAATAGGCCATGCCCGTTTGTTTCTTATCGTATATGCCAATGCGATATGAGTGAATATATAATAAGTGTATGTTTCAGCTACTCATAAGATATATTGAATGGCTGTTTAGGTTCTACTAATTATGTCACGAGAGAATGGTGCTCGATTGTCGTCTAGATCGAATGTGCTTGTTGCAATTCCTGCATATAACGAAGAGGAATGCATTGAAGGCACGGTGAAAGAGCTCCGCTCGATTGCGCCAGAGTTTGACTTCATTATTATCAATGACGGCTCTCGAGATCGAACGGGAGAGATTTGCGACTCGTTACGCTGCGATGTCATTACCATGCCAATTAATTGCGGCCTGACTGTTGGATTTCAGGCTGCGGCTCGATATGCTGTTGATAATGGTTACGACTATATGATTCAGTTTGATGCTGACGGACAACATCGCCCGGAGTATTTGGCTTCTCTTGTTGAGAAAGCGGAACGCGCTGGATCAGATATCGTTATCGGTTCCAGGTTTCTTACTATTCGCAAAGATAAATCGATGCGCATGCTTGGCTCGCGCATGATTACAGTGCTAATCAAGATGCTGACTGGGCATCGCATCAGCGATCCGACCTCGGGCTTAAGATTATTTAGCCGTCCCGTGCTTGAAAGATACTATTACGACAACACTCTCAATCCTGAACCCGAATCAATCGCTTTGTTTTTAAAACAAGGATATTCGGTCTCTGAAGTTCAGGTATCAATGCGTGAACGCCAAGGCGGCGTGAGCTACTTAAATCCTGTAAAGTCAATGCAGTATATGCTTAGAGTGTTTGCTACGCTGCTAATTGTTCAATGGTTTAGGTGATTGTAAATGACTTTTACGTTGCGTGCATTACTCATTATATTTGCTGCTCTTGTTTTCTTCTTCGTTATTCATAAATTGAAGAGATCTCAGATGCGGGTTCTCGATTCCATGTTTTGGATCTTGTTTAGCTTGAGTTTTGTATTGTTGGGCCTATTTCCCGAAATAGCTTTAATTATTTCTTCAGAACTTGGCTTTGTGTCCGCCTCTAATTTTGTTTTTCTTTACGTTATCGCCGTTCTCGTAGTGAGGGATTTCTCAAATTCCTTGCGACTTTCGAAGCAGGAGGAGCGTATTAATGGGTTGGCTCAGTCGATTGCGCTTAGCGATATTGATAAAGCCAAATGATCGACTGATCCTGAACACGTTCTTTTTCAACATTTGCTTTTCTTCTGTACATGCTTTGTTGTAAATAACAAGATTTATTGTGCGTGTTAATTCATGCTTGTATTTCATTTTTAATGCCTGTGCATTTCAGCAATGTACCTGAACCTAGGTTGGTTAATTCTATGTGGGCCGCTTTCTTCATTTCTTCGCTTTTTCTATTGTTCCTCTTGGAGATTCCTGGATTTGCTTTTTCACGTTTGATGTGTTTTAGCAGGATTGATTCACTTTTAGCTGCACCGTTGTTTTCAATTGCATTGCTTGAAATAATAAGCATTATTTACTCTAAGCTTGGATTTTATGCTTCATGGGTAAGTCTGAGTCTCCCCTGTCTACTCCTTGCTTTGATACTTTTACTGATTGCATCATTTAGTCGCTCACGCAATACTGATGTAGCAAAGCCATCCTCGGGTCGTTCAAACTGGTTAATACTATTTCTGTACATTGGCATTGCCTTTGTTATTGCAACTAAAACGTATGTGCTTCCTTTAGATGGGCCGTCTTCTTTCATACAGGATTCGGATAATTCTTTTCATCTTGCTGTTATTAGATCTTTTATTGACAGCGGTGATTATTCGACAGTTAATGTCGGCATTTATCATGATGTGATGTCTAGTTCGATTATTTCAGTTGCTAGCGGCTTTTATCCTGCGGCTTGGCATTTGCTTGCAGCCCTTGTTGCGAGCTTCTCTGGACAAGATGTTGCGTTTGCGACAAACGTTACAAATTATGTAATGCTATTATTTGTCTTACCGTCTAGCGTATTTCTGTTTTTAAAAACAGTATTCAAGGAAGAACGCGGTGTGGTAATTGCTGGGGCGCTAGTATTATTCGCTTTTAATAGTTTTCCCTGGGGCACTTTAATTTCAGTGTCAGGTCCTTTGTTCCCTAATACTTTGGGTCTTATGCTTGTGCCAGCTTGTGCCGCTATTTTTATTAATACGATCGGTGCGTGCGCAAAGCGGTTCAGCCTGAACTACATTGCTGCATTTTTATTAGGCGTTCTATCGCTCTGTTTTTCTCACCCAAATGCAATATTTACGATGGCTGTCCTTCTTGCGCCTTTTGTTGTTTTGCGCTTTTCGCGTTGGTATGTTGTGAAACAAAAATATGTAGATTCTGACATGCCTCTATCAGTGAGATTAACTTCCCTCGCGATTCCCGCTTTATTGATTCTAGTTATTTGGATTGTTTGCTTTATTAATCCAGCTTTAAGTAATACTGTTTCTTTCACCTGGGGTGTAACCGCCTCGCATTTACAGGCTATTATTAATGTATTGGCTCTGTCTTTTCGGCTTCCGGCAGGCAATTATCTCCTTGCTTTGTTCGTTGCAATTGGCTTCTTTGCCTTGCTTCGCAATAAAGAGTCTTCATGGTTGTGTTTCTCGTATATGTTCGCTGCCATCATATATATAATCGGGGCATCATCATCCGGGTTTTTAAAGCATTTTCTTGCGGGTTTTTGGTATACCGATCCGTATCGTCTGGGTGCATGTGCCAGCCTCATGGCAATTCCCTTGGCTGCTGTTGGTTTAGAGGCTGTCTATTCGCTTGCTTTGAGGATATTCAACAGACTTGGATATGAACCTTGGGCAAAGATATCAGCTTGTTTTGTATGTTTGATTATTACTATGTGTGCCCTATATGTTAACGATTTCAACTTGCCTGGATTTGGATGGGTTTACACGGGTTTGGGTGATTACCAGAACTGTTCGACGCTTGCGAATGATTCGAAGCGTGACAACTTGTTTGACCCTAAAGAGCGGGTTTTTTGTAAGCGCGTAGCCGAGTTTCTCGAAAAAGATGATAGTTTGATATATAACAACGCAGATGACGGTAGCGCTTTCGCATACCCCTTATATGGCTTAAACCTTCTATACCGCCGATCTGCTGCAGAGATGCTCGGTAATGAGACAAGTGATAATCAAACGCTAAGATTGCATCTCGACAAGCTTGCTACAAACGAAGATGTCCAACGCATCCTTAAAGAAAATGGTATTAAGTACATTCTTGATCTGGACTATGGTGGTGAGGTCAACGACGAGCGCTGCTACTATGGTTACTATACTTGGGACAAATGGCAAGGCATTAATTCGATCGAAGATTCGACTCCGGGACTCAAGCTTCTTATGTCGGAAGATGATATGCGACTTTATGAGATAGACTATTCTGCGTTCAATTAATTATTCTTTCTGTTGTTGTCAAAGCACCTTATGAATAATCTTTAAGGCTAAGTTCCATTTCTATTCATTTTTAGTGCTTCGCGATAAGCCACTCGTCGACAAGCGGGTGGCTTATTATTTTTCATGTCACTGATTCGTAGGAGTATTTCATGTCTCTTAAAAACACTGTTTATGATGCCATTAACTCAAATAAGTTTGGAAAGGCTTTCTTAAAGGCTCGTCGTGATATTCGGGGCGACGAGGCCATGCGGGCTATCCAATCCGGAACTCATGACTTTATCGATCGTAGCAAGGGCAGTGATAAACTCTGTATTATTCTCGCTGGATATAAGCCGACATTATGGGAAGACGTTTTTGGCCGTATTGCGGCATATGTGCCTTCCGATGTTGATGTGTGCGTAATGACCAGCGGGCTTGTGAACGAAGAGCTTAAGAAAATTGCCGCTGAGCATGGTTGGTCCTATCTTTCGACTTCTGTTAATCATCTATCTGTTGTTCAGAATATTGCGATTGAATGCCATCCCAGGGCTAAGTGGATTTATAAGCTCGATGAGGATATGTTTTTGACCAAGGGCTTCTTTGAGGCGATGCTTGATACCTATGAGGAACTTGAGTCTAACACCCTGTATAAGCCTGCGTTTGTCTCTCCTCTAATTAATGTCAGTTGCTATGGGCATCTTCGCTTGCTAGATAAGTTGAATCTCTTGGATGATTTCAGGAATACCGGTCTCACGGATATGAAATATTCGGATGGTTTGCATCACAATCGACAGGTCATTTCCGAACCTAAGGTCGCTCGCTATATGTGGGGCGAGTCTCAGCCTGTTTTGCGCGATATCGATGCGCTTACGGAGCGCTTCTCAATTGAAAATGAAGGTTTCCAGTATTCAATTTGCCCGATTCGCTATAGCATCGGTGCCATTCTGTTCACACGCGATGCATGGAATGAGTTTGGGCATTTCCCGTTGACCTTTGTCGGAGGTCCATATGGCCTTGGAGACGACGAGGAGCATATTTGCAACTATGCATGCTTTACTGGGCGAGTGATGGTTGTAAATGAAAATATTGTTGTGGGCCATCTTGGTTACGGTGGCGCGCAAACAAAGACGATGGTTGAGTTCCACGCCAATCATCGTGATCAATTTAAGCTTAAGGCGTAGCCGGGGGATATATGTCTAAACCCAACATCAAGATTCTAGTTTCGTGTCATAAGCCCGTCTGCATTCCTTGCTCCGACCTGTATCTACCTGTTCATGTAGGCTCTTTGGGCAAGGAGACTATTCCTGGATGCCAGCGCGATGATTGCGGCGAGAATATCTCCGATCGGAATTTCACTTTTTGTGAAATGAGCGGTCAGTATTGGGCCTGGAAAAACTTAGAGGCAGATTATGTTGGCCAATGCCATTACCGCCGTTTTTTCAATTTTGATGAGAAGAAATATGAGTCGAACGATCATGCTCAGATTGAGGATGAATGTTTGTCTCCACTGTCAATTAAAAAGTATCAGCTAGCAAACGAGGCTTTGATTAGGGACTGTGTCGAGAAGGTCGACCTTGTACGCGCTCCTTATTGGGACGTGAGGGGAGTTCCCACTCCTTGCGGCCCTAAAAAAACTATAAGGGACCATATGTGTGCTTATGGCCTTGTTACTCAAGCCGAGCTAGACCATATGGTTGATATTTGCAAGATTGTTCAGCCTGATTTTGTAGACGAGCTTGTCGCATATCTTAACGGTTCCAAGTATCTGGGCTATAACTGCTTCGTGATGAAGAAGACCCTCTTCGATGAACTCTGTGCATTTGAGTTTTCGATTCTTCAGCAGTTTGACTTTGAATACGACTATGAGAACAAGACGACTACTCACAAACGTATTTGTGGCTATTTGGGCGAGATCCTATACAGCGTATTCGTTTCTCATATCTCTAAGAGGGGGATTAAGATCGCTGAGCGTCCGCTTGTTTTCTTTGAAGAGACTCCTGCTCCGATTGACGCTGCTGTAGTCGATAGCCAAACGGTTGATATCGTATGGCGCTATGCGGAATCGACGCCTATTAAATTTTCCGTCGCGCTGGAGAGCTTAATTCGTCAGCTTGACGCGAATCGAAAGTATCGATTGCTTCTAATTCATAATTGTCAGTTTAACTTTGCCAATTGCCTTAACATACTCGAGGCTATTCCGGAGAATCTTGAAATTAGACAAGCAACTTTCCCGGTAGTTGGACCCAACAACCTCTTTGGTTCTATGGATGCCGCTGAAGCGCATATTGTCCTTCCTTTTATGCTTCCTCGCATCATGGATGCCGATTCGACTAGTCATCATCGAGTTCTTTGGGTTGAGGGGTGTGCTTTCTTTAAAAAAGACCCAGCCGTAATTATTGAAGGTTCAGTATATTCACTCGCTGCTATAAAGAGCGTTTTCCTCGAGAAAGAGCTTAATAAGCCCGTTTCGTCTCGTTTGCGCGACTTATATCTTGCTGCTGCAGGTGGCTGGGAGATGAGCGAGGCGTCCGCTCTTATAGTTGATTTGTCTCAGCTTTCTACTATCTGTCCTGAGCCATATGAGTTGTACTGTGCCTGTGCATCTGAGCTGGGCATCGATCCAAGAGGCGATTTGGCTAAAGAGTTTCAAAAGTATCAGTCGCATAAAAAGAAACCGGGCAGCGCTAAAGATGCTTTCTGCTTCCCGCTAAGCGTATTTGCGGTTCGAAGCCTTATGATGCGCAAACTAAATTTCAGCTTTATCCCGAATTCGAGCAGTATGCCCGTGGTGTCCTTTGAAGAAGTTGGCATGTGGGCCAACGAGTGCACGGCAAAGGAGTATAAGGCCTCCGATGAGAGTGGATTGTTGCTCTATTCATCGGATACGACTCCATTCTCTGAACCGGCGAATGCACTTTGTCGTGATTATTGGCGTTTGGCCAGGTGTATGGATGCGTATGAGTCACTTTTAGTTATGCTTGCGGAATACCGACCGCTTGGATTAAAACGGACGTTGTTTCCAGTTGGGACAAGGCGACATAGGGTTATGTTTAAGATGGTTTCTCTGATTAGGCGTTTTCGATAGCTAAAATAGTCTATTCAAGCTATCGTCACAGAGTGGCCGTCATAGTAGATTCGACCGTGCTATTGCAGGGACAATTACACGGTCGTCATAATGAAGTTTAAACACATTTAATGGATTGGTGTTTCGAGTCGAACGCCAATCCATTGATGGCAGCGCCCTATAACTCTTGGTTCTCTAATGCGCGGAGTTGCTCTTTGCTGACATGTTCGCAGTGTGTAGTTATGTCCATTGGAACACGATAGATGTCTCCATATACATCTTCGGTAAACTTTCTTAGATTTTTTGGCGCCTGGCAAGAAATCCGTTCAAATGAAATTGTCTGCGTCGGAAACACTTCTCGCTTTTGACAAGCCCATTTGTAATCAGATAAATAGTAGATGTTTTCAATGCCCCAAAGCATGCCATTAGTTATTTGGCCATCAATTATTCCCTGGCTCATTTCGATCGAGCGGTATTTTGCAAACGTTTCTTCTATTTGGGTTGTTAGTGGATCGGATGCTGGAATGAATTCCTTTTCTTTCCATTCGCTGTAGTAGGGGGCGTCTTTCATCTCAGCTATCATTTTCATTCTTAGTTCTAGCTGTTTTTCAAACGTCTTTTTATCGGCGTTGCCGCTCTCTTCAAATATGAACAAGTCTAAAAAGCAGGGATTATTAATGTCTGCGTACATAAAACGAACTTGCTTACAGAAGTTCCAGACATCGTAAACGATTGAGATTCGATACCGTTCGTCATCGCTGACAATATCGATAAGTCTGTCAATCTCCGATCGCATCATGCCGAGATCGCTATCGTCATCCCAAGGAATAAAGCCCTGGTGTCGGATTGCTCCAAGAAGCGTTCCGAATGCAATCCAGTATTGAAGACCGTTGTCTTTACATAATGAGTCAAACTCTCCAAGCAGCTTTGCACATCCGAGTTGCATTGCCCTGAGCCCGCCATTGGCTTTTGGAAGCGATGCGAAAAAACGCTTCTTTGTGTCTTGTAGATCTTCGTTGTCGTTTCGGTAAAGCTGCCAAAGCATCGTTTCGATTCTCATCGAAACGCCGTCGTTATCACTTTTAAGCCATTCGGCCCTAAAATTCAGGTTGTCGTTAATACCGTTGTCAGCCTGCTCGATCCTCGCATTGATGGATCGGTTGAGTTCATAGAGTTCATAGACATCTGAGCGAAGATCTCTAATTGCTCGCTTTGATGCGGGAAGATGGTCGACGATGCGTGACAGGATGCCCATTCTGTATCCTTCGTGTTGAGAATTGAGTTCTGTTTAATATAGCCTACGTAGTTCGATGGTTTTGCGACGACTGATTAAATCTGGATGAGTGGAGCCCGGCTCCCATTAAGCGGTGGATAGCATGATTAAATGCTAAATAAAATTTGTATACCGCCCTTTAATTTGTGGCATCGCTAGTGACTGCATTCTGTTTTGCTATACACCTGCAGTTCCCATTGTTTTTTCTCAACTTTTGCTACGGAGTCGAGGATGAGGCCGGTTGCCAGGCTCAGCCCGCACAGAAACATGAATGAGGCCGCGAGCATGGCTGTGGGGAAGCGGGGGACTAAGCCGGTTTGGAAGTACTCCGCAACAATTGGGATTCCGAGAGTGAGACCTATGACGGCAAAGATGAATGCAATAAGACTAAAGAACTTGAGTGGCCGGTAATCCTTAAAAAGCGTTCCAATCATTGCGATAACTTTAATACCGTCACCTACTGTGTTGAGCTTGGACTCGGAGCCTGCGGGCCTATCTCGATACTCTACTGGTACGTCTTGAATGCGCCAGCGGTGATCGACGGCATGGATGGAGAGCTCGGTTTCAATTTGGAAGCCCTCGCTCAAAACGGGGAAGGTCTTGACGAAGGGTTTGCTCATGGCTCGGTAGCCGGTCATCACGTCGTCAAAGCTGTAGCCGTAAATCCACTTGATCATAGCGCGAACAAGATTGTTTCCGAACCCGTGAAATGCTCTTTTGTTCTCTTCTGCATAGGTGCCATTAGAGAGACGGTCTCCGACGGTCATGTCTGCCTCGCCATTAAGGATGGGCTCACAGAGCGATTTGGCGGCTTCGGCGGGGTACGTGTCGTCTCCATCAACCATCAAGTAGCACTCGGCGTCGATATCGCGAAACATTTGGCGGCAGACGTTGCCTTTGCCCTGTCTTGGTTCATGTCGCACTGTAGCCCCGTGCTGCTTGGCTATCTGTGCCGTATTGTCGGCAGAATTGTTGTCGTAAACGTATACTGTTGCGTCTGGCAATTCGCGGTGAAAGTCATCGACAACTTTGCCGATCGTTAATGCTTCGTTGTAGCAAGGGATAATGACGGCGATATTCGAATAGTCCATATAGGACCTCCTTTAATGACTCAACTGGTCGAAAGTATAACCATCAACTATCCCTTTGATTAGATATGGGTTAGTTCTCCAGATTTGTTGCGGTGAGTTATCGTCTGCGCGGGAGGGCTATACTTTCCACTGTTATGTTTTGCGAGACAAGGAGATGGTCCGTGGCTGACAATCTTGAGAGTCAGAAAGCGGTGGCTAAACCGGCCTCTCACGCTAAAAATGATTATGAGAAGGACAAATTTATCCTCAGGCAGTTGGTTACCAAGGATTTTAAGATTAAGTATCGTCGCAGCGTTTTGGGCGTAGCTTGGTCCGTTCTTAATCCTTTGTTGATGATGATTGTCATGTCGATCGTGTTTTCGACTATCTTTGCTCAAGGTCGTAATGGCTCCATCACGCCTGAGATGTATCCGCTTTATTTGATCGTTGGTAACGTGACGTTTTCCGTCATGTCCGAGTCGACGAACCAAGCGCTTATGTCCATCATTTGGGCTTCCTCACTGCTAAAGAAGGTCAAGGTGCATCGCTGGGTATTCCCGGTGCAGAAGGTATTGTTTTCGCTTGTTAACTTCGCTTTCTCTCTGGTCGCCGTCGCCTTGGTCATGCTCTGGTTCCATGTAGTTCCTACTTGGCATTTAATCCTGTTGCCGGTTTGTCTCCTTTTGCTCATGTGTTTCTGCATGGGTTTGGGTTTGATGCTTTCGGCGTTGGCAGTCTTCTTCCGCGATGTTATGCATCTGTGGAGTGTTGTCATTACTGCCTGGATGTATCTGACGCCGATTTTCTGGACGACTGACTTCATTGGCAAGATGGCTCACTGGATTCAGGTTCTGGTGGTTGTGAATCCCATGTACAACTATCTGCAGTTTATGCGCGATATCTTCCTGTTTAATACCATGCCTTCTGCGCTTACGTTTGGTCTGTGCGTTGCTTGGGCTGTTTTTACTCTTGCCATTGGCTATACCGTGTTCCACAAGACCGAGCACAAGTTTATTCTCTACATCTAAGGAGTGCTGTTCATGACTGAATCTGCTATTGATTACAGCAAGCAGCCCCTTGCTGTCGAGGTTAAAGACGTCACCATGATCTTTAACATGGCGTCTGAGTCGCTTACGAATCTCAAGGAGTACTTCATTAAACTCGCTAAGCACGAGCTGTTCTTTGAGGAGTTCCGGGCGCTTAAGCACATTTCGTTTGATGTGCATCGCGGCGAGGTTGTTGGCCTTGTTGGTACTAACGGCTCCGGTAAGTCTACGATGCTCAAGATTATCGCTGGCGTTTTGGAGCCCAGCGAGGGTGAGGTCAAGGTCCACGGCAATATCGCGCCACTGATTGAGCTTGGTGCTGGCTTTGACCCGGAGCTTACCGCGCGTGAGAATATCTATCTGAACGGTGCGCTGCTCGGCTATACCAAGGAGTTTATCGACGCTAGCTTTGACGAGATTATCGAGTTCGCTGAGCTCAAAGACTTCGTTGACATGCCGCTGAAGAACTTCTCTTCGGGTATGGTCGCGCGTATCGCCTTTGCTATCGCCACGATTACCGAGCCCGATATCCTTATCGTCGATGAGACGCTTTCTGTTGGCGATGTCTTTTTCCAGCAGAAGTGCGAGCGCCGCATTCAGCACTTTATTGAGAGCGGCGACGTCACGGTTCTGTTCGTTTCTCACTCCATGGAGCAGGTTGAGCGCATTTGCCAGCGTGCCGTATGGATCGAGAAGGGCGATCTACGCATGGATGGCCCCGTGGATGAGGTTTGCAAGGCGTACCACGACCAGTTCAAGTAGGCTATAATTTATTAGCCGCGTGAACTTGCACTCGCTTGGATACGCGACTTTATGCTCCATTAGCTCAGTTGGATAGAGCAGGGGACTTCTAATCCCAAGGTCGACGGTTCGAATCCGCCATGGAGCACCAAAAGAGTTTTTGAAGACCCGGTTATCATGCCGGGTCTTTGCTTTATAAGCGTTCAGCCGTGACATTGTTTAACGCGGACTGTAAGGCATGGGGATGACTTGCAGCCTTATTTCGATAATGGTTGCATGCTTGGTTATGGGGCTTATACGATAATAAGTGTGTTCGCTTCCTTTTCGGTACCCCTTGCTATGGCGGTCGTCGCCGCTGATGATGCCGCCTTGATTTTGCTCCTCTTAAACATGTGATGGGGAGACAATCCGCTGCTTACCCGCTGCACTCCTTGTAGAGCTCGAGCGCCTTCTTAAGGTAAGTTTTGGCATAACGGTAGTAGATATGGGACCACTCGCCAACGTTATCGCCTTCTGCCTCTTTAAGCAGTGCCCATGTGTACCAGCACCAGCCCGCCATGCCCACCTGGCCCAGGTTGTGACGCCATTCCGCATCGGTTGGCTTGCGGCTGAAGTAATGCTCTAGTGCCCTGCGCATTTTCTTCTCGGTTAACTGTTCACAAACACAGAATGTTCCAAAATCGTTAGCATAGTCGCTCATACCGGCGTATTCCCAGTCAATGAGATCGACATGGCCGTCGCCGCTTACGAGGAAGTTGAGACTAAAGAAATCATTGTGGCAGAGGACCGGATCGCCGCCGTCGGCAATGAGCATCCTGTTCAGTTCGGCTGCCTGCGTATCCATCTCGGACAAATCCGGCACATCGATGGGCCCGTGTTTTAGAATGGCACGTTCGTAGCCCCTTCCTTCTTCATAGAAGCTAAAATAGCGATTAACTTTTGCACCGCTCTCGTGAAGCCTGCGGGCCATTTGCATGGCTTGGGCCAATTGGGCGTCGTCGTGAACGTCGAGGTTTCTGCAATTCGTCACAAATCGTGACACCTTCCAGCCGCGGCGGGGATTCGCAAAAACAAAGGTGGAGTCAAGGCCGAGCGTGCATGCGGTTTCGAGTGCGGTTTTTTCGGCTTTGCGGTCTACAAGGAGCTCGGTTCCTACGCCGGGGTGGCGGTAGACCCACTCGCCGTCATCGGTCGTAAAGTGGCAGCTGAGGTTCGTAAGTCCCTGTTTGAGCGGATAGACGTCACGAATTTCTGATTTATCGCATCCCAAGACGGCAACGATGTTGTCGAAAATCTCGGAATCAAGGTTTTCGAGGAAAAGAGGGTCGAAGTTGCGCAGCTCGTCGAGTGAGTCGAACTCGTGGATGGTGGGCGGATCGTACCTGCGGATTTGCATGTCAAGCTCGTCGATATGATCGGCATAGAGATCTTCCCAGAGCTTGTTGCGGGTTTGGGGGAGGTCGTATTCTTCCTCAAGAATTTCTCGAAAACGAGTTGAGAACTCTCGATCGAAATAAGCGTGGCCAATCATGTACCATGCATCGGACCCGCCGACCCTAACTTTGGTGATGCGGTCGTGGGTGTCGGTTTCCAGACACCATTCAGGTGTCTGGCCCTGGTTGAACTCGGCTGAGTAGTAGGCCTTCCAGGCATGGTCTGTGAAAGGGTTCTTCTCGAAATAGTTATCCGAGGAGCAGATGTACGTATTGCCCAACATCTCACGCACGAGCATAATCGAGGAATTGTTATTGCGCTCAGCGTAGGCGCAATTCACGATGATTTTAACGCCATATTTGTCCTCGAGGTAGTAGAAGGACTCCTTCTTGTATCCCACAACGACGACGATGTCGAAAATCCCGGCTTCGTGTAGCTGTTCAATTTGGCGCTCGATCAGGACTTCGCCACGAACTTTAAGAAGCCCCTTGGGGCGCTCGTAGGAGATGGGGGCGAAGCGACTGGAGAGGCCTGCCGCAAGGATAACGGCATTGTCCACGGCGTAGGGTTTTAGTGCGGTCATGCCCTTAGGCGTGAGGCGGGCTTCCTTGATGAGGCCGGCTTCTGAGAGGTCTATTACGGCGGCATTTGCCGCTGTAAGCCCAATCTCGCACTCGCCCGCAAGTTGTTGTTGCGTAATGCCGGGGCGTCTGCTCAGGGCATAGAGGACGTTAAACTGTTTATGCGTAAGCTGCATTAATGGTTCCTTTGCGTTCGGTTTTGTCAAATGCTATCGCAAACCTGAACAGCCGAAGGCATTACTTTCCGTTTTACTATCCATTGGAGGGTTCGAGCAAATGTCATTTGTTCGAACCCTCCAATACGTGAGTGGGGGAGACTTTTATCAAAAAGGCGTTATGGACTGTTACGTGCAACTCTTAAACCAAATGTCGTCTAGCATTCAGGGTGGCCGGCGATGATTAATGCTTAACCCTACGCCTCCGTGGGCTCCACGCCCAGCTCGTTGCGGACGAGCTCGAAGGCCGCGGCGATGGCCTTGTCCATGTCGTAGTACTTGTAGCCGCCCAGGCGACCGGCGAAGATCACGTCGCCCTCCTGCGCCGCCAGCTCCTCGTACTGCTTGTAGAGGGCCTCGTTCTTGGCGTCGTTGATGGGGTAGTAGGGCTCGTCGCCGGGTTTCCAGTCGGCCGGGTATTCGCGCGTGACGACGGTCTTGGCCTGCGTGCCGAACTCGAAGTGCTTGTGCTCGATGATGCGCGTGTAGGGGATCTCGCGCTCGGTGTAGTTGACCACGGCCACGCCCTGGTGGTCCTGCTCGTCGAGTGTCTCGGTCTCGAAGCGCAGGCTGCGGTACTCGAGCGTGCCCAGCTTGAAGTCGTAGAACGCGTCGATGGGGCCGCAGTAGATCGTCTTGGCGGCGATGTCGGGCTGGGCGGCGGCCAGCTCCTTGTACTCCACGCCGCAGCGCACCTCGACGCCCTCGAGCATGTTGGCGACCATCTTGGTGTAGCCGCCCATGGGGATGCCCTGGTAGCGGTCGTTGAAGTAGTTGTTGTCGTAGGTGAAGCGGCAGGGGAGGCGCTTGATGATGCTCGCGGGCAGGTCCTTGCAGTCGCGGCCCCACTGCTTCTCGGTGTAGCCCTTCACGAGCGTCTCGAAGATGTCGCGGCCGACGAGCGACAGCGCCTGCTCCTCGAGGTTTGCCGGCTCGCCGATGTTCTCGGCGGCCACCTGCTCGGCGATCTTGGCCTTGGCGTCGGCCGGCGTGACGACGCCCGGCCACATCTTGGCGAAGGTGTTCATGTTGAAGGGCATGTTGTACATGCTGCCGCGGAAGTTGGCGACCGGCGAGTTGACGTAGTTGTTGAACTCGGCGAAGTGGTTGACGTAGTCCCAGACGTCCCTCATGGAGGTGTGGAAGATGTGCGCGCCGTAGCGGTGGACCTGGATGCCCTCGACGTCCTCGGTGTAGACGTTGCCGGCGATATGGTCGCGGCGGTCGATGACCAGGACCGACTTGCCAGCGCGCTTGGCGGCATTGGCAAAGACGGCGCCCGAGAGGCCGGCACCGACGACGAGGTAATCGTACTGGGACATGGATGTGCTCCTTTGTATGTAATCAAACAGTTACTTAAGATTTGGGACAAATAAACCTGATAATTCCGTTCCACGGATTAGTGTAGCAGGCGTGTTGTAGGCGTTCTTTCTGCAGCTTTAGCTCATGTGCATAGCCTCGGTTTCTAGATGATTTAAAGAATCTGCTAATTCGTCCTCAAACACTCCGGTAAGACTTTCGATACGGCATTCATCGCCTGCGGCTTCAGGTACTGCTCATTGAGCTTTGCTTTTCTGTAGGCATAGCGAGTGTCTGTCGAGTACTTGATCAATACGTCGGTGAAGAATCGCTCCCAACTTAGGTACTTGCGGCTTTCGATATAGCTCGAAGGGTCCTTGAGGATTTTTGGAATGTCGTTGTTGGGGATGAGGCCGGATTGCAGAAGCGTCCACTCAAATGATTCCGGGAGGAACAAGCGAACGTTCTTGTAAACGCGCTGTCCCAGCACCTTTTCGATGTAGGGGCCAAACGCTGCGCCGTCTCCAATGGCAAGAACGTTTTGCTCAGGGCATTCGTGAATCGTTCGTTTTAGGTTTGCTACGCCGGTAGCGGTGTAGCAGGGGATTCCCAGTCGGTTGCAAAGGGCGCTGTAGAATTGATAACCAGACTTGCTATCCTCGACAATTACGGCATCGGGATTGTCGAAACCTACGTTAAGGTCCTGATACAGCATACTTGCCGTGTGGTCATATAGCGGCTTGGTCACCGAGTAGAAGCGCCTGTCGCTCTTGCGGCCATTGATCGTCTTGCTTGTGGTGTTGACCAGTTTTAGGATCTCGTCGACGCTGTAGGGGAGCTCGTTGGCGTCGCGACGAGATATCAGAACAAAATAGTTGGACGAGCCGTTGACGGCTTTGGCGAAGTCCTTTGAGTAGATAAACTCGTTACCCTCATCTAGAAAGACGATTGAATCTTCGATGATCGACAGCTCGCGCTCCCAGCGTCTGCCAGAAAGCGTTTCGCAAGGTACGTCGCAGCTGAGTGCAACGCCGCTTTCCGGTCCTCGGTCGTTGTAGTCGCGAATCATCGAGATGAGCGTCGTTTTGCCCGTGCCGCTGTTGCCGCGTATGAAGGAAATATTTCGTTTAAACGTGAGCGTGTATTTGACCTTTGCACGCTCTACGACAACGGTGTGCGTTCCCCTCATTACTCATCAACATCCAAAAAGTCATTCGTGGCACCGACAAACTCCTGCATGTTCCTGACGATGCGGCCATCGTTTTCAATGCGGATTTCAAAGTTCTTCCAGGGGAATTTCATGATGTGGTAAAGGGTCACCAGCACATCCTGTTCTTTGCCGATCTTGAGTAGCCAGCGGGCACAGTTGTCTCCGCAGGTGGATGCGTTAAACACCATATTTGGGAGATTGCGCACCAGCAGCAGCGTCTTAACGCCGCCGGACAGTTCGAGTGGAGTGATTGAGCCCAGCTGCTTGCTTACGATGTTGTGGGGACCGATGAGCTCTGATCCGTCCACGCGTTTAATAATCTGTGCGGCCATGGGGTCTTCGAACCATGAGTCCAAGTATGAGTTCCTAAAATAGGTTTCGGTATCGTAGATGGAACCGGGGTAATCCCCCAGGTGAATGCTCAGCATGTGGGTCTCCAGACGTAGTGTGACTGCAACGATTATATGCCAGTAATAAAATGCCGGCAGCAGCGAGGTCGCTACTGCCGGCGCTGGCTTTATTAGCGCGTAGTCGTGTTGATGGATTTGCTCGCGACGCTACTTTTCGAGATGCTCCTTCAGCAGCTCCAGCGCGTGAGCGTAGCCCTGCAGGCCCTCGCCGGTGATGGTGGCGAAGCAAGCCAGGCGCGCATAGCTTACCTGGCGGAAGTCCTCGCGTGTTTCGACGGCGCTGATGTGGACTTCCACTGCGGGGATGGCGACGGCTTTGAGGGCGTCGAGAATCGCCACGCTGGTGTGCGTGTAGGCTGCCGGGTTGATGACGATGCCGTCGACCTCGCAGTAGGCCTCTTGGATCTTGTCGACGATGCTGCCCTCGTGGTTGGACTGGAAGACCTCGACCTCGTCAAAGCCCTGCGCGGCGCCTGCCTCCTGGCAGATCTGGACCAAGCGGTCGTAGTTGTCGCTGCCGTAGATACCCGGCTCGCGAATGCCGAGCATGTTGAGGTTGGGTCCGTTGATGACGAGTGCTTTCATGGTTGCTTCCTTTGCGGTCTGGTTGGTGGCGGGGCTTGCTGTCTGTGGCGTTTGCCCAGATAAAACCTGCCAAAATAAACCTGTCCCTTTTTGGCAGGTTTTAGAGGGTGTCGAGGAGGGCCTGGGCGGTGCTGGCGGCGCAGTCGCGTGAGTCGATGATGTGGTCGGCCCAGGCGCGGTAGCGCGGCATGCGCTGCTCGGCGAGCTTTTCGATGCCATCGCGGGCAGTGATGGGGCGTCCCTTGTAGGCGAGTTCGTCGAGCTTGCGGTTGAGCATCACAATCTGGCTATTCTGGTGCAGCAGCGGGTAGTTCTCGTCACGCGTGACCACGCCGCCGCCGGTGGAGAGCACCAGGCCACTGCGCTTGGAGATGTCGGCCAGCGCCGCCGTCTCCTGCTCGCGGAAGGCCGCCTCGCCGCGCTCGACGATAAAGTCGGCACAGGGCATGCCCAGACGCTCCTCGAGCGCGCGGTCCAAGTCGATGTGCTCGCGGCCCGTGAGCTGGGCGATCTGCTCGCCCACGCGGGTCTTGCCCGAGCCCGGCATGCCGATCAGCGCGATGTTCTGCTTGCGGCGGGACAGGCGCTCCGTCACATCCAGGATGCGCTCGCGCGGGGTGACTTGGCCGGTGTAGCGCTCAACAGCCTGTGCCGCTTGGGCCACGAGCATCAGCAGGCCGCCGATGCAGGGGATGCCGCGGCGCTCGGCCTCGAGCATGAGTCCCGTGCGGGCGGGGTTGTAGACAATGTCGATGACGCCTTCGAGCGCATCGAGCCCTTCGAGCGTGCAAGGCGCGTCGGGGCAGTGGGGGAACATGCCAGCAGGCGTGCAGTTGACGAGCAGCGTCGCGTCGGACTGCTGTGCGATGTTGTCGTAGTTGACTTCACTCGTGCGGCCGACAGGCACAACGACGGCGCCCAGGTCACCGAGCACCATGCTTGCTGTGGTGCCGGCACCACCGGTGGCGCCGAGCACGAGGACCTTCTTGCCGGCAACCTCTACGCCCAACTCCTCGACTAGACACTGAAACCCAAAGTAGTCGGTGTTGTCGCCGCGCAGGCGGCCGTCGGGTAGGCGCGTGATGGTGTTGACGTTGCCCATGCGCTCGGCCAGGGGACTCAGTTCGTCCAGGTATTCCATGACGGCTCGCTTGTAGGGGATGGTCACGTTGGTGCCTTCCCACTCGTCGCCCGTCATAAAGGGTTCGAGGTCCTCGGGCTCGCGCTCAAAGCGCACATACTCCAGCCCTGCGAGCTCCTTGTAGATGGTCGGGGTGTAGCTGTGGCCCAGCACGCGGCCCAGCACGCCGTAGGGGCGGGTTGCAGCGGTTTCGGTCATCTAGAGCACCTCCGTGTAGCTGCCAAAGTAGGTGAAACTCTCGCACACGTCGTCAATCGAGTCGAGCAGGTCGTCGAGGGCCTTGCTGCCAAAGGGGCAGTCCAGGTCAAAGTAGAACATAAACTCAAAGTCGTGCCCGGGGATGGGGCGGCTCTCGAGCTTGATGAGGTTGATGTTGAGCGCGTAGAAGCGCTCGAGCACGCGGTAGAGGGCACCCGGCTCATTGGCCGTGGTGATCATGAGCGAGGTACGGTTGGCACCGGGATAGACGCGCGGCTCGCGGCTGATGACGACAAAGCGTGTGTAGTTATTGTCCGAGTCCTGGATATTGGGCTCCAGCACCTCGAGGCCATACAGCGCGGCGCAGCTGCGCGAGGCGATGGCGGCGACGTCGGTGCGATCGGAGTTGGCGACCATCTCGGCCGACATAGCAGTGTTGGGGTACTTGGTGGCGTGCAGACTGTGGGCCTCGATAAAGCCGGCGCACTGGGCGATGGCCTGGCCATGGCTGTAGACCTCGCGCACGTCGGCGAGCTTGGTGCCGGGTTTGACGAGCAGGTTGTGATCGATCTTGAGGCGCAGCGAGCGCACGATATAGAAGTCGAACTGTGCGAGAAGATCGTAGACGGCGTTGACCGAGCCCGCGGTTGAGTTTTCGATGGGCAGCACGCCAAACTCGCAAAAGCCGTCGCGCACGGCGTGCATGACACCCTCAAAGGTCTCGAAGAACGCAATGTCGGGCACGTCGAAGAGCTTGCACGCGGCGATTTGGCTGTAGGCGCCTTCCACGCCCTGGCAGGCGACGGAGGCCGTTTGAGGGAAGGGCGTATCGAAGGCTACGGCCGTGGCGTGGGCTTTTTGCGACACCGTGATGCCCTTGAGCTCGTTGATGTAGCGCTGCTGCTCGGCCTTGCTCATGCTCATGAGAAGGCGGAACAGGGTAATGGTCTGGGCCTCGTAGCGCTCGGGTGCTCGGCTGGCAAGGTTGTTGAGTTTGGAGCGCTCGCGGGCGGGGTCAAAGACGGCCTTGCCCATCTCGATCTTTGATTTGGCGACCTCGGTGGCAATATCCATGCGCTCGATAAAGCTATTGAGGAGCGTGGTATCAATGCCGTCGATGGCCTGGCGAATATCGGCAAGGTCCATGGAGACCCCTTTCGTGAATTGTTGCCTGGGGTAGTTAATTTGGGACGGGGCTTTTTTAGCTACCCTTTGACTGGCGGCGAATCGATGGGTGCCGGGGCAAATACTCACTGGCATATGGGGGTAGCTAAAAAAGCCCCGTCCCAAATTAGCTACCCTCGGGGTGGGTGGGCTAAAGTTGGGCGGCGTCCTCCAGGAGGGCGTCCCAGATGGCGAGCGCCGCGGCTGCCTCGGCTACGGGGACGGCGCGCGGGACAATGCAGGGATCGTGGCGGCCGTGGACCGAGAGCTCCGCATTTTCCATGACATCAATGTCCACGGTCTGCTGTTCGCGGCCAATGGAGGGCGTCGGCTTTACGGCCATCCGCCACATGACGGGCGCGCCGGTGGAAATGCCGCCCAGGATGCCGCCGGCGTTGTTGGACTCGACCGCAATCTCGCCGGTCTCGGCATCAACGCGATACGGATCGTTGTTCTCGCTGCCGCGCATGGCGGCCACGGCAAAGCCCATACCAAACTCCACGCCCTTTACGGCGGGAATGCCAAACGCGATCTGCGCGATGCGGTTCTCGATACCGTCGAACATGGGGTCGCCGATGCCCGCGGGAAGGCCGTAGATGCCGCACTCCACGATGCCGCCGATGCTATCGAGCTCATCGCGTGCGGCGAGAATTTCCTCGCGCATGCGGCCGGCAGCTGCCGCGTCGATGCACGGTAGGTCGTTCGAAAGGATCGCCTTGCGGTCGGCCTCGCGATAGACCATGTCGTCCATGGGCAGGTCGGATATGCCGCCGATCTGCGCCACGTGCGCCATCACCTGAATGCCGCGGGCCTCGAGCGCCTGCAGCGCAATGCCGCCGGCGATGCACAAGGGTGCCGTCAGGCGGCCGGAGAAATGTCCGCCGCCGGCGACATCGTGCATGTTGTGGTACTTCACGCGCGCGGGGTAGTCCGCATGGCCCGGACGGGGCTTGCGGCGCAACTCGGAGTAGTCCTTGGAGCGCGTGTTGGTGTTCTCGATAATCGCGGCTATGGGCGCGCCGGTGGTGTGCCCATCGACCACGCCGGCAATGATGTGCGCGGCGTCGGCCTCGCGGCGCTTGGTCGCGGTCTCGTCGCGACCGGGGGCGCGACGGTCCAAAAAGGCCTGCAACGCCTCCTGGTCAACGGCGATACCTGCCGGAATGCCGTCGAGCGAGCAGCCGATGGCGGGGGAGTGCGACTGGCCGAAGATGCTTAAGTGCAAAACGTTGCCAAAGGTCGAGGACATGCTACTCCTCCTCGAGCGTGACCTTGCCGCCCAGCAGGCGGTAGTGGTCGAAGAAATCGGGATAGGACTTGTTGACGGCCTCGGCGCCGTGGATCACAACTTCGCCGGTAGCACGGCTCGCGGCGATGGCGGCCATCATGGCGATACGATGGTCGTTGTGCGAATCGACCTCGCCGCCGGTAAAGGCATCGACACCCTTGATGATGAGGTCGTCGCCGGCAATGCGCACCTGCGCGCCCAGCGCGGTGAGCTCGCGGGTGGTAGTGGCCAAGCGATCGGATTCCTTGATGCGCAGGCGGGCACAATCGCGGATGAACGTGCGGCCTTGTGCCAGCGAGGCCACGGCCGAGATAACGGGTACCAGGTCGGGAATGTCGTGGGCGCTCATCTCAAAGCCGGCGAGCTTGTCGGACTGCACGGTGGCGGCGTTGGTGGAGCGCACGATGCGGGCACCAAAGCGCGAAAGCGCGGCGAGCACGTTGCGGTCGCCCTGCGCGGAGCTCAGTGATACGCCTTCCACAGTGATGGGATCGGAGCCGATGGCGCCGGCACACAGCCAAAAGGCGGCGTTGGACCAGTCGCCCTCGACAGCCACGTTGCCAGGCGTGCGGTACGAGCCGCTGCTCACGCGGAAGTTCGTGACCTCGGGCTTGCCATTCTTGGCGGGGATACGCTCGACGTTGACCTCGACGCCAAACGCCTTCATGGCCTGGATGGTCAGGTTGATATAGGGGCGACTCTCGATAAGGCCGGTCACCTGCACACAGGAGGGCTGGGCCAGCAGCGGGGCCGCCAGCAGCAAGCCGGAAATGTACTGCGAGCTCACGTTGCCAGGCAGGATAAATGTGCCCGGGCGCATGCGGCCGCTCGTCTTGAGCGGAAAGCCGCCCAGGCCCTGCAGGTCGCAGCCGGCGGCGATGATCTCGTCGGAGAGCGGGGAGAGCGGGCGGGCGCCCAGACGGCCCTGGCCCACAAAGGTTGCCTCTGCCCCCAGCGCGCAGGCGACGGGCAGCATAAAGCGGAGCGTGGAGCCGCTCTCGCCGCAGTCGAGCGTGCCGCCGGCAAGTGCCTTGAGCAGGCCGAACTCAATACTCTTCATAGTGGGATGGACTTGGAAGCCATCCTCGACGGTCTCGATGCGGGCGCCGAGCGCCGTGAGGCAGCGCACCGTGGCCTCGATATCGGCGCAGGTGGTGTTGCAGGTCACATGCGTCTCACCGTTGGCAAGGGCGGCGCAGATGATCAGGCGGTGCGCCATCGACTTGGATGCGATGGCGGGGACGGTGCCCTTGAGTGGGGACGGAGTGATGCGGGCTAGCATGCGGAGGCGTCTCCCTTCTGGCCGAGGCCCTCGGCAATTAAATCATGAAAGGCGGAAAGCGGCGTGCGGTCGATGCTGCAGCGGCCAATGTCGTGCGGAATTACCAGGTCGATGGTGTCACCGGCGCGTTTTTTGTCGTGCAGCGCCTCGGCAAAGACGGCGTCGGCCGAAAGCTCGCAGCGGGTCTTGAGACCGTGGCGGGCGCAGAGCTCCTCAATACGTGCGGGCAGCGCGGCGTCGCAGATGCCATGAAGCGCTGCGGCGCGCGTGATGATGCCCATGCCGATCGACACGCAGTTGCCATGTCCCAGCTCAAAGTGCTCGCAGGCCTCGACAGCGTGTCCGGCACTGTGCCCAAAGTTGAGGAGCTTGCGCTGGTTGGTCTCGCGCTCATCGGCGACAACCACGGCGCGCTTGATGTCGATATTGCGGGCGATGATGAGCGCCACGCGGGCCACGTCGCGGTTGAGGAGCTCCAGCGTGAGCGGGGTCTTCTCCAACTCGGTGAAAAGCTCGGGGTCGGCGATCACGGCGTGTTTGACGACCTCTCCGCAGCCGTCGGCAAACTGCTCGGGCGTGAGGGTGGCGAGACACCCCACGTCGGCAATAACCACACTCGGCTGCCAAAAGGCGCCGGCCAGGTTTTTGCCGGCAGCTAGGTCGATGGCCGTCTTGCCGCCCACCGACGAATCAACCATGGCGAGCAGGCTCGTGGGGATCTGCACAAACTTGCAGCCGCGCATGTAGGTGGCGGCCACAAAGCCAGCCACGTCGCCTACAACGCCGCCGCCGAGTGCCACGATCACGTCGGAGCGCGAGAGCTCGTGCTCGGCCACAAACTCCAAGATGTTGATGTAGGTCTCGGCGCGCTTGTGGGCCTCGCCGGCCTCGAAGGTGCAGACACTCACCGTATAGCCCGCAGCCTCCAGGCTCTGCTTAACGGGCATTTGGTAGAGCGGGCCCACGTTGGTGTCCGTCACGATGACGGCTTTGGTACCGCCGGCGGTGGCGCGGACGAGCGGGCCCGCCTGCTCCAGCAAAAACGTGCCGACGTGCACCTGGTAGGGGCGTGCGGTGTCGATATCGATGGTAATCGCCATAAGCTTTGGTCCTTTCGACCTGGCGTGATAGGTGGTCTAGTGGGCGGCCTCGTCGTCGAGCGCGCGCTTAATGCGGTCGCCCTCGGCAAGGAGATTCTCAAGATAACGCTGGTCGCGGTCCTTGAGCGCGCGGCTGTATGCGCTAAGCGAGTCGATCAGATGGTCGATCTCGAAGGCGAGCGCGTCGGCGTCGTCAATCATGAGCTCGGACCACATTTGCGGGTTGAGGTGCGCCACGCGGGTAAGGTCGCGGTAGCTACCGGCCGAAAAACCGTGGTGAACCTGGGCGGTCGGGCTTTTGACGTAGGCGTTTGAGACGACGTGCGCGAGCTGGCTCGTAAAGGCGATCACGCGGTCGTGTTCGGCGGCGGTGGTCACGCTGAACTTGCCAAACCCTAAGGGGCGCACCATCTCTCGCACCTGGCCTAAAAGCTCCAGTTTGAGCGCATCGTCCACTGCAGGCGGCACGAGCACGAGTGGCGCGCCCTGGAACAGGTCGGCACGGGAGTGAGCGTAGCCCGAGTACTGGGTGCCCGCCATGGGGTGCGCGCCCACAAAGTAAAACCCGTACTCGCGGGCGAGTTCGAAGGCACGCTCGCACACGATGCCCTTCACGCCCACGGTGTCAATCACCACGGGCCCCATGATGGCCTCGGTATCGGTGGCGTCGGCGAGCGCTTGGGCGTGCGTCTCGAGCCACTCGATGCAGGCCTCGGGGTAACAGGCCAGCACGATGATGTCGCACTCGCCGAGCGTCTCGTCGTTGAGCTCGCCGGCGACGGTGCCCATGCTGGCGGCCGTCATGACGTCATCGTCGGGGTCCCAGGCCAGCACGCGGACGTCCGCCTGCGCATAGCCGCGGGCAAAGCTGCCGCCGATGAGGCCCAGGCCCACAACGCCGGCGCATTTGGGGCCGCCCTGGTTAACGCGTGCGTTTCTTACCGTACCCATGGGCTACTCCATGGTCTCTTGGCAGACGACCTCGCGGATGGCGTGGATGCGGCGCATGGTGTCGTCAAACTGGTCGGGGGTGAGGGCCTGGGCGCCGTCGGACCATGCGCGGCTGGGCTCGTCGTGGACCTCGATCTCCAGGCCATTGGCGCCGCAGGCGGTCGCCGCGAGCGCCATGGGTTCAACGTAGCGGGTGTAGCCGGTCGCATGGCTGGGGTCGGCCACGACGGGCAGGTGCGACAGGTGGTGCAGCACCGGCACGGCGTTGAGGTCGAAGGTGTTACGGGTGCGGGTCTCGAAGGTGCGAATGCCGCGCTCGCACAGGATAACGTTGTCGTTGCCCTCGCTCATGATGTACTCGGCAGCCATGAGCAGCTCGTCGACGGTGCCGGACATGCCGCGCTTGAGCAGGACCGGGGTCTGGGTCTTGCCGACCTCCTTGAGCAGGGGGAAGTTCTGCGCGTTGCGGGCGCCAATCTGCATGACGTCAATCTTCTTATCCAAGAAGACCTGCACATCGCGCGGGTCCATGATCTCGGTGACGATCGGCATGTCGAGCTCGGCCGAGGCCTCGCATAGCAGGTCCAGGCCGGCGGGGCCCATGCCCTGGTAGGCGTAAGGGGAGGTGCGGGGCTTGTAGGCACCGCCTCGCAGCATCGTGGCGCCGGCGGCCTTTACGCGGCGTGCGATGCGAATGAGGTTTTCGCCCTCGACGGAGCAGGGTCCGGCGATGACCTGGAACTGGTCGCCGCCGATCTTGATGCCGTGGCCGCAGTCGATGACGGAGTCCTCGGGGTGAAACTTGCGGTTGGCACGCTTGAACGGCTCGGAGACGCGCTGCACGCGCTCGACGACGTCCATGGACTCGAGCAGGAACGGGTCGATCTTGGTCGTATCGCCCACCAGGCCGATGATGGTCTCGTTCTCGCCGCGCGACACGTCGGTTTTGAGACCCTTCTTCTCAATCCAGCTGACGATGTGGCCGATGGCCTCATCGCTGGCGCTCTGCTTTAAAATTGCAATCATGGTGTGCCTCTCACCTCGATGGATAACCCTTGCAAAAACGGCCCGCAGTGCGAGCCGTATCATATGGTGCATGAGAGTTTATACTAATTATTTCACTTTTGCGTCCTAAAGTGAGCCGTTGCGCTTCGTCTCCCACGTAATTGCAGAGCTTTTTCTATTATGTTGTTAGCTCGTGGCGCACTTGGGTATAATGCCAACCGTTGGCCCTATTAGCTCAGGGGATTAGAGCGTCTGCCTCCGGAGCAGAAGGCCGTTGGTTCGAATCCAACATGGGGCACCATAGGGAGCAAGGCCGTCCGAACCTCGTATGGTCCGGGCGGTTTTCTTATACCGATGCGACGTGATGGGACGTGGTATGGCAACGACGGATATCGAGCGCGGACTTTCGACCGCCGAGGTCGAGGAGCGCATTGCCGCCGGCAAGATCAACCGCAACATGGAGCTCAAGACCAAATCGGTTCGTGAGCTTATCATCGAAAATCTCTGCACGCTGTTCAATCTGATCAACGTGATTTTAGCGATTTTGGTCATTATGACCGGATCGTTTAAGAACCTGACGTTCCTGTTCGTGGTGTTCCTCAATACCGCCATTGGCGTCATCCAGTCCATGCGCTCCAAAAAGATGGTCGACAAGCTCACGCTCCTCACTTCTAAGAAGGCCATCGCGGTGCGCGACGGCGCCGAGGTGGAGCTCGACTTGGACCAGATCGTGCTCGACGACATCATTCGTCTGGGGCGCGGGGACCAGATACCTGCCGACGCCGTGGTGGTATCGGGCGAGGCGCTCGTTAACGAAAGTCTGCTGACGGGCGAGAGCGACCTCATCAAAAAGCAGCCTGGCTCCGAGCTCATGAGCGGCAGCTTTATCGACTCGGGCCTGTTGCGTGCCCGCGTGGTCCATGTTGGTGCGGATAACTATGTGGCCAAGATCAACAACGAGGCCAAGTACGTCAAAAAGGTCAATTCCGAGATCATGAACGCGCTCAACGCCATCGTGCGTTTTGCGAGCGTCATTATGATTCCGCTCGGTCTGGCCTTGTTTGCCTCGAGTGTAAGTGGGCTGTGGGACGCCGCGGGCACGCCGGGCGATAGCGCGCTTTCGTGGTGCTTTTCCGAGCTGCTGGCCGGTCGCGTGCCTTCGTCGGCGCTGCTGTCCACGGTGGGCGCTCTTTTGGGCATGATTCCGCAGGGCCTGGTGCTGCTGACCTCGTCGGTGCTTGCCATCGCCACGGTGCGCCTGGCGCGCCGCAAGGTACTCGCCCAGCAGCTCTACTGCATCGAGACGCTCGCGCGCGTCGACGTGCTGTGCCTGGACAAGACGGGCACTATCACGTCGGGTCGCATGGAGGTCGAGGGCACCTATCCGTTGCCCGTTGAGGGTGTGGGCTTGGCCCCGGACGAGGCACCTGTCCCCGTCGATACTACCGTGCTCGATTTTGCGCTTGCCAATGTCGCGCGCGCGACCTCGGCCGATGCCAATGAGACCTGTCAGGCGCTGCTCAACTATTACGCCGACCGCCCGGTCGAGGTGTCCGAGCCGCTGTCGGTCATTCCGTTTTCGTCCTCCAAAAAGTGGAGCGGCGCCTCGTTTGCACAGGGCTCCTATGTGATGGGTGCGGCGCAATTTGTGCTTTCGGAGCGTATCTTTGCGCAGGTCGAAAATCGTGTGGCCGAGCTTGCCGACACCTGCCGCGTACTTGTGGTGGCCCGTGTGGACGGCTTTACGCCCGATGGCGATATGGTGGGCGAGGCCGAGCCCGTGGGCTTTGTGACCATTCGCGATGAGATTCGCACTTCGGCCGCCGAGACCATCGGCTACTTTAACGAGCAGGGCGTGACCCTCAACGTGATCAGTGGCGACGACCCGCGCACGGTGTCGTCGATCGCACGCGTGGTGGGCGTGCCGGGGGCGGACGCTTATGTGGACGCCACGACGCTCGATACGCCGTCCAAGATTGATGCGGCGGTGGACCGCTATCACGTCTTTGGCCGCGTGACCCCGCAGCAGAAGCGCGAGCTCGTGCAGGCGCTCAAGCGTCGTGGCCATACCGTTGCCATGACGGGCGACGGCGTCAACGATGTGCTGGCACTCAAGGAGGCGGACTGCTCCGTGGCCATGGCCGCCGGTTCCGACGCCGCACGCAACGTGGCCGAGATCGTGCTGGTCGATAACGACTTTGCCTCGATGCCCGCCGTGGTGGCCGAGGGCCGTCGCTCCATCAACAACCTGCAGCGTTCGGCCGCGCTGTTCCTGACCAAGACGCTGTTCTCGATGGGCCTGGCGGCACTGTGCATCGCGCTGCCGCCGTATCCCTTTGAGCCAATCCAGATGACGCTCATCAACTTCTTCTGCATCGGCGCGCCGGGCTTTGTGCTGGGCCTTGAGCCCAACAATGCCCGCGTGAAGGGGTCGTTCTTAACCAACGTACTCAAGCGTGCGTTGCCGGCATCGGTTGCAGTCATTTTGGCCGCGGCGCTCGATATCTTTGTGGCGCGCGTGTTTGGCTTTAGCCAGCTCACGCTGTCGACGATGTGCCTTCTCACGTCGTGCGCAGCAAGCGTGAGCCTGATCTGGCGTATCTCGCAGCCGCTCACACCCTTGCGTGTGGTGCTCTTTGTATTTGTCGTCGTCGGCATCTTGGCGGGCGTTATCGGATTCCCCGAGCTGCTGTCCATCGCCAACTTGTCGATGGGCGAGGCAATTATCCTTCTGGTGATTGTGGTCTTTACTTGCGGCGTGTTCTTTAAACTCGCCACGATGATGGATTCGCTGAAGCCGCGTCGCCGTCATGCCGCCACTGGCTTTGGCCGCGGCGTGCGCGTTCGCTTGGGCCGCGGTGGCGGCAAGGTGAGCTCGACGGGCTCGACGGCCGAGCGTTTTGCCAAGCGCCTCGCCGCCGACATGGCGCAGCGTCGCGAGGAGCGTACGACCCGTGAGGCCGAGGCCCGAGCGCTCGAGGGCGTGGAAAAGACCCAGCCCAAGAAAAAGAAGGGCGCGGGCGTCAAGCGCTCGCGCGTGACCAAGTCCGCCCAGGGCATTAAGGTCTCGATGCCGAGCAAAAAGAAGAAGTAACCGCACCTCACAGGGTAGCTAATTTGGGACGGGGCTTTTTTAGCTACCCGGCTGATGACGCGATCTATTTGGCCGATTGGCGGCCAGGGCAGCTAAAAAAGCCCCGTCCCAAATTAGCTACCCTGCGATGTTGAATTGGTGCCCTGTGCCTTTAGGGGCGTAGCGATGTTATGCTCTAACCTCGATGGTTCGAATGATTCCGAAAAGAGGATGCCGTGATTTGCCCGCATTGTCTCAAGACCATAGAGGACGGCTCCTCGTTCTGCCCCTATTGCAATACCTATGTTGGCCCGGGCGATGGCCCCGAGCACACCGAGTTTGTGTTCTGCGAAGGCTGCGGTGCCCGTCTGTCGCCTCATGACCGTACCTGTTCCAAGTGCGGGCGCCCTGCCCCGGGCATTCTATCCGAGGATGCGGCAGCATCCGACCTGGCTGCTGGGCGCACGGCTGGTTTTCCCCGCCTGACGCAGGAGCAGATCGATACCGAGGTACCCCATGCGCCGGCCTCTGCCGCCGCGGTACTTTCCGATGCCGCCGATCCCAATGAGACCTGCGTGCTGCCGGCTTTCGACAGGGATTTTGGCATTCCCAAGGTCGATATCCCGCTGCCGGTGTCCCTTCGTGACGACGCTCAGTTCAAAAATCAAAAACCCAAGCGCAAGGTGCATCCGGACGAGGATGCCTACCACAAGCACAAGCGCCGTATTCCCAAGCCGCTCATCGTCATCGCGTTGCTCGCTGCCGTGTGCGGCAGTGCCTATTGGTTTGTGACGTCGGATCCCATGGGCGTTATGCCGGGCTTTTACGACCAGTTTGGCCAGGCCGCCAAGACGACGTTCCCCTCGCGCCAGAAGGGCGAGGCTACCGAGGAAGAGACCAAGTCCGACGATACCGCCGAGGTGGTCCAGGAGGAAACCGTCCTTTCCGACGACCAGCTCTATACCAAGCTCGACGGTCTGTATCGGACGATCGTGTCGTATGGCGACGATGATCAGATCGGCGAGGTTGTCGACTCGTTTAACAGCGGGTACCTGCGCACGCCGCTCTCCACGCGTCAGGAGCTGTCGCAGAGCGCTTATGCCCTGCGCGACCAGATCAAAAAGACCCAAGACGAGCTCAACAACCTTAAGGTGCAAGATGATACCGTCTACGCAGAGGATATCGAGCACCTCAAACAGCTTGCCGAGTGGATGTACGAGCGCGTCGACATGATCTGCCAGAGCTGGGATATCTCGCTGTCCATTCCCGATGGCGAGTCGCTGAGCGCCCGCCAGAGTGAAATCTTGGCGCCCATCGCACAGGGCGGTAACAGCGCCCTTAACCAGTACGATGCCAATGTGAGCGCCTGGAAGCCGCAGCCGCGTTCGTAATTTGTTGCCCTCCGACGGCATAACCTGCGTGCGCAATTGATGGAAGCCCGTGCTTATTGCTACAATTCGTACAAATATGCTTTAAACGCACGAGGAAGGAACCACATGTTTGGTTTTAAGAAAGAGCTTTATACGCCCGAGTACCAGCTCGCTGGTGACGAGTGTGCGATCATCGAGACGTCGAAGGGTACGATCAAGGTCAAATTTGACGGCGAGGGCGCTCCCATCCATGTGGCGAACTTCTGCGAGCTTTCCACCATGGGCTTTTATGACGGCCTTAAGTTTCACCGCTATGTGCCCGGCTTTGTGATCCAGGGCGGCGACCCCAATACCCGCGATATGTCCGGCGCTGACGTCGCCGCCGGCCTTGAGGGCCCCGACGGTATGCCCGGCACCGGTGGCCCCGGCTACTGCATCAAGGGAGAGTTTGCCACCAACCCGCGCAACAGCCATGTGGACGGTGCGCTTGCCATGGCACGTTCCATGGATCCCGATTCCGCGGGCTCCCAGTTCTACTTCTGCCTGGGAGCCCAGCACAATCTGGATTCCGGTTACACCGTCTTTGGCACCACGGTCGAGGGCCTCGACGTGATTTCGCAGCTGCGTGCCGGCGACGAGATCGTCCATGTCGAGATCGTTCACGAGTAAAAGGGGACTTCCTTGAATAGCCAGCTGATTCAACAGGGTCGAGCCGCTTATCGTGCGGGCGACTTTTCTGCAGCCGCTCAGATGCTCGGTGCGGCAAAGACCCCCAGCGAGATCATGGGCGAGGCCGACCATCTGCGTGGCAACGCTCTGATGCACCTGGGTATGTATGCCGAGGCTGCCGAGGCGTACGCGGCTGCCCTCAACGACGGCACCTATGGAAAGCGCGGCGCGCTGCTCACCAACCGCGGCAAGGCGCTCGCTGCCGTGGGTGACTATGTGACCGCAGCCCAGGCGTTCTCCGCCGCAACGCAGGATGCTTCCTATGCCACGCCGTTTAAGGCCTATCTGGGTCTTGGCAACGCGCTGTTCCAGTCGGGCGATTTCGCCAATGCAGGCACTGCCTTCCGCCAGGCCGCCATCGATGGCGCCAATCCAGCCCCCGCGGCCGCCCTTGGCGAACTCGGCCGCTGCTTCATCAAACTTGGCCGACCGGCGGACGCCGTGGAGACCTATCGCACGGCCATCGACTTTGCCGGTCCGCGCGATGACACGCGTGCGCTTAACGCGGGTATGGGCGAGGCGCTTTCTGCCGCGGGTCGTCCTTCCGAGGCGCTCGATGCCTTTAATGCCGCCACCGCCGACGGCATCTATCAGCTCACGCCCGAGCAGGCCGATGAGCTTGCCCGCGTGCACGATTCACTTGCCGCGCTTTCGGCCCAGACCGCCATGGCCACGGCCCCGGCGCCCGCCATGGATACGACTGCTGTCGATTCGCTCGATCCCACGGGTGCCACTGGCCAGTTTATGCCCGATCCGTCCGACACGGGCTTCTTTACGCTGTCCGAGTCCGAGATGGTCCAGCAGGATCGTCAGGACCGCAAGCAGGCCAAGGTCCGTCGTCGCCATCGCCATACGGGCCTCAAGGTCTTCCTGGTTTTGCTTCTGCTGATTGTTCTTGCCGCGGGCGGTTTGGGCTTTGCCTACACGCGCGGCATGGGTATCCCCTCGCAGGAGTCCGTCATCACCGATCTGTTCCAGGCTGCCGGCGACGGTGATACCGCCAAGGCCGAGTCCTGCCTGGCCTCCAGCCTGTCCGAGGACGCCAAGGCGATGATTATCTCCTCGATCCCGCAGGGCGCCACCGTCTCCATCGAGGGCATGGATCAGTCCATGACCGAGACCACCGCGAAGGTGAAAGCTTCGCTGTCCAAGGGCGGCGAGCAGGAATATACCGTCAAATTCGTGCGCTCCGACAACCATATCGGCTGGGCGGTGTCTTCGCTCGACATCGATTTCTCGGCCGCTGACAACCAGTAGTGACCTTATGAGATTTGGCGCTGCCCGGTGCTTCACCGCAAGTGAGGTGCCGGGCTTGCGCTAGTATGATGAGCTAGTAGTTTTCCAGCAATCATCCAACACATCAGGAGTTGCGTTGTTTTCTTTGATGGACATGTTCTTCGGTAGCTATGCGGGCGATCTAGCCATCGACCTCGGCACCGCCAATACGCTTGTCTCCGTGCGCGGCAAGGGCATCGTCATTCGCGAGCCTTCCGTCGTCGCCATCGACAAAAACGATGAGCGCATTCTTGCAGTCGGTATCGAGGCCAAGCGTATGCTTGGCCGTACGCCCGGCAACATTGTGGCCGTGCGTCCTCTTAAGGATGGCGTCATCGCCGACTTCGATGTCACCGAGGCCATGCTTCGCTACTTTATCGATAAGGCTTCCGAGAAGCGCTATCCGTGGACCCCTCGTCCGCGCGTCGTCGTATGCGTTCCCTCTGGTGTCACGTCGGTCGAGAAGCGCGCCGTGTTCGAGGCTACGATTCAGGCTGGCGCTCGCCAGGCCTATCTGATCGAGGAGCCCATGGCCGCGGCTATCGGTGCTGACTTGCCTGTCGAGGAGCCGACCGGCTCCATGGTCATCGATATCGGTGGCGGCACCACCGAGGTTGCCGTTATCGCTATGGGCGGTATCGTCGTGTCGCAGTCTATCCGCATTGCCGGCGACGAGTTCGATCAGGCTATCCTCACGCATGTTCGCGATGCCTACAATTTGGCCATCGGCGAGCGCACGGCCGAGGACATTAAGATTAAGGTCGGCTCTGCCGTGCCACTCAAGGACGAGCTTGACGTCGAGGTCAATGGCCGCGACGTGATCACGGGCCTGCCCAAGACCGTGCGCATCGAGAGCGAGGAGATTCGTCGTGCGCTCAATAAGCCGCTCGACGAGATGGCCAAGGCCGTCAAGGACGCACTCGACGCCACGCCGCCCGATCTTGCCTCGGATCTTATGTACTACGGCATTCTGTTGACCGGCGGCGGTGCGCTGCTGCGCGGCCTCGACGTCCGCCTGCGCGACGAGACAGGCGTTTCGGTCAACGTGAGCCCCACGGCGCTCGACAACGTCGTAAACGGTTGCGCCCGCGTGCTCGAGGCCAACGCGTTTGACGGCGGTTTCGTCCAGACCAATGCTTAATTTCCAAAAGGTGGATTCCATTTGGCACGATCTTCGGGTTTCTCTTCAAATCTGAATACCAAACGACAATCAACGGGTATGCGCCCGTTGATTGTTTTCAGCCTGATTTCTGTGTTGCTGCTCACGTTTTACATTCGAGAGGGCGAGGCCGGGCCGATACATGCCGTGCGTTCGGGCGTCACGACAATCACCTCTCCGGTGCGTTTCGTTGGCTCGGCGGTGGCGGCGCCATTCAATGCCATCGGCAACGTGTTCTCCAACCTCACCGCTTCGCAGGAGTCGCTCGACGACCTTAAAAAGCAAAACGAGGTTCTCACTTCCAAGGTCGCGGAGCTTTCCGAGGCCCAAAAGACCGCTGAGCGCCTTGAGGGTCTTGTGGGCCTGCAGTCGACCTATAACCTCAAGTCCACTGCGGCTCGTATTGTCGGAGCCTCGGGTGACGCCTGGACGTCGACCGTCACCATCGATAAAGGTTCTGCCGACGGGCTTACCATCAACATGCCCGTGACGAGCTCGGCCGGCGTCATCGGCCAGATTATCGAGGTTTCGGCCAAGACATCGACCGTGCGCCTGATTGGCGACGAGAACTCTGGTGTGTCCGCCATGGTGCAGGACACGCGCGCACAAGGCATGCTACAGGGCCAGCCCGATGGCACGCTGCGTCTCGAGTACGTGAGCGTCGACTCCGATGTTAAGGTTGGCGATATCATCGTGACCTCGGGCATCGGTGGCGTGTTCCCCAAGGGACTGCCGCTCGGCACCGTGTCTTCGGTCGAGAAGTCGGCTAACGACGTGTACTACACCATTGTGGTGCGTGCGCAGACCACGGCCGAAAATAACGAGGAAGTGCTCGTCATTACCTCGCTCACCGACGAGCAGTCGGCTTCGGACGATGATGTGAGCTCGGCCAATAGTGCCCCGCAGGGCACGTCGCGCGATGCTGCGACTCAGTCTAAGGACGAGAAATCGGATGATGATTCCGACACGGCCGAAGCGTCCGATTCTGGATCGAGCGAATAGGGAGGCATGTCCATGGATCTACACGAGCAGGGGACTGGCTCCCGTGCCTTTGCAATCGCCGCTATCGTCTGCGTGCTGCTGCAGGCGGGACTGGCACCGCAAATCTCCATCGCGGGCGGCCGCGTCAACTTTATGATTATTTTGGTGTGCCTGAGCGTGTTTTCGGGCGACCCTACGCGTGCCGTCGTGTGCGGCTTTTGCAGCGGTCTGTTTTACGACCTTTCCGCCGCCGTGCCGGTGGGCGTTATGTCGCTGCTGCTGACCGTGGGCAGTTTTGCTTTGGTGCACAGCGCGGCTGGTCAGACGGGCGGCTCGCCGAGCGCGCGCGGCATTACCGTGGGCGCCTTTGCGCTTGCCATCAACGTGGTCTACAGCATCATCTTGCTGTTTATGGGTCTGGAGACGAGCTTTGTGGTGGCCATCTTTGGGCACGCTCTGCCGTCCTCGATCCTGACGGGCTTGATTGCCATTCCGTTTTTGATGTCCGGCGCCGCTCCGCAGTCTGGCTATGGGTTCTCCGCGCGCGGTGGGCGTCAGACGGGCATGCGCTTTAAGCCCAAGACCCGTAAGCTCAAATAGGGGAGGCCTCAAGATGTCTTCCCAGTTGACGGTTGTTGTCGCCGGTATCGCGCTGGTCGTGGCCATTGTGGTCGCGCTGGTCATCATGCGCCGCGGCGACTCCCGCTTTACCTACGACACACAGCACGGAACGGCCCCGCGCGCCACCGAGGGCGAGGGCAATACGGCCGCCACGGCCTTCAAGGGCCGTTTTTCCATCCTCACCACGGGCGTGGGCGCCATGTTTGCCGCGCTTGCCGTTAAGCTGTGGGGCATGCAGATGGTCTCGTCGGACTACTATGACAAGCAGGCCAAGAGCAATCAGACCCGTACCGTTACCACGCCGGCCGTCCGTGGCCGCATCTTGGACCGCAACGGCGTCGCACTGGTGCAAAACCGCCCCTCGCTCGCCGTCGTCGCCTATCGCGATCTTGCCGACGACAAGGTGCTGGTGCGTCATCTTGCCAACGTGCTCGGCATGCCGTATGTCGCGGTGCTGCGCAACATCCAGGACAATTCCGAGGGCGCGCAGAGCCTGCATACGATCGCGACTGACGTGCGCCGCTCTACTGTCGCCTACATTCAGGAGCACGCCGGTGAGTTTCCCGGCGTGAAGATCGCCGAGCGCACCGAGCGCCAGTACCCGTATGGCGAGACCGCCTGCCATATTTTGGGCTATACCGGCACCATTACCTCCGAGCAGCTCGAGGCGCAGAACAAGAAGTCGTCGGACGGCAACGAAAGCGCGGCTGGCCAGATCTCGTATCAATCGGGCGATATTGTGGGCCAGGCGGGCGTAGAGATTTACTACGAAAATCTGCTGCAGGGCATTCGCGGTGAGCAGACCGTGAAAGTTGACGCCTCGGGTAACGTTACCGGTCAAGCCGGCGCCGTTCCCGCCAAGGCCGGTTCTGACATTAAGCTTACGCTCGATCTTAAGATTCAACAGGCCTGCGAGACGGCTCTGGCGAATGCCATTGAGCTTGCCAAGACTACGGGCCATAGCAATGCCGGCAACGGAGCCGTGGTGTGCCTTGACCCCAACAACGGCGAGATCTTGGGCATGGCAAGCGAACCCAAGTTTGATCCTTCTGTCTTTATCGGCGGCGTTTCCAATGACGTGTGGACCGAGCTTAACGATGACGAGGGCTCGCATCCGCTACTCAACCGCGCCATTAGCGGCCAGTACATGTCTGCCTCGACTATCAAACCCCTCTCGGCGTTGGCTGGCCTCGAATTTGGCACGTACACTTCGAGTCAAACGACCAACTGCACGGGATATTGGACCGGCTTGGGCAAATCTTGGGGAAAATACTGCTGGCTGCACTCCGGCCACGGCACGATGACGCTGCAGTCCGGTATCGCTAACTCCTGCGACCCCGTGTTCTACGATATGGGCAAGGCCTTTTTCTACAACGACCAGCATCCCGAAGGCCTGCAAGAGGTCTTTCGCCGTTGGGGCCTGGGCAAGACCTGCGGCATCGACCTGCCGAGTGAGGGTGCGGGCCGCATTCCCGATGCAGAGTGGAAAGAGTCGTACTTTACCGACGCCTCGGCCGAGGACCGCAAGTGGAATGCCGGCGATATGACCAACATCGCCATCGGTCAGGGCGACATTCTGGTGACACCGCTGCAGATGGCCTGCGCCTACATGGGTATTGCCAACGGCGGCAAACAGTATGTGCCGCATGTGTTCTTGTCTGCTGTCTCGCGTGATGGCGACGGCGATGCCTACAAGTACAACGGCAAGGGCAAAAAGAAGCGCCTTGAGGCTCAAATTAACAACGATGCCGATCTTGCGCTGGTCCGCAACGGCATGCACGATGTGATTTACTCGGCGTCGACTTCGACCGCCGCGCACTTTAACTCCCTGACCCCTACGGTCTACGGCAAGTCCGGCACGGGTGAGAAGAGCGGCGAGGACGATTACGCGTGGTTTTGCGCCTACGCGCCGGCCGATGACCCCAAGTACGTGATTGCCACTGTCTTGGAACAGGGCGGTGGCGGCTCCGATACCGCGCTGCACGTTGTGCGCGATGTCCTCGGTGCGATTTATGACGAGCCTGACACGTCGACGGCCACGGGCGATTCCTCGGTTCGATAGGAGGTTGCGATGGACTTTTCGCCGGCGGACCTGTTCCGCTCAACCAAAACCGGCTCTCGCAGCAGCCTGGACCGCGTCAACAAGCAGATTTCCGCATCGCGCGGAACGTTTCGCCAAAAGGTGCACGTCGGCGTGCTGTTGGCGACTGTGGCGCTCGTCACCTATGGCGCCATTATTATCTGGTCCGCCTCGCAGTTTAAAGCCGACGCCTCGTTCTCGCGTCACCTGCTGGGTATCGGTATTGGCGCGGTGCTGGCGGTGCTCGTCTGGCGCACCGACCTGCGCGGTATTTCCAACTTTTCGACGGCCCTGCTCGTCATCGATCTCATCGTGATCTTCTCGCCTAAGATTCCGGGCCTGTCCTACACGGGCGGCTTGGGAATGACGGGTTGGATCAAGATTCCCGGTATCGGTTTAACATTCCAGCCCGTTGAGCTTGCCAAGCTCATCACCATCTTCTTTATGGCCACGCTTGGCTCGCAGTACAACGGGCGCATCGATACCGCTCGCGACTACATTAAGCTCTGCGGCATGCTGTCCGTTCCGTTTTTGGCCGTCGTCGCCATGGGCGATTTGGGCTCGGGTCTGGTCGTGCTGGTGTCGGGCGCCATCGTCATCTGCATGAGCGGTGCGCGCCGCGAATGGGTGCTGTCGACTTTGGCTCTGCTCGTGGGTTTGGTGGCGCTCGTCCTGGCGCTCGATTCGGTCTTCGATTCGCTGCTCGGCCACGATGTGCTCATTAAGCAGTACCAGATGAATCGTCTGACGGTCTTTATCGACCCCGACAACGCCGATTCGGACGATGCGTACAACCTGCAGCAGTCGTTGATCGCGGTCGGCTCGGGCGGTTTCTTTGGTAAGGGCCTGGGGCATGCGACGCAGTCGGCCGGCGGCTTCCTGCCCGAGTTCCATACCGACTTCGTCTTCGCCTTTTTGTCAGAGACGTTCGGCTTTTGCGGTTCCTTTTTGTTGCTGTGCCTGTACGTACTGCTCATCTTCTCGACGATCCGCGTCGCCTTTAAGTGCGAGTCTCTGTTTCTACGCTTGTCATGCGTGGGTATTGTCGGCATGTGGGCATTTCAGACGTTCGAGAACATCGGCATGTGCATTGGCATGATGCCGATTACCGGTATTCCGCTGCCGTTCATTAGCTTTGGTTCGTCGTCGATGATGATCCAGTTGTTGACGGTGGGTATCGTACAATCCATATGGCGGCATCGTTCGGGCGCCGCGTAACCGCTGGAGGGGTTTGCCATGAAGATTCCCGTGGAAAAGCTGACCCGCGCTTTTAAAATGGGCGCGACCACCAAGAGGGATTCCGATACGCCGGTGCGCGTTTCGGTCTACCTGGATTCGACCGCCTCGCGTTTTTTGGTCGAGACGGTGCGCGATGCCTTTGTGCCGCAGACGACCTCGGGTATTGTCCGCGTTGAGCGCCTGGGTGAGGAGCGTATCGTCCCCAAGACCGATACCGACGTGGTGCTGGTGCTTTCGTGCGGTTCCGACCGCCTTGAGAGCGCCGTGCAGGAGCTCGTCATTGCCGGCGCGCCCGTGTGCGTGCTGGCCGAGTCCGCTGTCGAGGTGCCTTTTATTCAGGAGTCCACGCCCATGCTCGGCGTGGTAGCGGCCACCGATAAGACGTATCTGCTCGAGACACTCGCCCGCTGGATCCTGGACCGTACGGAAAAGGAGACGGCCTTTGCGGCGAACTTTGCCTTTATGCGCATCGCCGCCGCCAACCGCATCATCACCTCGTGCGCGCTTACCAATATGGCGACGGGCGCGCTGGTGTTTTTGCCGGGGGCCGATTATCCCGTTATGGCGCTGGCGCAGGTTGGCATGCTCTTTGAGCTTGCCGCCATCTTTGGACGCGGCATTAAGCCCGAGCGCGGCTACGAGGTCGCGGGCGTGCTTGCCGGCGGCTTGGTAATGCGCGCCGTCACTCGCGCCCTGGTGAAGCAGACGCCGCATATCGGCTTTGCCGTCAAGGCACTCTCCGCCGCCCTCGGCACCTATGGCATGGGTCGTGCGCTCGTGTCTCTCTACGAGCGCGATATCGACTACAGCCGTGCCAACGAGGTGGTTGCCGCCACGTTCTCGCGCGTCCGCGACCTGGTGACCACGGTTGCCGGCGCTACCCGTCCCATGAATCCTTTTGAGGATGCATCCGATCTCGCTGCTTAGGGGTTTCTTTTGCGCGTTCCATACCAAGACTGTTTTCATTTGATTGAGCCGCTGCTCGCGAAGGTCGAAAAGCCGAGTCGCTATATCGACCACGAGTGGGGTACGCTCTCCAAGGCCGATGCCGACTATCGTTGCTGCATGATTTACCCGGACGTGTACGAGGTCGGCCTGCCCAACCAGGGTATCGCCATCCTGTACAACATCCTTAACCAGGCCGAGGGCATCTCCTGTGAGCGCGGTTATGTGCCGTGGCCCGATATGGGCGATGCCATGCGCGAGGCCGGTATCCCGCTGCTGTCGCTCGAGGGCGCAGCGCCCGTGGCCTCGTTTGATATCGTCGGTATGCACGTGCCGCACGAGATGGCCGTGACAAACTTTCTCGAGGCGCTCGACCTCGCCGGCATTCCGCTGCTGGCGGCCGACCGCACCGAGGACGATCCCATCGTCGTCGCCGGCGGACCTTCGGTTTATAACCCCGAGCCGTATGCGGCCTTCTTCGATGCCATCCTGATTGGCGAGGGTGAGGAGTCGCTGCTCGAGATCTGCCACCTGCATCGCCGCCTGCGTGACGAGGGCGTCCCGCGCGCCCAGATTGTCGAGCGGCTCGCGACCGTCTCCGGTACCTACGTGCCGTCGCTGTACGAGGTGCGCTATGACGAACCCTGCTCACCGCACGGCTATACCGTGCCGCGTGAGGGCAAAGACGTCCCGCCGGTGGTCTACAAGCGCGTCGTCGAGGACTTTGGCGCTACCAATCCATTGTCGCAGTCGTGCGTGCCCTATGCGCAGCTCGTTCACGATCGCCTGTCTATCGAGATCCTGCGCGGCTGCGCTCGCGGTTGCCGTTTTTGCCAGGCCGGCATGACGTATCGCCCGGTGCGCGAGCGCTCGGCCGACCAGATTGTGTCCTCGGTGATCCAGGGCCTGGAAAAGACCGGCTATGACGAGGTGTCGCTCACGTCGCTTTCGACCACCGACCACTCCTGCATCCGCGATGTGCTCGGTCGCCTTAACCGCCGCCTGGAAGATACGGGCATTCGCGTGTCCATTCCCTCGCAGCGCCTGGATTCGTTTGGCGTGGATATGGCCGAGTCGGTCGCCGGAGAAAAGAAGGGCGGCCTGACGTTTGCCCCCGAGGCCGGTAGCCAGCGCATGCGCGACATCATCAACAAGAATGTGACCGAGGAGGACGTGGACCGCGCGGCCAAGGCGGCCTTCGAGGCCGGCTGGAACCGCATGAAGCTCTACTTTATGATGGGTCTTCCCGGTGAGCGCGATGAGGATATCGTGGCCATCGCCAACCTGGCCGATCACGTGCTGGAGCTCGGCCGCTCCGTGGTACCCAAGGCGCGCCGCGGCTCCATCTCGGTGTCCATCTCGGTGTCGGTGTTTATTCCCAAGGCCGCCACGCCTTTCCAATGGTGCCCGCAGCTCGATTACGACGACGTCAAACGCCGCCAGAAGCTCCTCATTACGAGCGTTCGCAACCGTGCGGTCCGCGTGCACTACCACGATGCCGAGACCTCGCTTATCGAGGCGGCGCTGTCTCGTGCAGGCCGCGACATGACGCCTGTCATCATCGATGCCTGGCGTGCCGGTTCGCGTTTTGACGCCTGGGTGGAGCATTTCTCGCTCGATAACTGGAAAGAGGCCGCGGCCAAAAACGGCATCGACCTCAACGAGCTCGTGCACCTGCCCTATGAGCTGGACTGGCACCTGCCCTGGGAGCACGTGAGTCCCGGTTGCTCGCGCGGCTTCCTCGAGCGCGAATACCGCCGCTCGCTGGAGGGCGTCACGACGCCCGACTGCACCCGCACGTCGTGCACCGGCTGCGGAATCTGCCCCACGCTCCACGCCAAGAACGTATTGGTGGGTGATCGCGCATGAGTGAGCGCTTGACCGACAACCCCACGCTCTTTAGGCTTCGCGTTCGCTACGGCAAGCGCGACCGCCTTAAGTACCTGGGCCATTTGGAACTAATCCATACCATTGAGCGTATCGTGCGTCGCGCGGGTCTGCCTTATGCCGTGACGCAGGGCTTCTCTCCGCACATGCGCGTGGGCTTTTCGTCGGCGCTGCCCGTGGGCACGTCGTCGACCTGCGAATGGTATGACCTGTTTATGACCGAGTTCGTCGCGCTCGACGAGGCCTTTGGGCGCCTGGCCGCGGCATCTCCGGCCGATTTGGCGCCCATCGAGGCCGCCTACATCGACGTGCGCACGCCGGCGCTCACGGCCCAGCTCACGCGCCTGTCGTACCGTATCGACCTGCATCTGGACCCTGAGGCGCCGGTCGCTTTCGACGAGGTGCGTCGCGCAATCGACACGTTGCGTGCGGGCCACGGCATCGACTATGCGCGCGGCAAAAAGAGCAAGCGCCTGGACTTGGACCATACGCTCGTGGGCTACGAGCTTAAGGCGGGGGAGCGCCCGGACCATCTGGTGCTCATACTCGACACCCATGCCGACAACGAGGGCTCCATGCGTCCGGAAATTTTGCTTTCTGCTGCTGATGTTTTGTTGCAGGGCTTGACCCCGGGCGTCGATGCACCTATTGTTTCCACCGGTATGCAAGACCTCGTGACCATCTGCTCCTACGATGTCGAGCGTCAGAATCAAGCATGCGAAGACGACGAGGGCCGACTCGTCAGCCCCATACCTGTGCGAACTTGTGGATTTGCTCCACATACTCGTTGACGGGGGTATTATCGCCTGCTACTATATTCGGCTGTTGCACTAACTGATGCATGAAGGGCAAGTAAACATGTACGCAATCGTTAACACGGGCGGCAAGCAGTACAAGGTCGCCACCGACGATGTCATCACCGTCGAGAAGATCGAGGGCAATGAGGGCGACAAGGTCACCCTGCCGGTCATCTTCCTCAACGATGGTAAGAAGATCGTCACCGATCCCGACAAGCTGGCCAAGGCCAAGGTTACCGCTCAGATCGTTGAGCAGTTCAAGGGCGAGAAGCAGCTGGTCTTCAAGTTCCACAAGCGTAAGCGCTATCGTCGTCTGAAGGGTCACCGTCAGCAGCTCACCAAGCTGAAGATCGTGAAGGTTCAGGCTACCTCCCGCGCCAAGAAGGCTGTCAAGGCAGAGGCTGAGGCTGTTGCCGAGGCTCCCGTCGCCGAGTAGATTACACTCGTAACGAAAGAGTAGGTATACACAATGGCACACAAAAAAGGACTCGGTTCCTCCCGTAATGGCCGTGACTCCCGCGGTCAGCGCCTTGGCACGAAGCGCTTCGCCGGCCAGACGGTAACCACGGGCACGATTCTCGTCCGTCAGCATGGCACGCACATCCACCCGGGTGCGAACGTTGGCCGTGGCAAGGACGACACGCTGTTCGCGCTGGTCGACGGTACCGTTGAGTTCCACAAGGGTATCAAGCACAGGGTCAGCGTACGCCCGCTCGCGAACGCGTAATTCACCCTTCATAGAGCACATATGTGGGAGGCACTTGAGTTTTAGGATTCAAGGGTCTCCCTCTTTTTTGTTGGAGGCGATTCTGTTGTCACAGTTCACCGATATCAGCCGCATTAACGTTTGCGGCGGCGACGGCGGAGCCGGATGCATGTCGTTTAGGCGCGAGGCATTTGTTCCCAAGGGCGGCCCCGATGGCGGCGACGGCGGCCGTGGCGGCAATGTCGTCATCCAGGCCGATGCTCAGCTGTCTTCGCTGATCGATTACCGCTTTAAGCATCACTTCCGTGCCGAGCGCGGCACGCACGGCCAGGGCGCCCGTCGCAATGGCAAGAGCGGCGAGGACCTGATTTTGAAAGTTCCCATGGGCACCGTGGTCCGCGAGCTCGATCCCGAGACGCAGACCCCGATGTTCGAGATTGCCGACCTGGTGCACGATGGCGAGCGCGTTGTCGTGGCGCCCGGTGGGGCCGGCGGTCTGGGCAACACCCACTTTGTGACGTCGGTGCGCCGCGCGCCCGCGTTTGCCCAGCTGGGTGAGCCTGCCGAGGAGCACTTGATCGAGCTCGAGATGAAACTTATGGCCGATGCCGCGCTCGTGGGCTTTCCCTCGGTGGGCAAGTCCTCGCTCATCGCGCGTATGAGCGCCGCCCGTCCCAAGATCGCCGACTACCCGTTTACCACGCTCGTGCCCAATCTGGGCATGGTGCGTGCCGGTGAATATTCTTACGTCGTTGCCGACGTCCCCGGTCTCATCGAGGGTGCGAGTGAAGGCAAGGGCTTGGGTCACCAGTTCCTGCGCCATATTGAGCGCACTGCTTTGATTATGCACGTTGTCGATATGACGGGCGGTTTTGAGGATCGCGATCCGGTTGAGGACTATCGCATCATTAACCGCGAACTCGAGCAGTATGGTGCCGAGCTCTCGGAACGCCCGCAGATCGTTGTCGCCAACAAGTGCGATGCGCCGGGTACGGCCGACAAGATTGCCGACCTTAAGCGCGCGGCGCTCGACGACGGCCATATGTTTTTTGCCGTTTCAGCCGTGACGGGTGCCGGCCTCAACACGCTGATGCTTGCCGTGGGCGAGCAGGTGGCTAAGCTTCGCGCGGAGCTTGCGGTTTCCGATGAGCCGGTCGATTTGCGCGACGAGGAGTGGGAGCGTCGCCGTCTGCAGCGCGAGAAGCGCTTCCGCATTGTTGAGGAAGAGCCCGGTGCTTTCCGCGTGGTTGGTCGCGCGATCGAGCGCATGGTTATCCAGACCGACTGGGAAAACGAGGAAGCTGTCATCTACCTGCAGCATAAGTTTGCGCGCATGGGTGTCGACGACGCGCTCGAGAAGGCCGGCTGCCGTGCGGGCGACGAGGTTCGCATTTGCCAGCGCGCCTTTGACTTTGAGGGCGCCGAGGACTTCTCGGAGTTCGAGGAGGAGCTCGAGGATGCAGGCGTTGAGGTTATTGACGTAGCGGCCGAGGGTGCGGACGTGGCTCATGTCGCCGAGGGCTCCGAAGGCGCTACCGATGTCGACGTTGTTGAGACCCCGGAGGACGAGTAAGCCATGTCGCTGCGCGGTGGAGTCGGATTGCCAGAGCTGCCCATCAAGGATGGGCACGAGTTTCGGCTTGGCATTATGGGCGGCACCTTTGACCCGATTCATTACGGGCACTTGGTGACTGCCGAGCAGGCTCGCGAGTCGCTCGACTTGGACGCTGTGCTTTTTATGCCGGCCGGCTCTCCTGCCTTTAAGCTCGACAAACCGGTGACGCCTGCTGAGGACCGTTATGCCATGACGGTCCTCGCGACTGCCGCGAACCCGGCCTTTTTGGCAAGCCGCTTCGAGATCGATCGTGCCGGTGTCACCTATACAGCCGATACGCTGCGTGCCCTTCGCGAGTTTTACCCGCCACAGGTGAAGCTTTACTTTATTACGGGCGCCGATGCGATTATCGATATTGTGACTTGGCACAATGCTCATGAGATTGCCGAACTGGCAACCTTTATCGCTGCGACACGCCCCGGCTTTGACATCGATACGGCCCGGTCGAGGATTAAGGAATCGGGGCTGCCCTTCGATGTGCGCTATATTCAGATTCCGGCGCTGGCGATTAGCTCGACCAACATTCGCAAGCGGGTTGCCCGCGGCATGAGCGTGCGCTATCTTACGAGCGAGTCCGTGCTCGGCTATATCCGTAAACGCGGCCTGTATGCCGATCTTGGGCAAGACGATTTTGATTGACGGGGGGAAACGTTGTCGGTAGAAGATCAGTTTGAGGGCGACGAGCGCGCGCTCTTGACGCGTATCCACGAGTTGCTCGATGTGCGCATGAAGGATAAGCGTAAGCGCTACGTGCATTCGCTCGGGGTTGCCGAGACGGCGCTGCACCTAGCCGAGGTATACGGCGTCGACCGCTTTGATGCCGCTGCCGCCGGCCTGATCCATGACTGGGACAAAGTGCTCTCCGACGACGAGCTGGTCACGCGCGCTCTGCATTATGGCATTAAGATTGCCGGCTCTCCGTCTGCCGCGACGCCGCTTTTGCATGGCCCGGTTGCCGCCTATGAGCTTCCGCAGCTTTTTCCCGAGCTGTCGCCGGCGGTCTTTCAGGCTGTCGACCGTCACACCGTGGGCGCTTGCGACATGACGCCACTCGATATGGTGGTCTTTGTGGCCGATGCCATCGAACCCAACCGCCACGGCGATTATGCCCATGCGCTGCGCAAGATGGTGGGGAAGTCCTCGCTCGACGAGTTGTTCTTCTCCTGTTTTGCGCAGGGTCTGGTCTATGTGATCCAGTCCGGGCGCTATCTTTATCCCACGGCTATTACGATTTACAACCATTACGCCCAGCTGCGCTAGCTTGGGCTGTCTAGAAAGAGGTATTCCATGGCCGATGAGACCATGACCGACGAGCAGATTCTTGAAGGTGAGGAGCACAAGAGTTTCGTGGCCACGTCCGACCGCACCGCCGCGACGCTCTCCGCCAGCGGTGTCGCCGCCGAGGATGTCGCCCGCGCTGCCGCGCAGGCCGCCTACGACAAGAAAGGCGAGGACGTTCAGGTGCTCGACCTGACTGAGCTTTCCGATGTTTGCGACTACTTTGTCCTTGCTACCGGCACCAACAACCGCCAGGTTGATTCCATCGTCGACGAGATTGAGGAGAAAGTCGCCGAGGCTTGCGGCGAACACCCGTTTTCCATTGAGGGCCGCGAGCAGAAGACCTGGATGCTCATGGACTACGGTTCGGTTGTCGTCCACGTCTTCACTCCCGAGGCGCGTGAGTTCTACCGTCTCGAAAAGCTCTGGGGCGATGCTCCCCAGCTCTCCCTTGACCTCCTCTAGTAGCTCATTTGGGACGGGGCTTTTTTAGCTACCCTCAAGTATTTCGCCGGGCAGTCGCGTTTTTCCGCGGCCGCCCGGCTTTCTTTTTGCCCAAAAGTAGCTCATTTGGGACGGGGCTTTTTTAGCTACTACCTACCGTTCGCCGAACATCGCGATTTATAGCTCCCAGTACGTTTTTTTCTACTCTGGCTCGGGTAACGTAATTGTTATCTGTAGAGGAGGGGATGCGTATGACTCGGACTGCGCGAGAAATCTCTGTATATGGTTTTTACCATGTCGTCCAAAAGGGATGTGCCGACCAACTCATATTTGAGGATGACGAAGATCGGCTCTATCTGATTCGGCTGATTGCTTCGAAATGCCAGAAGTTTAAAGTGGATGTCATCGCGTGGTGCCTTATGGATAACCATATTCATCTTCTGCTTGACGACGAGCATGTTCATCTGAGCGATTGCATGCATTCGATTACGACGGCGTATGCCATGTATTTCAACTCAAAGACAGGCAGGAAGGGGCCTGTTTTCCAGGATCGATTTAAGAGTGTGCCGATCCTCGATGATGATCAGCTGCTCAACTGCGTGAGATACATTCACGACAATCCCGCGAAGGCGAGGATTGGGACCGCTTCGCTGTATCGATGGAGCAGCTTTCGCGAGTATATGGGATATCCGGGTATCTGCAAAACGGATTGCGTTCTTGGGTTGCTTGGTGACTCTCAGAGATTTTTTGCCTTCAGCACCTCGGGTGAGCCCAATCGCTATTGCTTCCGTGACGGCGCTCATGTGAGCGACACAGATGCGCTGGAGTTTGCGCAGGCGCTTCTTAAGCCGTACGAGCCTCATCACCTTAAGGCTTTGCCAAAGGGGGCGCGCGATGCCTGCATTCGTACTTTGAAGAGCGAGGGCTTTTCGATTAAACAGATCGTCCGTCTTACGGGCATTGGACACTGCACCATACAAAAGGTCAAAGTCAAAAAATAGCTCATTTTGGACGAGGTCTGTGTTGCGACCGCGTCAGGTATGGATTGGGTAGCTAATTTGGGACGGGGCTATTTTAGCTAACCCTACAAATCGTTGAGTTTTATTCCGGCCCCGGGTGATTCGCTGCCAGCTGAAGGGTAGCTAAAAAAGCCCCGTCCCAAATTGACTACTTAGTGGGAGGAGAAGCGTGATTGGCGGCCGAAGGATAGGGCGGTGTCGCCGAACTTGTCTCGGACTGCGTCGATGGCGACGGAGAGGTCACGGCGGTCGCTGGATTGGGCTCCGCGGTCGTCGACTTCGCAAAACAGGTCGGTCTGTATGCCGCCTTGATGATTGAAGTCACTCATGCCTATGCCGGCAAGGCGTACATGCATTCCTTCCTGCCAGATGTTGTCGAGCAACTCGATCGCTACCGCCACAAAGATGTTCTCGTCGTCGGTGGGATGGGGGAGTCGTCGCTGTGCCGAGCGACCGCTGCCGTACGAGTACTTAAGTTTGAGCGTCACCGTGGTGCCGGTAAGCCCCTGGCGGCGCAGGCGACGTCCGACGGATTCGCCCAATAGTGCAATCGCCGCTTCGATGTCCCCGCGCTCGGTCAAATCTTTCGCAAAGGTGCGCTCATTGCTTACCGACTTGACCTCACGCTCTTCATCGAGGCTCGTGACTTCGGAAACCTCGAGCCCCAACGCACGCTGGCGCATGCGCTCGCCGTTAACGCCAAAAATCGCAGACAGTGTGGATTCCGGTGCGCGAGACAGCTCGCCCAGCGTGTAAATCCGCATGCGGCGCAGCCGCTCCTCGGCCGAGCGCCCGATACCGCTCATGGCAGAAACAGGTAACGGTGCCAGAAAACGCTGCTCAGTTCCCGGGCGTACGACCGTAAGCCCAAACGGCTTGTCTCGCTCGCTTGCAATCTTGGCCACCGTTTTGTTGCAACCGACGCCGATGGAGCAGGTCACCCCCAGTGCCGCCACGCGATCGCTGATGCGTCGTACGACGAGCAGTGGGTCCTCGGGCGCAAAGCGGCCCGGCGTGATGTCGATAAAGGCCTCGTCGATGGACACGCGCTCAACGCGTGGTGTCTCGTCGGCAAGAATATTCATGACCTGTGCGCTGACCTCGTGGTAGCGATCGAAATGCCCGTGTGTCCAAATGGCCTGCGGACAGAGGCGGCGCGCCTCGGCCGAGGGCATGGCGGAGTGCACGCCAAAGCGGCGTGCTTCGTATGAGCAGGTGGAGACGACGCCGCGCGATTCGGCGTCTCCGCCCACGATAAGCGGCTTGCCGCGCCACTCGGGATGATCGAGCATCTCCACACTCGCAAAAAATGCATCGAGATCCATCAGACCCACCGCCGGACCCGTCCAGGGCGGCGGCGTGACGCCCGCAGTATCCTCATAACCGTATGTATGTTCGCATCTTTTCATGGCATGAGTATACCGCGCAGCTCATGTGGGGTGCGTGGATGTGCTTGCAAATCGCGAATTCTTGTCTAAGATATGGATTTGCCTTCGACTACACCGAAGAAGTTGGTCTCACGGACTTCACCTGCCCGCGTCGATGGCGTATTATGTTCAACTGTTTGTTTGTAGTTGCAGCCTAAAGCTGCTTGGTTGGAGGAGTTTCCTTTGGCAGTCAAGATTCGCCTTGCTCGTCACGGCGCTAAGAAGCGTCCGTACTACCGTGTCGTCGTCGCCGATTCCCGCGCCCCGCGTGACGGTCGTATCATCGAGGAGGTTGGCCGCTACAATCCGATGACCGCCCCCAAGACCATCAACCTCGATCTCGAGAAGATTGCTGACTGGCAGTCCAAGGGCGCTCAGCTCACCGACGCTGTCGCTGCCCTGGTCAAGGCCGCCAACGAGGGCGAGAAGACTGAGACCGTCGTCAAGAAGTCCAAGAAGCAGCTCGCCAAAGAGGCCGAGGCCGCTAAGGCTGCCGCTGAGGCCGCTGAGGCCGCTGAGGGCGCCGAGGAGTAAATCGTGCCTGAGGTTGACGCTGCACAGCTCGAGGGTGAGGCAATGCTCTCAGATCGCATCGCCGATCTCGTCGAATATCTCGTTGTTCAGATCGTCGACGACCCGGATTCCGTGAGCCTGGAAGTTATCGATGGCGACGATGCCTCAACTATTGAGGTTTCGGTCGCCGAGGATGACGTAGCTAAGGTCATTGGCCGTCGCGGCCGTACCATCAAGGCCATTCGCACGCTCGCCCGTGCACTGGCCGCTCGCCTCGACACTTCCGTCGAGGTAGAGGTTCTGGGCTAGGACCTTGAGGTCCCAGTACAAAAACATCGCCCGTGTGGTTAAGCCGCATGGAAGGAAGGGGGAGGTCCTCGCGCAGCCGCTGCGGGGGCTTCCTTCTGTATTGGAGCCGGGTATGCGTGTCGCCCTGACGCCACCGGCGCTCAAGCGTGACCGCTTTTGCACGGTTATATCCGTTACCGATACGGGCGATGGCGATCTGGTTTCGTTTGAGGGCATTGACGACTTGACGGCCGCCGAGGGCATCACGGGTTGTTTCGTTCTGACGAACCGTGATGACTTTGAGCTCGATTCACTCGATGCCGCCTATACCGACCTTATGGGTCGCGAGGTGGTTGACGAGCGCTTTGGGTCGCTCGGAACGATCGTTGAGATTATGTCGACGCCTGCTAACGACGTTTGGGTTGTCGAGGGCAATCGGTACGGCGAGGTGCTGATTCCCGTGATCGAGCAAGTTGTGCTCGATCTTCCCGATCAGGGGACAATTTCCGTCCGCGTTATGGACGGCTTGATCGATATGGACAAGTAGGGAGGACAACATGCTGATCGAGACCCTTTCGGTCTTTCCCGAGATGTTTGAACCCGTCATGTCCACATCGATTTTGGGCCGTGCCCGCAAGGCCGGCCTTTTTGATTTTAAGGCGTATAACCTGCGCGACTGGACGCACGATCGCCATCGTACCGTCGATGACGAGCCGTACGGCGGCGGTCAGGGCATGCTCATGAAGGTAGAGCCCATCGCTGAGGCAATCGAGGCCATCAGCTCTGAGGGCCCCAAGCCCACCGTGGTGTTCTTTACGCCCTGCGGTGAGCCTTTTACGCAGTATGTAGCCGAGCGCCTGCTCCAAAGCGAGCGCCTGCTGTTTGTGTGCAGCCGTTACGAGGGTGTCGATGAGCGCGCGTATGCCTATGCCGACGAGCGCCTGTCGATCGGCGACTATGTGCTCACGGGCGGCGAGCTGCCTGCTATGGTCGTTGCTGACGCTGTCGTGCGTCTGATTCCCGGCGCGCTTGGTGACGAGATGAGCAACGTTGACGAATCATTCTCGACCGCCGAGGACGGTGGGCTGCTCGAGTACGCGCAGTACACCCGTCCTGCCGAGTTTAACGGCGAGGGCGTGCCTCCCGTGCTTGTGAGCGGCGATCATGCTAAGGTCGATGCCTGGCGTCGCAAGAATGCCATCGAGCGCACCTGTCGCTGGCGTCCCGACTTAATTGAGACGGCGCGGCTTACGCCTAAGGAACGCGCGTATGCGCAAGAGATTTTGGACGCTTCGTATTCGCAGAGCGAGGAGTGAGAATGGTTCCGTCGCAGCATTCCATGCTAAAGGGCGCGTTTGAGTGGGTCGTGGTCGTCGCAATCGCGCTCGTGGCCACCTTCTTGATTCGCACCTTTGTGGTCGAGCCCTTTGTGGTTCCCACCGGTTCCATGGAGTCCACGATTGAGATTGGCGACCAGATCCTGGCGCAAAAGGTGACGCTTGAGCTCGGCCAGCCTGTCAAACAGGGCGATATTGTGGTGTTCCACAACCCCGATGGCACCTCTGAGCACGATGTACTCGTTAAGCGTGTTATTGCCACGGCCGGCCAGACGGTCGACCTGCAGGACGGCAAGGTGGTCGTTGACGGCCAAGCGCTCGACGAGGACTATACGACGGGCATGAGCTGGCCACTGTCGGTCCAGGCGCCTGGTGCTCAGGTGAGCTATCCCTACACCGTCCCTGACGGGTGCGTGTGGGTGATGGGCGACAACCGCGAGAACTCAGCCGACTCACGCTACTTTGGCCCGGTCGACCGTTCGGACCTGATCGCCGTGGCGCTCGTGCGTTACTGGCCGCTCAACCGTCTGGGCGCTATCGACTAAAAACCGCTATAGTACAGTACCTAACCGTGTAATCGTTTCGACGAGGGGATATTAGAGGCATGAACGCTTCATCGCTTTCCTTCCAAGACATCATCCTGCGCCTCCAGCAGTACTGGGGCGAGCAGGGCTGCGTCATTATGCAGCCCTATGACTCCGAGGTCGGTGCCGGTACCTTCCATACCGCGACCACGCTGCGCTCGCTCGGTCCTGCCGAGTGGCGCACCTGCTATGCGCAGCCCTGCCGCCGTCCCGCCGACGGCCGTTACGGCGAGAACCCCAACCGCATGCAGCACTACTATCAGTTCCAGGTGCTCATTAAGCCCTCTCCGGTCAATGCTCAGGAGCTTTACCTGGGGTCTCTTGCCGCCATTGGCCTGGACCCCAACGACCATGACGTTCGTTTTGTCGAGGACGACTGGGAGAGCCCGACGCTCGGTGCCTGGGGCCTTGGCTGGGAGGTCTGGCTCAACGGCATGGAGGTCACACAGTTTACGTACTTCCAGCAGGTGGGCGGCATCGAGGTCGACCCCGTGCCCGTCGAGATCACCTACGGCCTGGAGCGCATCGCAATGTACGCCCAGGGCGTCAACTCCGTCTATGACCTGGTGTGGAGCTACCTGCCCGACGGCACGCCCATGACCTACGGTGACGTGTTCCTGGAGAACGAGCGCGAGTTTAGCGCCTACAATTTTGAGGTCGCTAACGTCGAGATGATGCGTCAGAAGTTTGACGACTACGAGGCCGAGTGCCACTCCTGTCTGGAGCGCAAGCTGCCGCTGCCCGCATACGACTGCGTCATGAAGTGCAGCCATGCCTTCAACCTGCTCGATGCCCGCGGCGCCCTTTCCGCAGTCGAGCGCGCCAACTACATCCTGCGCGTCCGCGCTGTCGCCAAGGCGTGCTGCGAGGCCTATATGGCCGAGGTCGCCGGAGTTAACGAGAATGCCGACCAGGAAGGCGAGGTGGCGTAAGCCATGGCAGACGCTAAGGATTTCCTGTTTGAGATCGGTACGGAGGAAATGCCCTCCGCACCGCTGAACAATGCCGTCAAGCAGCTTGGCGATATGATCGCCAAGGGCCTCGACGAGGCCGGCCTGGCCCATGGCGAGGTCCGCGTGATCTCGAGCCCGCGTCGTCTGGCTGCGCTCGTGGCCAACGTCGCCACCGCGACCGATGAGGTCCACGAGGTCAAGCGCGGCCCTGCGGCAAACATTGCCTTCGATGCCGACGGCAACGCCACCAAGGCCGCCCAGGGCTTCGCCCGCAAGTGCGGTGTGGCTGCCGAGGACCTGATCCGTCGTGAGGATACCGACGGCCGCGAGTACGTATTCGCCGAGAAGAACATTCCCTCCGCGCCGGCTACCCCTATTCTGACGGCCCTGTGCGAGAAGACGATCGCAGGCCTGCAGTGGCCCAACTACCGCAGCCAGCGCTGGGGCCACGAGCACGCTACGTTTGTGCGTCCGGTCCGTTGGATCTGCTGCCTTCTGGGCGAGGACGTTGTGCCCGTGACTTTTGCCGATGTGACGAGCGGCAATACCACGCGCGGACATCGCGTGCTGGGCGCCGGTGACCATGTTGTCGCCAGTCCCGCCGTCTACGAGCAGGTGCTCGAGGACGCCGGCGTGCTCTCTGCCGAGCGTCGTCGTGAGGCCATCCTTGCCGGTATTGCCGAGGTCGAGGCCGCTCGCCCTGGCTGCCATGTCGACACGCCCAAGAAGGTTTTCGAGGAGGTCATTAACCTCTGCGAGTGGCCGACGGTGCTCGTCGGTACCTTCGACGAGGAGTTCCTCAAGGTCCCGCACGAGATCATCTGCGAGTCCATGCTCACCAACCAGCGCTACTTCCCGATCTATGACGGCGAGGGCAAGCTCACGCGTGAGTTCGTGGTCGTCTCCAACAGCAAGCCCGAGAATGCCGATCGTGTGATCGACGGCAACGAGCGCGTCGTGCGCGCCCGTCTGGACGATGCCAAGTTCTTCTACGAGGAGGACCTGAAGATCTCCCTCGACGAGTTCCGTGAGCGTCTGGCCAAGGTTGCCTTCCAGGAGAAGCTCGGCAGCGTGCTCGCCAAGTCCGAGCGCATTGAGCAGCTCGCGCTCGCTATTGCCCGCGAGGCCCATCTGGGCGCCCACCTCGCTGCCGATGCCGCTCGCGCCGCGCACCTGTGCAAGGCCGACCTGGTTTCCAACGCCGTCGTCGAGTTTACGAGCCAGCAGGGCGTGATGGGTGGCTATTACGCAACTGCGATGGGGGAGAACGACGAGGTCGCCCACGCCATTCGCGATCACTATCGTCCCCGCTTTGCCGGCGATGAGCTGCCCGAGGGCACCGCTGGCTGCATCGTGGCCTGTGCCGACAAGCTCGATACCATTGCCGGTATCTTTGCCATCGGTGAGCCCCCGACCGGCTCTTCCGACCCCTACGCGCTGCGTCGCGCCGCTATCGGCATTATCAACATCCTGCGCGATCGTCTGCCGATCGACCCCACGACGCTCATCGACTTTGCCCTTGAGCTCTATAGCGAGCAGGGTATCGAGTTCGACGCCGCCGAGGTCGCCCAGCAGGTCCGTGACTTCTTCCACGGCCGTCTGGTGAGCATGGCCCGCGACGAGAAGATTCCGGCGGATACCGTCGCCGCCGTCTCCGCGGTGCACATCATCGCTCCGTCCGTCTTCTTCGCCCGCTGCGCCGCGCTCGACGAGGCTCGTAAGAACGATGCCGAGACCTTCGACAACCTGGCTACTGCCTATGCCCGCGCCGCGCACATCTCCAAGCCCGAGCTGGGTATGGAGTACGATCGCAGCCTGATGGGTGAGGCCGAGCTCGCGCTTGCCGATGCCTCCGAGGCTGCTCAGACCGCTGTCGATGGCGCCCTTGCTGCCGAGGATTACCCGGCCGCATTTGCCGCCCTTGCCGCCCTGCGTGCCCCCATCGACCGCTTCTTCGACGAGGTTATGGTCATGGACAAGGACGAGCAGCTCCGCGATAATCGCCTTAAGCTGCTCAACCGCTTCGAGGCCGTTTTCTCTGGCATCGCCAACATCGGTGAGCTTGCCCGCAAAAAGTAAGCCAGCCTGCGCATAAGCGCAAAAGGAGCCCCGCATGGATTGCCCGGTCACCGCACGTCCCACCGTTATCGTTATCTCCGACTCGCTCGGTGATACCGCTTGTGAGGTGGTGCTTGCGGCGTCCGGGCAATTTGATGAAGGGGCTTTTCGTCTCTTGCGCTTGCCCAAAGTGAACTCGGTGGAGCAGGTCAAGTCGTTTGTGGGCCCGCGCGTCGATGCGGACCATCGTGATATCGCCGTGTTCCACACTATCGTCGATCCGGCGCTTCGCGCCCGCGTGCTCGATTACCTGGGTATGCTGCATATTCGCTCTGTCGACCTGATCGGTCCGACCCTTGCCGTGCTGTCGTCGCTCATCGGTGTGCCGCCCAAGGGCGTTGCGGGCGTTATTCACAAAACGGATGACCGCTATTTCCACCGCATTGAGGCTATGGAGTATTTCGTTGAGCACGATGACGGGCGCGGTTGCGACGACCTTTCGGGGGCCGATATCGTGCTGCTGGGCGTGTCGCGTACGTCCAAAACGCCGCTGTCGATGTATTTGGCCTATCAGGGTTACAAGGTCGCAAACGTTCCGCTGGCGCACGGCATGGAGCCGCCGAAGTCGATTTACGAGGTCGACCCGATGCGCCTGTTCGGCCTGATTTCGACCGTTGACGTTATTTCTGAGATTCGCGACAGCCGCTTGGGCGATGACTACGCCCGCGCCGTCGCCGGTTCCTATGCCGAGCCCGAGAGTGTGCGCAGCGAGCTTGAGGAAGCCCGTGCCCTCATGAAGCGCCTAGGCTGCTTTGTGGTGCGTACCGACGGTAAAGCGATTGAGGAGAGTGCATCCGAGATCATCGGTCATTTGGAGGAAATCCAAGAAGCTCGAGCCCGTCGTGCCGCTCGCCGCGCTCAACAAAAGTAGCTAATTTGGGACGGGGCTTTTTTAGCTACCCCGGCTGAGGCCGCGAGCTTTTTGGCCGATTGCCGACGGGGTAGCTAAAAAGCCCCGTCCCAAATTAGCCACTTATGGTAAAGCGATTTAGCAAAGTTCTTTCAGTTGACCTGCAAGTCTCCTACACTGGTATCTTCATAAGGTAACCACCTTTATCTACCGTTTACCGTCAGTTTTACCACGTTTACCAAACCTCGCACCCTCTACGCAAGCACTTCCAATACCCGCCGTATAGTACCCTCACGGCTCGCATCCGGCGGGTCGATTCGTTACCACGGTCGTGCGCGACAGCGCATGGAAGGGGAGTATCGTGAGCGATTGCAAGAGGGTTTACCGTTTTGGAACCGACGCCCAGGGCACCTGTGTCACTGAGGGCGACAAGTCCATGAACTTCGTGCTTGGCGGCAAGGGTGCAAATCTTGCCGAGATGAGCCGCATCGGCCTGCCGGTTCCCGGTGGCTTTACCATTACCTGCCAAACCTGTGTCGAGTACTCTGGTGCCGGCAACGTGTGGCCCGAAGGCGCACTCGATGAGATTGTTGCCGCCGAGGCCGATCTCGAGGCCCGCTGCGGCAAGAAGCTTGGTGACGCATCCGACCCACTGCTCGTGTCGGTTCGCTCGGGTGCTCCGTTCTCCATGCCCGGCATGATGGACACGGTCCTCAACTTGGGCCTTAACGACGACTCCGTTCTGGGCCTCATTGCCCAGACGCAAAACCCGCGTTTTGCCTGGGATAGCTACCGCCGCTTTATCCAGATGTTCTCCAACGTCGTTATGGGTGTCGATGCCGACTTGTTTGAGAACGCCCTGACCCAGGCTCGCTTGGTCGCCGGCGTCCGCGTCGATTCCGAGCTTTCGGCCGAGGACCTGCAGGAGCTCGTCGAGACCTTCAAGGGTATCTTCTCCGAGAACGTCGAGGCTGCCCTGTATCCCGAGCTCGAGGTTGTCGACGGCAAGCCCGTCTTCCCGCACGATCCGGAGCTCCAGCTGCGCCTTGCCATCCAGGCCGTCTTTGGCAGCTGGATGAACGAGCGCGCCTGCATCTACCGCAAACAGCATGGCATTTCCGACGAGCTCGGTACTGCCGTCAACGTCCAGGCCATGGCTTTTGGCAACAAAGGCGAGACTTCTGCGACCGGCGTCGCCTTTACGCGCAATCCGGCCGATGGCACCAAAGAGTTCTACGGTGACTTTTTGGTTAACGCCCAGGGTGAGGACGTCGTCGCCGGCATCCGCAACACTGAGCCCATCGCCGACCTCAAGACCACCCCGGGCCTCGAGTCCGCTGGCGAGGAGCTCGAGCGCGTTTTCCTGACGCTCGAGGATCATTACCGCGATATGTGCGATATCGAATTCACCATCGAGCAGGGTAAACTGTGGATGCTTCAGACCCGCGTGGGCAAGCGTACCGCTACCGCCGCGCTGCGCATCGCCATCGAGATGGTCGAGGAGGGCCTCATCACCCGCGAGGAGGCCGTGAGTCGCATCGATCCGGCGCAGCTCGACCAGCTTCTGCATCCGCAGTTCGACTCCTCCAAGAAGTACGAGGCCCTGGCCTGCGGCCTTAACGCCAGCCCCGGCGCCGCCGTAGGCGAGGTCGTGTTCTCGAGCGACGATGCCGTCGCGCGCGCCAACGAGGGCCACAAGGTCATTCTGGTTCGCTGGGAGACCAACCCCGATGACTTGAAGGGCATGGTCGCTGCCGAGGGCATCCTTACCAGCCACGGCGGCAAGACGAGCCACGCCGCCGTTATTGCCCGTGGCATGGGTACCCCCTGCGTCTGCGGTGTCGAGCGCTTCCATATTGACGCCGCCGAGAAGGTCGTGCGCATCGAGGGCAGCGACCGCGTGCTTCACGAGGGCGACATCATCTCCATCGACGGCACTCAGGGTATCGTCGTCGATGGCGCCGTCGATCTGGTCTCCGCCGAGCTCACCGGCGATCTGGACACCATTCTGTCCTGGGCAGACGAGATTCGCCTGGACGAGACCGACGGTCACGCCAACCACGTGCGCGTCAATGCCGACAACCCCGAGGATGCCGCGCTCGCACTCGAGTTTGGCGCCGAGGCCATCGGCCTGTGCCGCACCGAGCACATGTTCCTGGGCGATCGCAAGAACATTATCCAGAGCTTTATCCTGTCCGACGACGAGGCCGTGAAGCAGCGGGCCCTGGCCGACCTGCTCAAGGTTCAGACCGAGGACTTTCTGGCGATGTTTAAGACCATGTCCGGTCGCGATGTGGTCGTTCGCCTGCTCGATCCGCCGCTGCATGAGTTCCTGGATAATCCTCGCGAGCTCGAGGTCGCCATCACCAAGAAGGAAGCCGCCGGCGCCAGCGAGGAAGAGCTTGCCACCCTGCGTGCCCGCCTGCGTCGAATCGACGGCATGGTTGAGTCCAACCCGATGCTCGGCTTGCGCGGTGTGCGCCTGTCCGTTGTCTTTGGCGATTTGCCGCTCATGCAGGTTCGCGCCGTCGCCACGGCTGCTGCCCGCCTTATCAAGGAGGGTGTTGACCCGCGCCCCGAGATCATGGTCCCGCTCGTTTCCATCACAGCCGAGCATGTCCAGACCCGCGAGGTCATCGATCGCGTGATCGCCGAGGTATCCGCCGAGGAGGGCGTCGAGCTCAATATTCCCGTGGGCACGATGCTCGAGCTGCCGCGCGCCTGCATGGTCGCCGACGATATCGCCCACCATGCCGACTTCTTCTGCTTTGGCACCAACGACCTCACCCAGACAACCTTCGGCTTCTCGCGCGACGACGCCGAGGCCAAGTTCATCCCGCTGTACATGCACAAGAAGATCCTGAAGGATAACCCCTTCGAGACCATCGACGCGGCGGTGCTCGAGCTGGTGCGTTTGGCCGTCGAGAAGGGTCGCGCCGCCAACCCCGATATGCACTTTGGCGTGTGCGGCGAGCACGGCGGCGACCCCAAGTCCATCAAGGGCCTGTTCAACGTGGCCGATGTGGACTACGTGTCCTGCTCGCCCTATCGCGTGCCCCTCGCACGACTGGCTGCCGCCCAGGCCAAGCTCGATGCCAAGCGTTCCGCCTAGCGTTTAGTGTATAGACCCCTAGCGTAGCCCCCTTCATGCCGCCCGTCTCATTTGTGAGGCGGGCGGTTATCATGTGCGGGTTTTGTCTTTTTGTCTGCGAAAAAAATTGTTCTTGCAGCAGAAACCCGCGCGTGTATACTCGAATACGTTTGTTCAACTACGTGCCGGCCAAGGTGGTACGGCACCTCTAGAAGAGTAAGGAATTGCACATGGATTACATCCGCGCAATCGAGCGTCAGCAGATCCGCGAGGACATCCCGCAGGTCCGCGTTGCCGACAACGTCAAGGTTCACTACCGCATTAAGGAAGGCGACCGCGAGCGCATCCAGGTTTTCCAGGGTGACGTCATCCGCATGGCCGGCGCCGGTGCCCGTGAGACCTTCACCGTCCGCAAGATTTCCTTCGGTGTCGGTGTTGAGCGTACCTTCCCGCTTCACAGCCCCAAGATCGCCAAGCTCGAGGTCGTCCGTCATGGTCGCGTCCGTCGCGCCAAGCTGTACTACCTCCGCGACAAGGTGGGCAAGGCTGCTCGCATCCCCGAGAAGCGCTAAGAAGATCGCAGCGTCTGTCCACTCGTTTGGACACAAGGGTCACCTTCGGGTGGCCCTTCTTTTTATCTGATTTCCATGCAAGGAGGGCCTGGTATGGCCAATATGACGAGCTCGATTTCGGCATCGCAGGTTGCCGGCGAGCTGGCGAGTGCCACGTTCGAGGAGATTCCCGCCCTCGTGGAGCACTATCGCGAGGATCCGCGCCAGCAGGTGATCAAGGCTTGCGAACGCGCACTTAAGCGCCATGCCAAGGAACTTTCCGAGCGCGAGCGCGTCAACGGCATGTACGAGCTTATGCATGAGCTCGGCGGCGATGGCGTGGTCGTTGGTGTTGACGAGGTGGGGCGCGGCTCTGTCGCCGGCCCGCTGACGGTCTGCGCTGTCTGCCTTCCCATGGAGCCGCGCGTTTGGGGCATTAACGATTCCAAAAAGCTCACGCCTGCCCGTCGTGAGCTGCTCTCGGTGCAGATTGCCGAGGTGGCTACGGCCATTGGTTTTTGCCATATCGCTCCTGCGGATATCGATGAGATGGGCATGGCCCGCGCCATCCGCGCTGCCGTCGCGGGCGCGGTGGCCGATACGGGGCTCGAGCCCGATTGCGTGCTTATGGACGGCAACCCTTTGGGCGCCGTCCCTAACGAGCGCGATGTGGTGAAGGGAGATGCCAAAATCGCCTGCATCGCCGCTGCTTCCATTATGGCCAAGGTCACGCGTGACGAGATGATGGTCGAGTACGACGCCGAGTATCCCGAATATCATCTTGCTGAGTCAAAGGGCTATGCGAGCCCCGAGCACATTGAGGCTATTCGTAAACATGGCCTTTCTCCGTTGCATCGTGTGAGCTTCTGCGGAAATTTTTTGCAGACGGAGCGTCTTTTTTAAGGCAAATATGGAGACAGGGACTTCTGGGATTTTATAAACCAGCTGGTGGGGACCGCATGCAACGCAATTGTTGCATGCGGTCCCTTTTTTGTTTGTTTTTGGTTGGTCTTTGGTTTTCTTTTGGTACCTACCCGCAAGAAAGGCGGCCCCATGATCGGGTCAATATCGTGCGCGGGAAAGGAGACCCCATGTGCGCCGCAAGTGCAAAGAGCAAGACGCAACAGCTCAAAGAGCTTTGGGAGAGCGGGGAGATTGATTGCGCGTCGATTACGCCTGGGTTCATTAAGGGCCTCAGTCCTCGAGAACTGGGCATGCTGGGCGAGCTTATTGCAATCGATTACTTTCGCGAGCGCGGTTATGCCCTCTTGGAACAGGGCTACCGGTGTCCCGAGGGCGAGGCCGATCTGGTACTGCTTGATGAACTTGATGATGTCGTGGTGATGGCTGAGATCAAGACAAGGCGCGTCGCCCTAGATTGCAACACGCGGGTCTTTCCCGAGGAGGCGGTGGACGCCCAGAAGCAGCGTCGCTACCGCCGTATCGCGAGTTGTTACCTTATGGATCACTATCCCCTTAAGGCGATTCGCTTCGACGCGGTGGGCGTTACTATCCGCGGCGGTCATATTGCGGAGATTGAGCATCAATACAACGCATTCGATTGGCAGGTATCGTGATGGCGTTTGACACCTTTGCCGTCCACGCTGCATGTATTCGTGGCGTCGAGGCGATTCCCGTCACGGTCGAGGTCTCGCTTGCCGGCGGTATTCCGGGTATCCAAATGCTTGGCATTCCAAGTATGGAGGTGATGGAGTCGCGTGGCCGCATACGCTGCGCAATGCGCTCGGCGGGATTTGAGATTCCACGGGCGGGCATTACCGTCAACTTGGCTCCGGGCGACATCCGTAAAACGGGCAGTGGTTTTGACCTGCCGATTGCCGTCGCGGTACTGGCGGCCGATGGGCAGATTCCCCGCGACCATCTAGACCATTGCCTTATTGCCGGTGAGCTCGGGCTGGATGGTAGCGTGCTGCCCGTAAAAGGCGAGGTTGCGTTTCAGTTGTTGGCGCGTGATATGGGCCTGTCCTTTATTGCAGGAAGATCGGATCAACATGTACCGCTTGCCGGTGTGGACTGTGGCTTTATCGACCATCTGTCTCAGCTCGCCCGCGGTATGGGCGAGGCGGCTCGGCATTATCTGGATTCCGAGGGTGTCGAGGCGTCGTTTGAGCCAGAACTTGATTATGCCGATGTGCTGGGGCAGGAGGTTGCCAAGCGCGGCATTGCGCTCGCGGCGGCGGGGGAGCTCGGCCTGCTTATGATTGGCTCGCCGGGTTCGGGCAAGACCATGCTCGCACGCCGCATGACGGGTATCTTGCCCGAGCTTTCTCTCGAGGATCAGCAAGAGGCGCTGTGCATCCATTCGGTCTTGGGCGAGAACATCGATGGTTTGCTGGCGGGACACCGGCCGTTCCGTAGCCCCCACCACAGCATTTCGACTGCGGGCCTTATTGGCGGCGGACGGCCGGTGCACCCGGGCGAGATTAGCCTAGCGCACGGCGGCGTGCTCTTTTTAGACGAGCTTGCCGAGTTTCCCAACAGCGTGCTGCAGACACTCCGCCAGCCCATAGAGCGCGGCTACGTCAAGATCGTACGCGTCGATGGGGCTTTCACGTTTCCCTCGAGGTTCCAGCTGCTTGCCGCGAGCAATCCCTGTCCCTGCGGCTTTTTGGGCGATCGCGAGGTACCGTGCCGCTGCTCGGCTTCGATGGTTGAGCGCTATCGGTCTAAGCTACGTGGTCCCTTGGCCGATCGTATTGACCTTATGATTGACGTGACCCGACCTGACCCGCAGGTAATTATCGAGGGCGCCGAGGGTATGTCGTCAGCTGAACTACGTGACTATGTTGTGCGGGGTCGGGCATTTCGCGCCTGGCGCGAGTCCCGTATGGACGATGCAGATGCCGAGGCCGAGGACGATGAGTCACGTTCCATCGACGGCGTCGTTTCGACCTTTGCACTCGATGGGGCAGCGGAAAAGTGCGTGCTCGGCCTGTCGAGGCGCACACATCTCACAGGGCGCGGCATCGTGCGCTTGGTGCGTATCGCGCGCACGATTGCCGATGTTGCCGAAAGTGAGCGGGTAACCCAAGACCACGTGCTCGAGGCGGCGATGTACCAGGGGAGGAGGGACCAGTAATGCCCGAGGAGACTTTTGAGCTGCATCCCGGTGATGCGTTGTATCCAGATACCGTTTTGGAGCTCTCTGATGTCCCCCAGACGCTTTATGTGCGTGGCGACCCCGCCGCACTGTCGACGCCCTCGCTCTCCATCATCGGCGCTCGCAAGGCCTCGCCGTACGGCCTTGCCGTGGCAGAGCTGGCCGCGAAAGTTGCGGTCGAGGCGGGGGTGACGGTGGTCTCGGGCGGTGCGGTCGGCTGCGACCAGGCCTCGGGTTGGGCCGCGGTCAACGCTGGTGGCAGGCACGTCGTGGTGTTGGGTACGGGCGCCGACGTGGTTTACCCGCGTTCGAGTGCAGGGCTCATCGCGCGCACGATCGATACGGGCGGCGCGGTGGTGTCCATCTCGCCTTGGGGTATGGGACCACGCAAGTTTGCCTTTCCGCGGCGTAACCGGGTGATTGCCGCGCTTTCGCAGGCGCTGTTCGTGTCGGAGGCCGGCATGCCCTCGGGCACGTTCTCGACAGCGGAGGCCGCCATGGACCTGGGGCGCGAACTGCTCGCGGTACCGGGCTCCATTTTGTCACCAGAGTCGCGTGGGACCAACTACCTCATCGCCAACGGGGCCTGCTGCATTGTTGACGAGGAGTCTATTGAGATGGCCATCTCGCGAATTTACGGCACCCTGCGCTATTCGCGTCCCGATGCGCCCGGTATCGCCGATCTGGACCCCACGCAGCAAGCCGTGATGCACGCGCTCATTGCCTCGCCGCTCAAGGTCGATGACATTGCCGCGCTCGTCTCCCTCGATGCCGTCGGCGTGCTCAAACTCCTGGGCTCACTCGAGCTCGAGGGACTCATCGAGCGCATGATGGATGGAAGGTATGCGCCCTCAAAGTTTGCGCTTCACGCTCAGACGCCCTTCGGTCACAATGGAAAGCGTGTCAATTAGAAAGGTGTTTGCAGATGCTGTTTGATCAAGTGACGGTTATCGGTGGCGGTCTGGCGGGATCGGAATGCGCGATGCAGCTGGCAGATCGCGGGTTTGCCGTAAAGCTGTGCGAGATGCGGCCGCTGGTGACCTCTCCTGCCCACCATACCGATCACTTGGCGGAGCTCGTCTGCTCCAATTCGTTTAAGTCGACCCGACCCGATTCCGCCGCCGGCCTGTTGAAGGCCGAGCTCGAGCGTATGGGTTCGGTGCTGCTCGACTGCGCTCATCGCGCTGCCGTTCCCGCTGGTGGCGCCTTGGCGGTCGACCGTGTTAAATTCTCCGAGCTCGTTGAGGCCGAGGTTGCCGCCCGTCCCAATATCGAGGTCGTTCACGGCGAGGTCACCCAGATTCCCGAGGGCCATGTGGTTATCGCCGCGGGTCCCTTGTGCTCGCCGGCGTTGAGCGGGGAGGTCATGAAGCTCGTCGGTGGTGATTCCCTGGCGTTCTTTGACGCCGCGGCCCCGATTGTCGATGCCTCGACGCTCGATATGGATGTGCTGTTCTCGCAGTCGCGCTACGAGGAGCAGGGGAGTGGCGACTATCTCAATGCCCCGCTCAACAAGGAGGAGTACGAGGCCTTTATCGAGGCGCTTACCACGGCCGATCGCGTGGTGCTCAAGGACTTTGAGGGCGGGGACCTCTTCCAGGCCTGTCAGCCAGCCGAGGAGGTTGCGCGCACGGGCAAGGATGCCATCCGCTTTGGCGCTATGAAGCCCGTCGGGCTCACCGACCCGCGCACCGGTCGCCGTCCCTGGGCGGCGATTCAGCTGCGCGCCGAGAACAAGGAGAAGACCGCCTATAACCTGGTTGGTTTTCAGACCAACCTGACCTTCGGCGAGCAGAAGCGCGTTTTTCATATGGTTCCCGGTCTGGAGAATGCCGAGTTTTTCCGCTACGGCGTCATGCATCGCAATACCTTTGTCGATGCGCCCCATGTGCTCGATGGGACCTTCGCCGTGCCCGGCACGGGCGTGCGCCTTGCCGGACAGATTACCGGTACGGAGGGTTACATGGAAGCGGTCGCGACGGGTCTCCTCGCTGCGCTCAATACCTATGCCGAGGCTATCGAGGTTGCTCCTGTCGAGCTGCCGCGCGTGGGCGCTCTCGGCGCGCTCGTGGGCTATGCGACCGATCCTGCTACGGTCGGATATCAGCCCATGCATGTTAATTTTGGCCTGGTACCTCCCCTCGAGGACGGTAAACGCCGCAGCAAACGTGAGCGCTATCAGGCCTATGCGGATCGCGCCCTTAAGGCCCTGGATTTCTATCTGGAATCGCGCTCCGACCTGTTTGGGGGCGACCGGCCATAGCCTTTGACCTGTACGGTGCCGTCGACTCGTTCATAGCCTATATTGCACGCGTCGAGGGGCTTTCTTCTAACACTGTTATCGCTTACGGCTCTCGTCTGGAGCGTTTTGCCGCTTGGTGCGAGCGTGGGGATATCGATGCACGCACGGCGGACATACGTACCGTTCGTATGTATCTGGCGGAGCTGTCGCGCGAGCAGGTGGCGCCCAGGACGATTGCGGCGCACCTGTCTGCCATTCGTTCGTTCTATCGATGGATGGCTGCCGAGGGTCTTATCGATGGAGACGCTGTCTCTGCGATTGCCTCGCCCAAGCTTCCACGCGATTTGCCCGGAGTGCTGACCACCCAGCAGGTTAAGGCACTGCTTGAGGCGCCAGACGTTTCAACGCCTGCGGGACTGCGCGATGCGGCGATGCTCGAATTGCTCTATGCATCTGGGGCTCGCATCTCCGAGCTTGCGGCACTCAATGTTGAGTCCATTGCTTGGTCCGAGCGAACGCTGCGGCTTTGGGGTAAGGGGAGCAAGGAGCGTATCGTGCCCCTGTATCGGCGTGCTCTCGATGTGACCCACCGCTATATTGAGGAAGGAAGACCGGAGCTTCTTGCTCAGACAAAGCGTGGCGACGGTACGAACGGTGTGCATCCGCTGTTTATCTCGGCACGCGGCAACCGTATGAGCGCCGCCATGCTTAGGCGACGGTTTCATATGTTGGCGACGCTTGCGGGTATCCCTTCCGATATCGCCCCGCATGCGATGCGCCATACTTTTGCGACCGATTTGCTCGAGGGCGGAGCGGACTTGCGCTCTGTCCAGGAGTTGCTGGGGCATGCAAGCTTGTCCACCACGCAGATTTATACGCATCTCACGCCCGATCGGCTCAAACGCGCCGTTACCCAAGCCCTTCCGCGCGGCGAATAAGGCAGGAGAGGGGTTCTATCCGATCGATCGCGCGTCCGTGTGTGTGGTTTTGATTTCGGGTTGGCAGAAAGATGTAATCCTGCTATCATTCATCGGGTTGCTTCACGGCAACAGGTTTTTATCACGCACGCGCGGCTACTTCATACCGTGGTGCCCGGGCTTTGGTAGCACATGTCCGGGTTGGTTTTGGAGGATGACCCCGCGCGGAGGCAAACCACAGGAGGTTTAACATGGCTACCAAGATTAATATCCGCACCCTGCTCGAGGCCGGCTGCCACTTCGGTCACCAGACCCGTCGCTGGAACCCCAAGATGAAGCCGTTCATCTTCGGTGAGCGCAACGGCATCTACATCCTCGACCTCAAGCAGACCATTCTTGACGCCGACCAGGCTTACACCTTCGTCAAGAACGTTGCCAAGGGTGGCAACGTGCTGTTCGTTGGCACCAAGAAGCAGGCTCAGGAGGCCGTCAAGAACGCCGCTGAGCGCGCCAACATGCCTTACATCAACCAGCGTTGGCTCGGCGGCATGCTGACCAACTTCGTCACCATCCGCTCCCGCATCAACCGCATGGAGGAGCTCGAGGCCATGGTCGAGGACGGCCGCATGGCTGTTCTTCCCAAGAAGGAGCAGGCTGTTCTGGGTAAGGAGCTCGCTAAGCTCCAGACCAACCTCGGTGGCGCCCGCGACATGAAGGGTCTGCCCCAGGCTCTCTTCGTCATCGACACTAAGCGCGAGGAGAACGCCATCAAGGAGGCCCAGCGCCTGAACATCCCCGTCGTCGCTCTGATCGATACCAACTCCGATCCCGACGAGGTCGAGTACGGCATCCCCTGCAACGATGACGCCATCTCCGCTGTCACCCTTATGTGCGAGCTCATGGCCGACGCTTGCCTCGCTGGCTCCGGCAAGGAGCAGGTCTCCGAGGCCGAGATGGCCGCTGAGCCCAAGGCCGAGTAAATCAGTCCTATTTAAGTCTTTTTCATCTCTTTGAAAGGAACCACAATGGCCCAGATTACCGCCGCTATGGTCAAGCAGCTCCGCGAGATGACCGACTCCCCGATGATGGAGTGCAAGAAGGCTCTCGTCGAGGCTGACGGTGACATGGACGCCGCTGTTGACGTTCTGCGTAAGAACGGCCTCGCTAAGGCTGCCAAGAAGGCTGGCCGCGAGACCAACGAGGGCGCTGTCGCCGCGTTCGTCTCCGAGGATGGCAAGACCGGCGCTCTGCTCGAGCTCTCCTGCGAGACCGACTTCGTCGGCTCCAACGCCAAGTTCACCGGCTTTGCTTCCAAGGTCGCCGAGGTTGTCGCCACCACCGAGCCGGCCGATGTCGACGCTCTGCTCGAGAAGCCGATGGGCGAGGAGACCGTTTCCTCCGAGCTCACCGAGATGATTCACATCATGGGCGAGAACATGAAGATCTCCCGCTTCGCCGCCCGCAAGGTCGAGAACGGCGCTCTCGCTTCTTACATCCACATGGGTGGTAAGATCGGCGTCCTCGTCGAGTTTGCTTTCGAGAAGGCTGAGACCGCTCAGGCTGAGTCCTTCAAGACCTTTGCCCACGACGTTGCCCTTCAGGTTGCCGCTGTCGCTCCGATCTGCGCTACCCGCGATCAGGTTCCGGCCGAGACCGTCGAGCATGAGAAGCAGATTTACATGGCTCAGGCTGCCGAGTCCGGCAAGCCCGAGGCCATCCAGGAGAAGATGGCTGTTGGCCGTCTGGAGAAGTTCTACAAGCAGTCCGTGCTCACCGAGCAGGAGTTCATCAAGGACAGCTCCCTCACCATCAAGAAGTACGCTGAGCAGGTCTCCAAGGAGCTCGGCGATACCATTACCGTCGTTGCCTTCGACCGTCTGGTCCGTGGCGAGTAAATAAGCTCTTGTAGCTGGTAATGAGCAGGCTGTGGGTTTTACTCACAGCCTGCTTTTTCATGGCTCCAAGCAGAGCCTTTGCTATCATATTGAGAGTCAAATTAAAGGAGGATCGCTTTGTCCGACATCCGATATAAACGCGTGCTTCTGAAGCTTTCCGGCGAAGCACTGATGGGCGATGGCCACTATGGCATCGACCCCAAGATTACCGACCATCTTGCCAAGCAGGTCAAGGAGCTGCTCGCCGTTGGCCATGAGGTCGGCATCGTTGTCGGCGGCGGCAATATTTTCCGCGGCATGGCTGGAGCTGCCGGCGGTATGGAGCGTGCTCAGGCCGATTACATGGGCATGCTTGCAACCGTTATGAACGCGCTCGCCCTGCAGGATGCCTTCGAGCATAACGATGTTCCTTGCCGCGTTATGAGTGCCATCCAGATGAACGAGATTTGCGAGCCCTATATTCGTCGTCGCGCCATCAATCACCTGTCCAAGGGCAATGTCGTTATCTTCGCAGCCGGCTCGGGCAATCCGTACTTTACGACTGACACCGCCGCGGCCCTTCGCGCCTGCGAGATCGGTGCGGAGATTCTGATTAAGGCCACCAAGGTCGACGGTATCTACGACAAGGATCCCGTCAAGTGCGCCGATGCCGTCCGCTTTGACAAGATCACCTATCACGAGGTGCTCGTCCGCGGCCTGCAGGTTATGGATTCCACGGCTACGGCCCTGTGCCAGGATAGCCGTATGCCCATTTTGGTCCTCAACATCGATGGCGAGGACAACGTCAAGCGCGCGCTTTCGGGTGAGCCCGTCGGCACGCTCGTCTATCAGGAGGATTAAGCATGGCAGAGAACATCACCGCCCACATGGACAAGTCGCTCGAGTCCCTCAAGCATAACTTCTCCAAGGTCCGTACCGGCCGAGCCAACGCTAACATTCTGTCCGACATCACCGTCGATTATTACGGTGTTCCCACGCCGGTCACGCAGGTTGCCGCCGTAAAGACCCCCGAGGCCCACATGCTGCTCATCGAGCCGTGGGATAAGGCGCTTATCAACGCCATCGTCAAGGCCATCGGCGCTTCCGATCTGGGTATTACCCCCAACTCCGATGGCACCGTTGTTCGTCTTCCGTTCCCGGCTCCCACCGAGGAGCGCCGTCGCGAGCTCGTCAAGGAGTGCCGCGAGTACGCCGAGCAGGCCAAGGTGTCTATCCGTAACATCCGTCGCGACTTTAACAACAAGCTCGAGCGCGATGAGGAGCTCACCGAGGACGACGTCCGCCGTGAGCAGGCCAAGGTGCAGAAGCATACCGACGAGTATGTCGCCAAGGTCGAGGAGCTTCTGAAGGAAAAAGAAGCCGAGGTCATGGAGATCTAAGGTGCAATACGATGAGAACAAACTGGTCGAGTACTTTGCCGACGCCCCTGCGGGCGTCGGTTTTTCCGACCTTGACCTCAATAACATTCCGCGCCATATCTCGTGCATCATGGACGGTAACGGTCGCTGGGCTACGGCGCGAGGTCTTGCCCGTACCGAGGGTCACAAGGCGGGTATCGTCTCCCTTCGCGAGATCATTACTGCCTGCGTGCGTCTGGGTGTCGACGTGCTTTCCGCCTATGCGTTTTCAACCGAAAACTGGAACCGCCCGCAGCATGAGGTTAACGTCTTGATGCATCTGTTTGCCAAGACGTTTATCGATGAGCTGCCGCTTCTGAAGCGCGAAAACGTCCGTGTTATCTTTTTGGGTGATATTTCCGCGCTGCCCAAGAAGACCCGCGACGTTTTTGAATGCGGTCTTGCCGAGTGCGCCGATCACACCGGTATGACGCTGGCGCTCGCCGTCAATTACGGCGCTCGTGCCGAGATTACCCGTGCCGCCCGTCAGCTTGCGCTCGATGCCGCCGCCGGCAAGATCGACCCTGCTGCTATCGACGATGATATGGTTGCTTCGCACCTGTACACCGCCGGTCTTCCCGATCCCGAGCTGGTCATTCGCACCTCTGGTGAGCTTCGCCTTTCGAACTATCTGCTGTGGCAGGTGGCTTATTCCGAGTTCTATGTCACCGATACCTATTGGCCTGACTTTGATCGTTGGGGCCTTGTTGACGCCATTTTGGCCTATCAGGGCCGTGACCGTAGGTTTGGTGGACTGAGCAAGACCGAGGAGGCTTAATCGTGTCCGATCGTCCCAAGGCATCTGCTCCCAAGACGCCTGCGCGCAAAGCTGCCACTGCGGGAGCGCCTGCAGCGAAGAGCGGCACCGGTTCGTGGCTTGCGGGCTTTATTACCCGTGCCGCCGCCGGTATCGTCTACGCCGTCGTCTTTATCCTGTGCCTGGTTTTGGGTATCGTGCCCACCGCCATTTTTGTCTCTGTCATGAGCGGGCTTTGCTGCTTTGAGTTTTTCCGTATGACGAGGCTCGATGGCAAGGTCGCCAACGAGCATCTGGGCATTATTGCCGCCGTGCTCTTTCCGTTATCGGCGCTTGGCGATTCGCTTTTGCTGAACGCCCTGCTTTTTGCACTGATGCTCGCGGTGGGCATTTGGTATGTTTGGTCGCCGCGTACCCGCATCTCTGATGTGGCCGTGACGCTCATGGGTCCCATCTACACAGGCTTTATGCTGTCGGCTATTGTGCTGCTGCGCGATGCCGTGCCCGGTTTTGCCGGCGCCCTGCTTTCAGTGGGTGTTTGCGCGTCCCTTTGGGTCTCCGATTCGTTTGCCTACATCGTGGGCAGCCGTATCGGCAAACACAAGATGGTTCCCAAGATCTCTCCCAACAAGAGCTGGGAGGGCTTTGTTGGTGGCATCTTGGGCTCGGTTCTCATCTGGCTCATTTTGTGGGTGACGCATCTCTATAAGCTGAGCTTGCCCTATGCGCTGCTTTGTGGCGTGGTTGTGTCCATCCTGGGCGTTATCGGCGACCTTATCGAGTCGCGCATCAAGCGCGGTGTGGGCGTCAAGGATTCCGGTAACCTTATCCCGGGCCACGGCGGCATGCTCGATCGTAGCGACTCGCTTATCTTCGGCTGCATCACCGCGCAGCTGATGCTGATGATCGGAGGCGTGCTGTAATGTCCTTCCAGACGACCTATGGCTCCGATGGACGTCTCCGTGTTGCCATCCTGGGCTGTACGGGCTCTATCGGCACTCAGGCGCTCGATGTTTGCCGTCAGCATGCCGATCGTCTGCAGGTGACGGCGCTTTCCGTTAATTCCAGCACCTCCGAGCTCGTTGCCGCTGCCCGCGAGTTCTCGGTTCCGGCTGTTGCCATCGCAGATACCGCTCACGGGTCTGATGCCGTGCTGCAGGAGCTGCCTCAGGGCACGAACGTCGGCGTTGGTGCACAGGCGGTCTGTGATCTCGCGTGCCGTGATGATGTCGATTGCGTGCTCGTTGCCATTGTTGGCGCGGCTGGTCTCGGGGCGAGCCACGCGGCCTTGACCTCGAATAAGCGCCTTGCCCTTGCCAATAAGGAGTCGCTCGTTGTTGGCGGTGACCTGCTGATGCCGTTGGCCCAGCCCGGTCAGCTTATCCCGGTCGATTCCGAGCACTCTGCAATTTACCAATGCTATCTGGGTGAGAATCCGCGCGAGGCCCATTGTATTTGGCTTACCTGTTCGGGCGGTCCGTTCTTTGGCCGTTCGCGCGAGGAGCTCGACCGTGTGACGCGCGCCGATGCCCTGGCGCACCCTACGTGGGCTATGGGTGCCAAGATCACGATTGACTCCGCTACCCTCATGAACAAGGGCCTGGAGCGTATCGAGGCGATGCACCTCTTCGGTTGCGACCTCGACTTTATCAACGTGGTCGTTCAGCGCCAGTCAAAGATTCATTCGATGGTCGAGTTTGCCGACGGCTCCGTGATGGCGCATCTCGGGGCATCTGACATGCGCATTCCCATCCAGTTTGCCTTCTCGTATCCCGAGCGCTGGGATACTCCGGCTCCGCGCATCGATTTCCGCGAGTTGGGTCAGCTTACCTTTGCTGCGGCCGACATGGATACGTTCCGCTGCCTGGCGCTGGCCGAGCGTGCGGGCAAGACGGGCGGCACCATGCCGTGCGTGCTCAATGCCGCCAACGAGGTCGCCGTCGATGCCTTCCTGCATGATGGCTGCAGTTTTACCGATATCGATCGCATTGTGGAATCCTGTATGGATGCGCATGATGCGCAGACGGTCGATTCGTTTGAACAGCTTCGCGGTATCGATGCGTGGGCGCGTGAAAAGGCCGCGCAAGTGCTCGTCGCAACCCGTTCTTAACCCATAAGGATTGCTTTTTCGTTTTATGGAAACTGTTCTGAGCGTTCTCTCATCGGTCTTTTGGGGCCTGCTGATGCTTTCCGTCCTCGTGTTTTTGCACGAGGGCGGCCACTTTTTGGCGGCGCGTGCCTGCGGCGTCCGGGTGACTGAGTTCTTTTTGGGCCTGCCGTGTCGCTTTGATATTCACCATACGTCTCGTCGGATTGGCACCAAGTTTGGCGTGACCCCGCTGTTGCTGGGTGGGTATGCTGCCATCTGTGGCATGGATCCGACCGATGTCTCGTATGCCGATCGCGTGCTTGCCGCCATCTATCGCCACGGCCGTGTGACGGTGGTCGATCTTGCCGTCGAGCTTGAGCTGTCCGAGGAGGATGTGCTCGAGGCCTGTGCTTTGCTGCTGGGTTGGGGCTCCATAGCTCCTTGGTATGAAGAAGGAGAAAAGCCTTCGCCTGGTTACTATCCCACCAAGTACCAGACCCTGCCGCGTGATGCGGCGGGTTATACCACCTTTGACGGCCGTCGGTTCGATCGCGAGCACGCGACTGCCGAGGGCGATGTATGGGAACTGCCGTGCGGCGAGGCCGAATTCCTTGCACGCGAGCGCTCGCACACCTATTTGGGTCAGGTCTTTGTCAAGCGTGCCTTTATGCTGCTTGCGGGCATTATCGTCAATATCCTGACGGGCTTTTTGCTCCTTATGAGCATCTATTCCATCGCGGGTGTCACGGTGCCGGTGGACACCAATGTGATCGGCCAGGTTGATGAAGGCTCGATTGCCTCCGCGGCGGGAATCGAGGATGGCGACGCGATTCTTTCGGTCGACGGAGTATCGTGCTCTACCTGGATGGACGTTTACGATGCCATTGGCAAGGCTGCCGGTAAGGACGATATCGCCATTGAGTACGAGCGTGACGGCAAGAAGCATTCGACCACGGTTGCGCTCAAAGAGGACGAACGCCTAGGTGTGTATGTCTCTACGCAGGTGGTCCGTTTAGACCCCATCACGTCGGCTCGCCTGTCGTTCTCCTATGTCGTGCAGACAGCGAAGGGCGTGATGCGCCTGCTCCAGCCTCAGCATACGATGGAGATTCTCGATCAGTCCTCTTCGATCGTGGGTATTAGCGTTATGTCCTCGCAAGCTGCTGCTGCCGGCCCTGCCACGTTCCTTTCGTTTGCCGCCCTCATTTCGTTCTCGCTTGGCTTTATGAACCTGCTGCCCATCCCGCCACTCGATGGCGGCAAGTTGGTCATCGAGATCATTCAAAAGATTGCGGGCCGCGAGCTTCCGCTCAAGGTCCAGACGATTGTGAGCTATGTGGGCATCGCGCTCTTTGCGCTGCTGTTTGTCTATATGCTTCGTTCCGACATCCTTCGATTTATTCTGTAGGGGAGTGTTTGGATTGTCTTTATCCCATCCTTTGCCTCGCGAGTTGACGCGCCCCGTGCATGTGGGCGGCGTGCAGATCGGTGGAGGCGCGCCGGTGGTGGTCCAATCCATGACCTGCACCGATACCGCTGATGCCCAGGCAACGCTTGCGCAAGTGTGCGCGTTGGCGCAGGCTGGCTGCGATATCGTACGCGTGAGCGTGCCCACCGAGGCCGCGCTTGAGGGTTTCCGCACCATCTGTGCCGAGTCTCCGGTGCCGATCGTTGCCGACATCCACTTTAACCATAAGCTCGCCATTGGTGCCGTTGAGGCCGGTGCTGCCAAGCTGCGCATCAATCCCGGAAATATCGGCGATTGGGCCAAGGTTGACGCGGTGATCGATGCTGCGGGTGCCGCGGGCTGTGCGATTCGTATCGGCGTCAATGCTGGTTCGCTTGAGCAGGATATCGCTGAGCGCGACGACCTCACGCAGCCCGAGAAGCTCGTGATGTCGAGCGAACGTTTCGTCAAGCATTTTGAAGACCGCGGCTTTACGAACATTGTGCTTTCGGCCAAGGCCCATAGCGTGCAAACGACGCTCGACACCTATCGTGCCCTGTCGCGTGAGATTCCCCACGTTCCGCTCCACCTGGGCGTAACCGAGGCGGGTACCAAGCTGCAGGGCACCATCAAGAGCTCGGTGGGCCTTGGCATCCTGCTGTCCGAGGGAATCGGTGACACCATGCGCGTTTCGCTCACGGCCGATCCGGTTGAGGAGCCGCCGGTCGCCTGGGGAGTTTTGCAGTCGCTGGGCCTGCGTCGCCGCGGCCCCGAGATTGTCTCGTGCCCAACGTGCGCCCGCTGTCAGGTTAACCTGATCGCAATCGCCGAGGAAGTAACCGAGCGGCTTAAGAACTATGCCGCGCCGCTTTCGATTGCCGTCATGGGATGCGCCGTCAATGGCCCCGGTGAGGCTTCTGATGCCGACCTGGGCGTTGCTTGCGGACGTGGTCAGGGCCTGCTCTTTTCGCACGGCCAGATCATTGGTAAAGTAGCGGAGGACCAAATTGTCGACGCGCTTATGGCCGAGGTCGACAAGCTTATTGAGGAGAAATAAATGACCCGAGCAATGTATATGTCTAAGCTGTATGCTCCGACGCTCAAAGAGGATCCAGCCGACGCTGAGCTTGCGAGCCATCGCCTGCTGCTCCGTGCCGGTATGATCCGCAAGGAGGCTGCCGGTCTCTATTCCTATCTGCCGCTCGCGTGGCGCTCGATTCGCAAGATTGAGAACATCGTGCGCGACGAGATGGACGCCGCCGGCGCTCAGGAGCTCATGATGCCCATCATGGTCGATGCCGAGCTGTGGCGTGAGTCCGGCCGTATCGATGCCTATGGCAAGGAGCTCGTGCGCTTTGATGACCGCCACGGCCGCGAGTTCGTGCTCGGCCCCACGCACGAGGAGACCGTGACTGCCCTGGTGCGCAACGAGCTGCGTTCATACAAGCAACTGCCGGTGAATCTCTATCACATCCAGGACAAGTTCCGCGACGAGTTCCGTCCCCGCTTTGGCCTGATGCGCGGTCGCGAGTTCATCATGAAAGACGCCTACAGCTTTTCTGCCACGCAGGAGAGCCTGCAGGAGGAGTACGACAAGATGAAGCAGGCCTACGCCAATATCTGCGAGCGCTGCTACATCAAGGCCCTGCCCGTCGTCGCCGATTCCGGCGAGATCGGTGGCGACACCTCCGTCGAGTTCATGGCGCTGGCAGATGCCGGCGAGGCTTCACTGGTCTACTGCGACGATTGTGGCTTTGCTGCCGATGACGAGGCGGCAAGCACCAAGGTCGTTGTGACCGAGGGCCCCGGCGACGGCACACTCACCAAGGTCGAGACTCCGGGTATGGGCACCATCGAGGCCGTCGCCAAGTTCTTCGGCTTCCCCGAGAACGGTACGCGCAAGTCGCTGGCTCTCATCGACGCCGAGGGCAAGCCGGTTGTGGCCATCGTTCCGGGCGATCATGAGCTCAACGACTGCAAGGCCGAGCATGTCTTTGGCAAGGGCTATCGCATGATGACCGACGAGGAGCTCCAGACCTACGGTCTGCATAAGGGCTTTATCGGACCGGTTAACCTGCCCGAGGGCATTCGTCTGGTCTGCGACGAGAGCCTGCGCGAGTCCAAGCAGTGGGCCTGCGGTGCCAACGAAGTCGACTATCACTTTACCGGTGCCTGCCCCGAGCGCGACTTTACCGTCGACGAGTGGGCCGACCTGGTTACCGTCGTTGCCGGCGACCCTTGCCCGCACTGCGGCAAGCCGCTCTCCGCTGCTCGCGGCATCGAGGTTTCCCAGGTCTTCCAGCTGGGCACCAAGTACTCCGAGGCCATGGGTGCCACCTTTATGGACGAGGACGGCAAGGAGAAGCCGCTTATCATGGGTTGCTACGGCGTGGGCGTGTCCCGCTCGCTCGCTGCCGTCGTGGAGCAGCACAACGACGAGCACGGTATCGTTTGGCCGGTCTCCGTTGCCCCGTACGAGGTTACGGTGATTCCGCTCGACCCCAAGAAGGAGGAGTGCGCTTCTGTTTGCGATCAAATCGTCGAGGGTCTGTGCGCCGAGGGTATCGAGGTTGTCGTAGACGACCGTGACGAGCGTCCCGGCTTTAAGTTTGCCGACAACGACCTTATGGGCTTCCCTTATCAGGTGGTGCTCGGCAAGCGCGGCCTTAAGAACGGCACCGTCGAGCTCAAGGATCGTGCCACGGGCGAGCGCGAGGATGTGGCGATCGATGAGATTGTCGCCAAGGTCGCTGAGCTTGTGAAAGCAGCACGCCGTTAATCGAGCCCGCTGCGTTTAGTGCACTTGTTAAGCGGCCCTGCGTCTCTCGAGGTAGAGATGCAGGGCCGCTTTTGCGTCTAAGGGACATTTGTTGCTAAAAGGAAAACCCCGCAGCCCATGCGAGCTGTGGGGTTTTCCTTTGTGCCTCCGATGCGAAATAAATCGCTCAGATATTACTGATAATCGACGACGTCGATCCAGTTCTTCAGGAACTCATCGTTCACGTTGCGCTTACGAGCGAGCTCGGAAGCGGCGACGATGCTCGTCCACTGACGCACGACCTGCATGGGCATGTCGGCGCGATCGCAGTAGAGCTCCAGGTAGGCCTCGGCCTGGTCCTTGCTGTTGAGGGCAAAGAGCAGGTAGGTGGTGGCAACGTCGGCAGCAGGAGAGCCCTGGGTGGCGTGTGCCCAGTCGCAGACGTACAGCTGGCCGTCGTCGCCAACGATGACGTTGGAGGGGTTGAAGTCACCGTGGCAGACCTTGAACTCCTTGGTCATGCCGTCCAGACGCTCCTGAAGGTTGTAGCGCGTGGTGGCATTGAGCTGATCGAGGCTGTCGATCATGCGGGCGAACTTGTCGCGCTGACGGTTGAGCAGCGGGGAGGTGTAGCCGTGGATCTCGATCTGGAGGTCGACGAACATCTCGAGGTACTCACCAAAGCGCTGGGGCTCGGCAGTCATCTTCTCGGCAAGGGTGGTGCCCGGAACCTTCTCGGTCACGAGCGCCCAGCCGTTGGCGTTCTCGAGCTGAGAAACCTCGAGAGCCTTGGGGCTGCGGATGCCGCACTCATTGATGCGGGCAAGATTCAAAGCCTCGTTGAACACGTCGGAGACGGGCTTGGTCTCGTTAAAGACCTTGACGATCTTGTCGCCCAGGTCGTAAACGACTTTGTTGCCGCGACGGACGAGCTCGGTCTTGGATTCGGGGAGCAGCATGATTGCATCCTTTCAACGATGCGATAGAAGAAGCGGCGGGGGCGTGCGTGCGCCCGTTCACCCCCGCCGAAATAACCGTGCTAAAAACTAGCAGACGGCGTAGTCCTGGGGCTCGCGGCCATAGTAGGCGTCCAGGTAGAGCTCCTTGATCTCGCTCATGAGCGGGTAGCGCGGGTTAGCGCCGGTGCACTGGTCGTTGAATGCCTGCTCGGTCATCTCGTCGAGGGTGTCGAGGAAGTACTGCTCGTCAACACCGTAGTCGGCGATGGTCTTCTTGACACCGATGAAGTCCTTGAGCTCCTCGAGCTTCGTGATGAAGTTCTCGAAGACCTCCTTGTCGTCCTTGCCCTCGATGCCGCAGTACTTGGCCATCTCGGCGTAGTTGTGCAGCGCGTTGGGGTAAGGATACTGGGAGAACGTGCCCATCTTGACGGGGGCCTCGGCGGCGTTGTAGCGCATGACGCGAGTCAGGATGATGGCGTTGGCGATGCCGTGGGGCAGGTGATGGAAGGCACCGAGCTTGTGGGCCATGGAGTGGTTGAGGCCCAGGAAGGCGTTGGCGAAGGCCATACCGGCCATGCAGGAGGCGTTGTGCATCTCCTCGCGGGCATGCGGGTCCTTGGCGCCGTTTTCGAAGCTGGAGGGCAGGTTCTCGAAGACGAGCTTGGCAGCGCGCTCGGAGAGGCCCTTGGTGTAGTCGGAGGCCATGATGGAGACATAGGACTCGATGGCGTGGGTCATGACGTCGATGCCGGAGGCGGCGGTCAGGCCGCGCGGGGCGGTCATGCAGTTGTCGGCGTCAACGATAGCCATGTTGGGGAGCAGCGCGTAGTCGGCGAGCGGCCACTTGATGCCGGTCTCCTTGTCGGTGATGATGGCGAACGGCGTGCACTCGGAACCGGTGCCCGAAGAGGTCGGGACGGCGACGAAGTAGGCCTTCTTGCCCATCTCGGGGAAGGTGAAGATACGCTTGCGGATGTCCATGAAGTCCATGGCCATGTCCTCAAACTTGCACTCGGGGTGCTCGTACATCATCCACATGATCTTGCCGGCGTCCATAGCGGAGCCACCGCCGACGGCGATGATGACGTCCGGCTCAAAGAGAGCCATCTGCTTGGCGCCGCGACGTGCGCACTGCAGCGACGGATCGGGCTCGACGTCGTAGAAGCAGTCGTGGGCGATGCCCATCTCGTCGAGCTTGGCCTCGATGGCGCGGGTGTTGCCATTCTTGAAGAGGAACTGGTCGGTGACGATAAAGGCGCGCTTCTTGCCCATGACGCTGCCCAGCTCGTCGAGAGCGACGGGCGTGGAACCCTTCTTGAAGTAGACCTTCTCGGGAGCGCGGAACCACAGCATGTTCTCACGGCGCTCGGCCACAGTCTTAACGTTGATCAAGTGCTTCACCCCAACGTTCTCGGAGACGGAGTTGCCGCCCCAGGAGCCGCAGCCCAGGGTCAGAGACGGCTTCATGCCAAAGTTGTACAGGTCACCGATGCCGCCGTGCGAGGACGGGGTGTTGATGACGATACGGCAGGCCTTCATGACATGCTCGAACAGGCTGATCTTATCGGCCTGGGCGGGATGCACGTACAGAGAGGCGGTGTGGCCCGGGCCACCGGCGAGTACCAGGTGCTCGGCCTTGTCGACGGCCTCCTGGAAGTCCTTGGCGTGATACATGGCCAGGACAGGGGAGAGCTTCTCGTGGGAGAACTCCTCCTTGGCGGGGTCGGTGGAGGTGACCTCGGCGATCAGGATCTTGGTCTTGGCGGGAACCTCGATACCGGCGAGCTCGGCGATCTTGGCGGCAGCCATGCCGGGGATGCGGTGATCGAGAGCGCCGTTCTTGAACATGGCGCCGCGCAGGGCCTCCATCTCGGCACCCTGCTTGACGAAGTAGCAGCCGCGCTTCTGGAACTCGGCCTTAACCTGGTCATAGATGGTGTCGATGACGGTCACGGACTGCTCGGAGGCGCAGATCATGCCGTTGTCGAAGGTCTTGGAGTGGATGATGGAGTTGACGGCGAGCAGCACGTCGGCGGTGTCGTCGATGACGACCGGGGTGTTACCGGCGCCAACGCCCAGGGCGGGCTTGCCCGAGGAGTAGGCGGCCTTGACCATGCCCGGGCCACCGGTGGCGAGGATGATGTCGACATCGCGCATGACCATGTTGGTCAGCTCGATGGAGGGGACATCGACCCAGCCGATGATGCCCTCGGGGGCGCCGGCCTTGACGGCGGCGTCAAGCACGAGTTTGGCGGCGGCGATGGTGCACTTGGCGGCAGCCGGGTGCGGGGAGATGATGATGGCGTTGCGGGTCTTCAGGCTGATCAGCGTCTTGAAGATCGCGGTGGAGGTGGGGTTGGTCGTCGGGATGACGGCGCCCACGATGCCGATGGGCTCAGCGATCTTGGTGATGCCGTAGGCCTCGTCGCGCTCAATGACACCACAGGTCTTGGTGTTCTTGTAAGCGTTGTAGATGTACTCTGCGGCGTAGTGGTTCTTGATGACCTTGTCCTCAAGAACGCCGCGACCGGTCTCCTCGATGGCCATCTTCGCCAGCGGGATACGAGCCTTGTTGGCGGCCATGGCGGCCTCGTAGAAGATCTTGTCGACCTGCTCCTGCGTGTACGTAGCAAAAAGCGCCTGGGCCTCTCGCATCTGAGCGAGCTTAGCCTCAAGCGCCTCTACGTTGTCCACAATTGCGGGAGTAGTGTTTTCCGGTGACTTTTTCACCATTTGTGTCTCCTTGCGATCGGAGATTTACCCTACGTGTTGCATGATAGCAAGAAATTATTCGGCGAACGGTAAGATTCCCGTAAAAGGCACACTAAAACGCTTCAATCTACTGAAGCGTTTTAATTAAAAATATCAGCCTGGCATCGGCCTGCTCATTGGGGACAGACTTATATGAGTGCTTTCACTCATTTGGGACAGACATCGTTTTGCCATTTCGCTGTTCTGGACCTGTTATGGCGGTGCAGCTGCTCGATTATATTCATCTCAATCCTGTGAAAGGTTCGCTCGACTCACTCGAGGCGTACCGATGGTCAAGCTTCAAGGCCTATCAGCTGGGCTACGATCCCTTTGACATTTGTGATGCGGCCCCTATGCTCGATATTGTCGGAGGCTCCCGTTGCTATTGCGAGCATCTCAAGGAAGTTGCCGGGCGCGTCTGGTCGGTGGAGGTTCTTCCACGCCGTCGGATCCCCGATGAGGAGGCCCTTTCCGTTGCGCGCGAAGTCCTGCCGAGCATAGATCCTACGCTGCTTAAGGCCCTGCCACGCCCCGAACGCGATGCCTGCCTGCTGAGGCTCCGGCAGGCACATCTCACGGTCAAGCAAATTGCCCGTATCACCGGTATCGGCGCTACAAGTGTGACCAAGGCCACTGCAGGCTGGAAGGAAGCTGCGTGAGGCAGGGGCCGGAGCTAGTCGGGGCGCCGCAGACACGCATCATGTCTGTCCCCAATGAGTGAAAACACCCATGTAAGTCTGTCCCCAATGAGTGCAAAAAGGCGCCCTCCACAAGAGAGGACGCCTTTGGTAAGTTCTATGTGAACGCGAGGTCTTTGACCCGGAGAGTCCGAGGTACTTGTTGGTAAGACCTTATTTAGGAGCGCGCAACCTTGCCAGACTTAAGGCAGGTGGAGCAAACGTTCATCTTGCGACGGTGACCATCGACGACGACGTAGACGCGCTGGATGTTGGGGCGGAACTTACGGTTGGTGACGCGGTGAGAGTGGCTGATGGAGCGACCGGCAACGGGGTGCTTACCGCAAACTTCGCAAACTTTGGACATAACTGACCCTCCTTGGGCGACAAACGAACATGTCGCGTTAACAAACAAGCCTGAACTATAGCACAGAAGCAGCTCCCTGTGCGTAATCTACACAGAGATATTTCTCTTATGGCGATAGTGCCCACGCTACGGCCCTGGACGTAGATCCGTTTTGCGTGTAGCAGAGGGGATTATGCCAGCTCGCATCGACGTTTTCAAGCTTGTCCCGCAAATATATATAGGTTTATGGAGCGTTGAGTCCGTTTGCGGATTGCTCCGTATTAATGCTCGCAATTAAGCTCGGGGTTGGCTACACTATCCCTTGACCATTAAAGGGGTACGAGATACCCACATGGATTTATATTGCTGCCATAGAGCAGTCCTTCCTGTGGGTGTCTGGTCCGCTTTGAGCGGTCGGGCATCTATTTTTTTGACTGTATCAGCAGTCAAGACATGTGAGGAAGGAGATCGATGGGCACGACTTCCCCCAAGGCGGTCATCATGGACGAGACCGCCGTCAACCGAGCGATGACCCGCATCGCGCACGAGATTCTCGAGCGCAACGAGGGCTGTGAAGACCTCGCTCTGGTCGGCATCGTCACGCGCGGCGACCTTCTGGCAAAGAAGCTTGCCGAGGCGATCAAGGAGATCGAGGGTGTTGACGTTCCGCTCGGCAGCCTGGACATCAGCTTCTATCGCGATGACTATGCGACTAACTTCGCTCCCGCGATCCACGCTACCAACATTCCCTTCAGCGTCGACGGCAAGCGCGTCGTTTTGGTGGACGACATCCTGTACACGGGCCGCACCATCCGCGCCGCTCTGGACGCCGTTATGGACCTGGGCCGTCCGAGCCGCATCGAGCTGGCAGTTCTCGTTGACCGCGGTCACCGCGAGCTCCCTATCTCGCCGGACTTTGTCGGCAAGAACGTTCCCTCGTCGCACGAGGAGAACGTGCACCTATATATGAAGGAAGTCGACGGCCGTACCGCTGTCGAGATCAACGACGTCGCGCCGGGTTCCCACGTGGGCTCCGCGCCGCTGGGAGGTGAGTAGTACCGTGGCGTTCAATCATAAGCACCTGATCGACATTACCGAGTACTCCGAAGAGGACATCAAGCTCATCCTCGAGACCGCCAAGGCGTTCTCCGAGGTCAACGAGCGTGCCATCAAGAAGGTCCCCACGCTCAAGGGCAAGACCATCGTCAATATGTTCAATGAGCCCTCGACGCGTACCCGCAGCTCCTTCGAGCTTGCCGAGAAGCGTCTTTCGGCCGACAGCCTCAACTTTGGCGGCTCCTCGACCTCCACGGTCAAGGGCGAGAGCCTCGTCGATACCGTCGAGACGCTCAACGCCTACAAGATCGACTGCATCGTCGTGCGCGACAAACATGCCGGTGCTCCCTACATCGTCACGCAGAATTCGCCCGCGAGTGTTATCTGCGCCGGTGACGGTAAGCACAATCACCCCACGCAGGCTCTGCTCGACCTGTACACCATCTGGGAGCACAAGGGTGACTTCCACGGTCTGAAAGTCGCCGTCGTCGGCGACATCGCCCACTCCCGCGTTTGCGGCTCGCTGATCCCCGCGTTGAAGATCATGGGCTGCGAGACCTACGCCGTCGCCCCCGGCACGCTGCTGCCGCCGGCGCCCGAGGTTCTGGGCTGCGACCACGTGACGAGCGACCTCGATTCCGTCCTGCCCGAGCTGGACGTCGTCTACATGCTGCGCGTACAGCAGGAGCGCCTCGAGGGTGCCCCGTTCCCGACCATTCGCGAGTACCACAAGCTCTTCGGCCTGACCAAGGACCGTGAGAAGCTCATGAAGCCCGACGCGATCATTTGCCACCCGGGTCCCATCAACCGCGGCGTCGAGTTCGACTCCTATATGGCCGACCACCCGCAACGCTCCGTCATCCTGGAGCAGGTCTACGCCGGTATCTGCGTGCGTATGGCTATCCTGTATCTGCTGCTTGGAGGTGCCGATAATGGCCTTGCTTCTTAAGAATGCCCACGTCGTCGATCCGTCCGTCGAGCTTGACGGGGTCGTTGACGTCCTGATCGACGGCGACAAGATCGCCGAGGTCGGCGAGAACCTCGCCGCCGAGGGAGCCGAGGTCCGCGACCTTTCCGGTAAGTACCTTGTCCCTGGCCTGGTGGACATGCACGTCCACCTGCGCGAGCCCGGCTACGAGGTTAAAGAGGACATCGAGAGCGGCACCCGCGCAGCTGCCAAGGGCGGCTTCACTGGCGTGTGCGCCATGCCCAACACCGACCCCGTTACCGATAACGGTACCGTTGTTGAGTTCGTCAAGTCCCGCGCTGCCGAGGTCGGCCACTGCCGCGTCTATCCTTCTGGCGCCATGACCCGCGGTCTTAAGGGCGAGGCTATGTCCGAGATGGGCGATATGGTCGCCCACGGCGCCGTCGCCTTCACCGACGACGGTCGCGGCGTGCAGGGTGCGGGCATGCTCCGTCGCTGCATGGACTACGGCAAGATGTTCGGCAAGGTCTTCATGAGCCATTGCCAGGACGAGGACCTGGTCGGCCACGGCCAGATCAACGAGGGCAAGGTTTCGACTCGTCTGGCCCTCGAGGGCTGGCCGGCTGCCGGCGAGGAGCTCCAGATCGCCCGCGACATCGAGATCGCAAAACTGACCGGTGCCAAGCTGCACATCCAGCACATCTCCACCGCCCATGGCCTGGAGCTCGTGCGTGCCGGCAAGGCCGCTGGCGTTCAGGTTACCTGCGAGGCCACCCCGCATCACATGTTCCTGACCGAGAACGACCTGGACGAGACCTACAACACCTCGCTCAAGGTTAACCCGCCGCTGCGTACCGACGAGGATGCCGAGGCCATCCGCCAGGGTGTCATCGACGGTACCGTCGACGTCATCGTCACCGATCACGCTCCTCACACGCCGTGGGAGAAAGCCCGTGAGTTCGAGCTCGCGCCCTTTGGCATGATCGGCCTCGAGACCTCGCTGTCGCTCGTGCTCACCGAGCTGGTCAACACGGGCAAGATGGGTATGGGCCGCATGGTCGAGCTCATGGCTATTAAGCCGCGTGAGATCCTGGGCCTTGATCAGGTTCAGGTCAAGGCGGGCTCTGTTGCCGACCTGACCGTCTTCGACGCGTCTGTCACCTGGACGGTCGGCGAGGACGGTTACGAGTCGCGCGCCGAGAACTCCGGTTTTGCCGGCCGCACGCTCACCGGTCGTGCCACCGATGTGTTTGTCGGCGGTAAACAGACGCTTGCCGACGGCTGCATCTGCTAGCATAGCCTTATCGCTTTTGCGCGCGGTGCCCTTGCGGTGCCGCGCTTTCTGTTCGTTTGGTCCATGCAACTGCATGGGGGATTGGAGCGTCTATGCCCACACCTTCCACTGCACGCATGCACGACTTCGAGGTCGTCTCGAACCAGGAGATCGCCGACGGCATCTTCTCGCTCGTTATTTCGGCCCCCAAGCTTGCAAGTGCGCTCAAGCCCGGTCAGTTTGTGAACATCGCCGTGCCCGGCGATGCCTCTTCGCTGCTTCGCGTGCCCTTGAGCTTCTATCGCTCTGACGCCGAGGCCGGTACCGTCGAGCTGTGGTACGCCGTCGTGGGCGACGACACCCGTCGTCTGTCGCAGATGGGCCCCGGCTCCAAGTCCAACCTGTTGGGCCCTGGCGGCCGCGGCTGGCTGGTACCCGAGGGCACCAGGAAGGCGCTGCTCGTGGCGGGCGGCATCGGTGTTCCGCCCGTTCTGTGCCTCGCTGGCATGCTTGCCGAGCAGGGCGTGGCCGTTGACGTGTGCCTGGGTTTTGGCACCGCGTCCAAGGTCGTGGGCGTCGATGAGTTCCGCGCGCTGGGAGCCACGGTCAACGTGTGCACCGACGACGGCTCGTTGGGTACGCACGGCTTATGCACCGATCCTGCCGCCGAGCTGCTCGGCAAGGGCGGTTACGACTACGTCGCCAGCTGTGGTCCCGCCGTTATGATGAAGAAAGTCGCCGCCGCTGCCGCCGAGGCCGGCGCGTACTGCGAGGTGTCGCTCGAGCGCATGATGAGCTGCGGCTTTGGCGCCTGCAACACCTGCAATGTCGAGACGGTCGACGGTATGAAGGGCGCCTGCATGTGCGGCCCCGTGTTTGATGCTTCCAAGGTGGTGGTCTTCTAGTGGGTACCGTGAACATGTCCGTCGATTTCGGCGGCGTCAAGATGCAGAACCCCATCAACACCGCAGCCGGTACCTTTGGCTACGGTTGGCAGTTTCAGAACTTCTTTGATGTCTCCCAGCTGGGTGCCATCACCACCAAGGGTTGCGCTGCCGAGCCCTGGCCCGGCAATCCCGCACCCCGCATGGCCGAGATCCCCGGCGGCATGATCAATTCCGTGGGCCTGCAAAACCCCGGTGTGGCCGCTTTCGCCCGCGAGTCCGGTCCGTGGCTCGAGCAGCTCTCCAAGGACGGTTGCCAGGTCATCTGCCAGGTTGCCGGTCACTCCGTTGATGAGTTCGTGCGCGCGCTCGAGATGTATGTCGAGCTGTGCCCCTGGGCTGCCGGCTATGAGATTAACGTGAGCTGCCCCAACATTGCCGCCGGCGGTGCCGCCATGGGCTCCACGCCCGAGGGTGCCTCTTCCGTTATGGCTGCCTGCCGCAAGGTGACCGATAAGCCGCTGTTCGTTAAGATGGCTCCGGTCAACGTCGCCGAGATCGCCCGCGCCCTCGAGGCTGCCGGCGCCGATGGCCTTTCCGTCATCAACTCCATCCAGGGCATGGCCATTGACGTGCACACCCGCAGGTCCCGTGTGGCCAAGCCCAAGGGCGGCCTTTCGGGCCCGCTGTGCCACCACATCGCCGTGCGCATGGTCTGGGAGGTCGCCCAGGCCGTCGATATCCCCATCAACGGTGTCGGCGGTGTCATGACCGGCGAGGATGCGGCCGAGTTTATCCTGGCCGGCGCCACCTGCGTGTCGGTCGGCATGGCCAACTTCGTCGACCCGTGTGCTTCGCTTAAGATCGCGCACGAGCTCGAGGCCTGGGCGGAGTCCCAGGGCGTAAAGGACATCAACGAGCTGGTAGGTGCGTTCGAATGCTAGAGACCGATGCCCGTGACCGTGTTATCGTCGCCCTCGACTGCGACCGTGAGCGCGCACTCGAGCTCGCCCACGAGCTTTCGGGCCATGCCGCCTGGCTCAAGGTGGGCATGACGCTCTATTACGCCGAGGGTCCCGAGATCGTCAAGACGTTCAAGGATTTGGGCTTTAAGGTCTTCCTCGACCTCAAGTTCCATGACATTCCGCATCAGGTGCGCGGTGCCGCTCGCTCGGCCTCGCTTGCCGGTGCCGACCTGCTCTCGGTCCACGGCTTGGGTTCGGGCGCCATGCTCGCTGCCTGCCGCGAGGGTGCCGAGGAGGCGCGCGAGGACCGCGCCAAGCTCGTCGCCATTACCGTACTTACGAGCATGAATCAGGACGCGCTGGCGGAGATCGGCGTCGAGTCGCCCGTGGCCGAGGAGGCCGCTCGCCTGGCAAAGCTCGCTCAGGCCAACGGCATCGACGGTATCGTGTGCTCGCCGATGGAGGCTCACGACATGCGTGAGCTGCTCGGCCCCGACGCGCTGATCGTGACTCCGGGTGTGCGTCCGGTGGGTGCCGCCCTGGGCGATCAATCCCGTGTGGCGACACCTTCCCAGGCTATCGAGCGCGGTGCGAGCCACATCGTGGTGGGCCGTCCTATTACCGGCTCCGACGATCCGGTTGCGGCCTTTGACGCCATCGTCGCCGAGCTGGTCGAGAACGTCGCGTAAAAGATTCCCTCAAGTCACCACTTTTGGGTCTTATTAGCACAAATGAGCCCTTGCGCCTGCGAAAACTTTCCCATCCTTTGTGTGGAATCACAGGTCAGGGGCTCAACTTTGACCTCCGTATATTGCACTTTTCGCAGGTATCGTCTAACCTATGGAGCCGTCGATTGGGCATTTAGTGCGTTTGACGTGCTAAAATGCCAATTATTGCATCAGATATAACCCAACTATTTGGAGGTTCGAATGGCACTCCCTCAGCTTACCGACGAGCAGCGTAAGCAGGCTCTTGAGAAGGCTGCCGCCGCACGTCACGCCCGCGCTGAGCTTCGCGAGCAGATCAAGAAGGGCGAGAAGTCCCTTGAGTCCGTGCTCAACTCCGATGACCCCATCGCTTCCCGCATGAAGGTTTCCACCCTCATTGAGTCTCTGCCCGGTTATGGCAAGGCCAAGGCCGCCAAGATCATGGAGGAGCTCGGCATCTCCGCTACCCGTCGCGTCCAGGGCCTCGGCGTCCGTCAGCGCGAGCAGCTCCTCGAGCAGCTGACCAAATAAGTGAGCGCTCAGGATTCAAAGCTCTTTGTGATTTCTGGACCGTCAGGTGCAGGCAAGGGCACGCTCGTCAGTCGTGTGCGCGAGCGCCGCTCGAACCTGGGCCTGACGGTTTCGGCTACCACGCGAGCGCCACGTAAAGGTGAGGTCGACGGCGTCAACTACTTTTTCCTGACGCGCGAGGAGTTCGACCGCCGCGTGGCAAACGGTGAGTTTGTTGAGTGGGCCGAGGTCCACGGTAACTGCTACGGCACGTTGGTGAGCGAGGTCGCATCCAAGCTCGCCTCTGGCTCGTCTCTGATCCTGGAGATCGATGTCCAGGGTGCCCTGCAGGTCAAGGAGCGTTTCCCCGAGGCCGTGTTGATCTTTATCAAGCCGCCTTCGCTTGAGGTGTTACGCGATCGCCTGGTCGGTCGCGGCACCGAGACGCCCGAGACGATCGAGCTGCGCATGGCAAACGCCGCCGATGAACTTGCCCTTGCCGACCGCTACGACGACGTCGTGGTGAATGACGATCTCGACCGCGCGACCGATGAGCTCGTTCGCGTTCTCGATATGCATGAAAGGATCTGAGGTCCGTGTCCGTTGTAAAGCCTTGTATTGACGATCTTCTGGAGAAGACCGATCACAACCGCTTCCTGCTCGCCTCGCTTGCCTCCAAGCGCGCCTGCGATATTAACAGCATGCTGCGCGGCCAGCACAACCGCGTGCTTGCCGTTCAGGATGTCGATGACATTACCATTGGCCTCTCCGGCGCCGATACCATCTCGATGGCTATGGACGAGATTGTCGACGGCGATATCTCCTACGACGAGGCTCGTTACAAGAAGGCGCTCGGCCACAAGGTTGCTGAAGCCTAAATGGCAGCTCGCGTCTGCCTGGTCCACTATCACGAGGTTGGACTGAAGGGCAAGAACCGCGCACATTTTGAGCATATCCTCATGGATAACATCAAGGCGGCCTTGGCCGCCTTTTCCGTGAATGCCGTGTCTCGAATTTCCGGTTATATCCTCGTGACCTTTAACGAGCATCAGGCCGACGAGGCGGCGCGTGTCATTCGCACCGTCCCCGGCGTTGCCCGCGTGTCCCTGGCATATCACACCAACCGCGACCCGCAGGAGTACTGCGCCGCCGCCGTGAAGGCGCTGCGTGAGTTTGGTCCCTTCGATTCGTTTAAGGTGCATGCCAAACGCTCTAACACCGACTACGAGCTCACCTCGATTGATATCAATCGTCAGGTTGGCGAGGTACTGTGCGAGGCCTTCCCCGATAAAAAGGTCCAGATGCACGACCCCGACGCGATGGTGCACGTACTGGTGGTCCAGGGTAGCGTTTACGTGTATGCGCGCTCCGAGCGCGGCGTGGGCGGTCTGCCGGTGGGTTCCGCCGGCAAGGTTGTGACGCTCCTGTCGTCGGGCATCGATTCTCCGGTGGCGACCTGGATGCTCGCGCGTCGCGGCGCGGTGTGCGTGCCGGTGCATTTCTCCGGTCGTCCGCAGACACCCGATACGAGCGAGTATTTGGTGCAGGACATTATCCGTGCGCTTGCGCCGGGCGTCCAGATCGGACGCCTGTACGTGGTGCCGTTTGGCGATTGCCAACGTGAGATTTCCGTGGCCTGCCCCAGCAACCTGCGTGTGATCATGTATCGCCGCATTATGTATTCGGTTGCCGAGCGCATTGCGCATATCGAGGGCGCCAAGGCTATCGTGACCGGTGAATCGCTCGGTCAGGTTGCCTCCCAGACGCTCGAGAACATTATGGCCGTCAACGAGGCCGTCAAGATCCCCGTGTTCCGCCCGCTGATCGGTTCGGACAAGCAGGAGATCATCGCGCGTGCCGAGGAAATCGGTACCTTCGATATCTCGACCGAGGCTGCTCCCGATTGCTGCACGCTCTTTATGCCGCGCCGCCCCGAGACGCACGCAAAACTCGATGCCGTGCATGAGGCGTGGGAGCTGTTCGATCACGAGGAGATGATTGAGCGCTTGCTCAAACAGACCGAGTACATCGACTTCGAGAGCAACACGTACAAGGCCCCTAAGACCTTAAAACGTAAACATCCTCAGCTTGCTCCACGTGAGATTTACCAAGATCACGAATAATGTTGTGTATAGACCGGCGGTGCATTTGCATCGTCGGTCTTAATCTACCTGGGCATTAGGCGATAAACGGTTCATTTGTCGACGTGTATCTGAATAAATGGACACTATCCTGCAAGGTTTTGGTCAGCTTTTGGTTTGACTTCGATAACCGGTGCGGGCGTGCGGAGGCTACGGCGCTCGTTTCCTGACACGATGGTGTTGGGAGGTGTTTGCTATGGCGCAACGCGAGCAACACGAACGGGTTAAACGGATGGACCGCTGGGCAGAAAAGCTGCTCGGCCATAAGGCGATGGTCGTGGCGATTCTGATTGTCATTGCCGCCGCGAGCGGCTTGGCGATGGCAAGTTTTGGTAGCCGCTCCAGCGGCGTGTCGTTTGAGCGTAGTGATGAGGCGGGCGCCTCGGATGTGCGCGGGGCCGGGGATGGGTTACCTGATGATGCCGATGAGTCGTCTGCCAAGAGTTCTTCTGCTGCTGAGGTGTACGTCGATGTTGATGGCGCCGTTGCGAGGCCTGGCGTGTACCGGCTCAAAGACGGAGCGCGGGTGTCCCAAGCGATCGATGCCGCCGGAGGGCTTACGGCTGAGGCGGATGTGACAGGGCTTAATCGTGCGTCCAAGATCACAGATGGTCAAAAGATCTATGTTCCGATGGTGGGGGAGCAACAAGCGGCTGCGGCGGTCGGCGGGGTCGATAGCGGTGCTGCCATGACTGCTGGTGCGGGGTCTTCGTCGGGGCTTGTGAATATCAATACGGCAAGTGCGGCGGAACTGCAGACGCTTTCGGGCATCGGGCCTTCTACGGCCCAGTCGATTATCGATGAGCGGACTCAAAACGGGGCCTTTGCCTCGGTCGATGACCTCATGCGCGTATCGGGGATCGGTGAGAAAAAGCTCGCCAAAATTAAAGATTGCATCTGCGTATGAGTGTGTCCGAGTGCGAGCATGTGATGCCGCCGCGGCCCCTGATGCCGTGGACGATGGCCCTTTGTTCTGGTTTGTGTGCGAGCTGCGGCCTGGTACTTAATGTGGCAGCCGATTTGCTGCTGGGAGAGCGGGCAGCGCCCGTCACATTGCTTATGGCCATTCCCGTTGCGGCTGCCGCGTGCATCGTATTGGCTCGGTTTTGTATGCGTCTTGTGCGGTGGAGGCGATGGCTGTATGCCGCGGCCTTCGGCCTCCTGGCGGGAGCGGTCGTGTCCGCGGGTTGGGCGATAGGGGCGCTGCGTGCTTCGGGGGCACTGGATAATCGAGCTGCGAGCAGTCTCGAGTTTGTTGTACAGGGTGATCCATCCATCAATGACGGGACGTACTCCTATACCTGTGATTCATATGCGGGTGGAAAGCGCTTGGGCGAGATACGGCTGTCGTGTGATCGTGAGCTCGGTGCCGGTTCTCATGTGCATGCTGTCGGTCGAATTTCGCGTTTTGAGAATGATGCGTATGGGCGCTCACGCGTGCTTCGGGGCGAGCTTCGAAAAGTTAAGGTCATCCGGTTGGTATCGGTTGACGAGGGCTTTCCGGGGCTGTTGCCTTGGCTGCGAAACGAGCTCCTTGCCACTATCGCGCCCGAGACCGATCCGGCGCGCTCGCTCATTGCCGGCGTTGTCTGCGGACGCTCCTCCGAGCTGCGTGCTCAGCCGGCGGGCGATTTGTTTTCGGTAACGGGCACCGCACATCTTATCGCCGTCTCGGGCAGCCATCTTGCCATCGTTGGGTTTGTGATTGAGAGCGCCCTGCAAAAGACTCGCCTCTCTCGTGGGCTGCAGAGAGGGCTGTTGGTGCTGGCCCTCGCTGCCTATGCCGTCTTTACGGGCGCTTCGCCCTCGGCCGTGCGCGCGTGCTGTATGGTGGCGGTGACGCTTGTCGTCAACGGCGCCGGACGTCGTCGGCATGGCCTTTCGGCTCTATTTTTGACCATGACAATCTTTATGTTGCTGCGGCCGACAGTATTGTTCGAGATGGGTTTTCAGCTATCGTGCGCCAGTGTTTTTGCCATCCTTTGTTTTTGCCCCTACGCTACCTACGCCTTGGGCGAGCTGGGCGTGCCATCGGGGGTTGCCAGTATTTTGTCCGTCACGCTGTGCTCGCAGATCGCGACACTTCCCGTAACCATTCCCGCATTTGGGATGTTTTCGCTCATTGCCCCGCTTGCAAATGCCGTGATCGGTCCGGTGATAAGCGTGCTGCTCGCATCTTCGGTTGTGCTGGTGCCTTGCTCGCTTGTGCCGCTCTTGCGTCACGGGGCGCTTGTGGTGCCCATGGCTATCGCTCGCTGTGCCCTGTTCTTTGAGCAGCTCTTTGCTGCCGTTCCGGGCGCATCCGTAAGCGTGCCGCCCGATACGCCCTTGGTATACGTGGTGCCTTTTTCGCTGGTGGTCCTCTTGGTCTTGTGGCCACGCCCCAGTGCGCGGCCCATGGCGGTGGGGCTGCTGTGTTTGATGCTTGCGGCGGGCGTTCCGTATGTCTATTGGGATCGATGTGCGCCGCCTTCGGTGACAGTCCTTGATGTTGGCCAGGCCGATGCGATTCTGGTTCGTCAGGGTGGCGCCGTGGCGCTCGTCGACTGTGGGCTCGACGCGCGCGTGGTGTCGGCGTTGGTTCGCAATAACGTCCACCATATCGACGCCGTCTTCGTGACACATTGGGATGAAGACCATTGGGGCGGTCTTCCCGACGTACTCGATCGGTTTTCGGTGGGAACCATTGCGGTTGCGGCGGATGCGCTGGGCAGTGCGCCTGCTGAGGTTCTGAATCGCCCAGGCGTCACGTATCGGCAGGTGGCTCGCGGAGACACAGTCGATATCGGCGCATTTCGGGCTCGTGTGATGTGGCCGTTTGATACGGTTGACGGTGAGGGCAATGAGGACTCGCTTGTCTTGCTGCTCTCCTATGCTCAGGAAGGCAAAAGCCTGCGTATGCTCCTCACTGGTGATGCCGAGCTCGATCAGGAGTGCGAGTTTGTACAGGAGGTGGGTGATATCGATGTGCTCAAGCTGGGGCATCACGGCTCAAAAGTTTCTGTCGATACAGACCTGCTGGAAACCCTTAAGCCCGAGCTCTCTATTGCGAGCGCGGGCGAGGGCAACCGCTACGGCCATCCATCCGATGCCTGCATCGATGCCGTTAGCGATGCGGGCGGCGCGTTCGCATGCACTATCGAGAGAGGCGACATTACCGTCTCGCCGACTGTGGCCGGTTTTGCCATGCGATGTCAGCGACCGTGATGCTGCCGTTGGCGCGGGACCAACCCGTGGGATAGAATGGCACGGTACGAACAGGAGAGCCTGCGGGAGGGGAGCGCGATGTCTGAAACCGGTCTGCTGCCGGCATATCTGATCGTCGGTACCGACGGAGTCAAGCGCGACCACGCCGTCTCGCGTATGAAAGCACGTCTGGAAAAGTCGGGTATGGTCGCGTTCAACCTCGACGAGCGCGACATGACCAAGGACCCCGATATCGAGTCCATTATCGGATCGCTCAACACTTTTCCCATGGGCAGCGAGTTTCGCTTGGTAATCCTTGACGGCTGCTCAAAGCTCGCCAAGGCGGTCTCGGAGCCGCTTGTCGAGTATTTAGCGAGTCCAAGCCCCACAACGGTCTGTCTCATCATCGCCGACTCGCTTGCCAAGAACACGCGCCTGTATAAGGCGATCGCCAAGATCGACAAGAAGGCCGTGATCGATTGCTCCGGCACCAAGCGCTGGGAGCTACCGCGCCGCGTGCAGCAGATGGCGACGCAGCACGGCAAGTCGATCTCGACGGCGGCCGCCGAGGAACTCGTCTCGCGTTCGGGTGAAAACACTCGCATGCTCGATAACGACTTGGCCAAGCTTGCCCAGATGGTCGATGCGCCGCAAATTGAGCTTGCCGATGTGGAACGCTGGATCGTGCGCACGGCCGAAGTTCAGCCCTGGGATTTTCTTAACGCGGTCTCGGCTCGTGATATGCGCCGCTCGCTTGAGCTCTTTGGGCTGCTACCCGCCAAGAGCTATGTGTGGACCTACACGCTGCTGTGCGGACGCATTCGCGAGCTTATCGTCGCCAAGGCGCTCGATGCGCGTGGGCAGGGTCGCGAGCTTGCCGCGACGCTCAAGCTTCAACCCTGGCAGGTTAAGAATCACCTGACCTGGGCACGCCGCTTTTCGATGGCGGAGCTCGTCGCGGCGCTCGAGGGCGCGGTCGATGTTGAGCTCGCTCTTAAGGGTTCGGCCGATTCTCAGAACGCGCTTTTGCTCTGGATTACGAACATCTTGAGAAAATCGTGATGATACCTGTCTATTTGACAAATTCGTTCTATCCCTTTGAGGGGGAGCGTGCTATAGTAGGCGCTTGCATGACCTCACCGTGTCTCAGAGGTGTCATACATTTTTTGCAAGGAACTCGAAAGGAACTCCAGAAGTGGCAAACATCAAGTCTCAGAAGAAGCGTATCCGCACCAATGAGGCAGCTCGCATGCGTAACAAGGCTGTCAAGTCCGAGCTCAAGACGCTGACCAAGCATGTCCAGTCCGCCGTCGCCGAGGGCGACGCCGAGAAGGCCCAGGCTGCCCTCAAGACCGTCACCAAGCGCCTCGACATGGCTGCCGCCAAGCATGTTATCCACAAGAACCAGGCTTCCAACCGCAAGTCCGGTCTTGCCAAGCTCGTGAACAGCATCAACGCCTAAGTTGTAAATTTCACACCACACAGATTACGCGCATAAATGGAGCCTGTTTTATGGAACAGGCTCCATTTTTTGTACCGCTCGGGTAAGATAGTCCGCATGAATACTTCAATTGACATTTCCCACATCCGCAACTTCTCGATCGTTGCGCACATCGACCATGGCAAGTCCACGATCAGTGATCGCATCCTCGAGCTCACCCATACCGTCGACGAGCGCGACATGGAATCGCAGCTGCTCGACACCATGGATATCGAGCGCGAGCGCGGCATCACGATCAAGTCCAATGCCGTTCGCGTTTCCTATGACGCCGACGATGGCGAGACGTATCAGTTCAACCTGATCGATACGCCGGGCCACGTGGACTTCACCTACGAGGTCTCGCGTTCGCTTGCCGCTTGCGAGGGTGCAGTGCTCGTCGTCGACGCCACGCAGGGCGTCGAGGCGCAGACCGTCTCCAACGCGACGCTCGCCATGAACGCCAACCTGGATATCGTGCCCGCTATCAACAAGATCGACTTGCCGTCGGCACACCCCGACGAGGTTAAGACCGAGATCGAGGATGACCTTGCGATTCCTGCCGACGATGCCGTATGCGTATCGGGCAAGACCGGCGAGGGCATCCATGATCTGCTGGAGTCCATCGTCTTTTTGATCTCACCGCCCAAGGGCGATGCGACGGCGCCGCTCAAGGCGCTCATCCTGGATTCGTATTTTGACGAGTACCGCGGTGTCGTCGCCACGGTCCGCGTCTTTGACGGCTCCATCAAGAAGGGCGATACCCTGCGCATGATGCAGGCCGAGGGCGACTTTTTGGTCGATGGCGTGGGCGTCAAGCGTCCCGCCGAGACTCCGGTCGACGCGCTGACGGTCGGTGAGGTGGGCTACGTGGTCACGGGCCTGAAGGACCCTGAGGCCGTTCGCGTGGGCGATACCCTCACGTGGGCGTCGAATCCCTGCCCTGAGCCGCTTCCCGGTTACCGTGAGGCCAAGCCCATGGTCTATACGGGCTTGTTCCCGATCGACAACAAGGATTACGAGAACCTGCGTGACGCTCTCGATAAGCTGCATGTCAACGACCCGTCGTTGGTGTGGGAGCCCGAGACCTCGGTGGCGCTCGGCTTTGGCTTCCGCGTTGGCTTCTTGGGCCTGCTGCATATGGAGGTCGTCAAGGAGCGTCTGGAGCGCGAGTTCAACCTGGACCTCATCGCCACGAGCCCTTCGGTGGACTACCACGTCTACAAGACCGACGGCGCGATGATTGATGTCCGCAGCCCGCAGGATCTGCCCGAGGCTACGCGCATCGAGCGCATTGAGGAGCCCTACCTCAAGGCCAAGATTATCTGCCCGCCCGAGTATACGGGAGCCGTCATGCAGCTCGCTATCGAGCACCGCGGCATTACGACCGACATGATCCACCTCACGAGCAAATCGGTCGAGATGCGCTTCGACATGCCGCTCGCCGAACTCATCCTGGACTTCTTTGACCAGCTCAAGAGCCGCACCAAGGGCTATGCGTCGCTCGACTATGAGTTCAACGAGTATCGTCCCTCCGAGCTCGTCAAGCTCGATATCCTGCTTTCGGGCGACGAGGTGGACGCGCTTTCGTTTATCGTGCACAAGGACAAGGCCTATGGCCTGGCCCGCGGGTTGTGCGACAAGCTTAAGGAAATTATTCCGCGCCAGCTGTTCGAGGTGCCCATTCAGGGTGCCATCGGCAACAAGATCATTGCCCGCTCGACCGTCAAGGCGCGCCGCAAGGACGTTTTGGCCAAGTGCTATGGCGGCGATATCTCGCGTAAGCGCAAGCTGCTCGAGAAGCAGAAAGAGGGCAAGAAGCGCATGAAGGCCATCGGTTCGGTCGAGGTCCCGCAAGAGGCCTTTATGGCGATCCTCAAGGTGGACGAGTAGTTCCATGGCGCTTTCTGAATACAGTACGCGGCTGCTGGGTGCCTATGCCGAGCAGCCGTTCCTTATGGCTCCCATGGCCGGCGTGACCGATCCCGCCTATCGCATCATGTGCCGACGCCGCGGCGCCAATCTTGCCTATAGCGAGATGGTGAGCGTGGCGGGCCTTGCCTATGCCAGCAATAAGACGTGGCGCCTGGTGCTGCCGGCAGACGAGGAGCGGCAGATCTGCGTACAGCTCTTTGGCTCCAAGCCCGATCAATTTGCGAGTGCCGTCGCTGCCGTCGAGGAGCGTGTGGGCGATCGCCTGTCGCTGATCGATATCAACATGGCCTGCCCGGCTCGCAAGGTCGTCACCAAAGGCGAGGGCTCGGCGCTCATGCGCACGCCCGAGCTGGCCGAAAAGATCGTCGAGGCGGCGGTGGGCGCGGCGCACGTGCCCGTGACCGTTAAGATCCGCAAAGGCTTTTACGCCGAAGATCGCAATGCCGCGACGTTTGCCCAGATGCTCGAGGGGGCGGGCGCCGCTGCTGTGGCGGTGCATGGTCGCTGTGCCACGCAGCTCTATACGGGTCAGGCCGATTGGTCGGTCGTCGATGAGGTGGCCGATGCCGTCGAGATTCCCGTTATCGGTTCGGGCGACGTGTTCTCGGCCGAGGATGCCGCGGAGCATCTGCGCAACTCGGGTGCCAGCGCGGTGTTTATCGCACGCGGTATCTACGGTAATCCCTGGGTCTTTGGTGATGCTCGCGCCCTTGCGCTCAATGGCGTACAGGTGCCGGTGCGCAGCTCTGTCGAGCGCCTGGACGCCCTGCGCGAGCATCTCACGCTGACGCATGAGCTTCTGCCGCTCATGTCTCGTGCCCGTACGTATGCAAGCTGGTATCTAAAGGGCATGCCCCATGCTGCCGCCTGGCGTGCCCAGGTGGTGCGTTGCTCCACATATGAGGAGTTCATGGCATTGGTCGATGATATCGAGCACGATGTGGTGGCCTGCGAGGCCGCACTTGCCGCTGGCGAGTCGGTGCCCGCTCATCCGCTGGAGGCCTAACGGTGGCCGTTACCGCGCTGTACGTGCATGTGCCGTTTTGCGCTCAAAAGTGTCGGTACTGCGACTTTGACTCACGCAGCTTTGCTCCGTGCGACCTGAGCGCTGCGCTCGATGCCTATTTTGAGCAGCTGTATACGCGCCTAGATGCCTTTGGAGACACCGGGGCGCTTGCGCAAGTCCGCACCGTCTATGTTGGCGGCGGCACACCGTCGCTGGCGGGAGAGCGTCTGGTGGAGCTTGCCCGGCGTATTTGCATGTGGTGCAAGCCCGTTGAGTTTACCTGCGAAGCTAATCCTGAGTCGCTGACCGCCGAGCTTGCCGCTGCGCTTACCAAGGTTGGTGTCACACGTGTCTCTCTGGGTGTGCAAACGCTCGATAATGCCGAACTTACCGCCATCGGCCGTATTCACGATGCCGATCGGGCGCTCGCTGCCATCACGACGGTTAAGGACGCTGGACTCGATGTGTCGTGCGACCTTATGTGCGGCCTTCCCGGGCAGACCGCAGCGAGTTGGAAGCGCACGCTCGATGGCATGTTGACAGCGGCGCCGCATCATGTGTCGGTGTACCCGCTCACGCTCGAGGAAGGCACGCCGCTCTACCGCATGGCGTGTTACGACGAGTCGCTCGAGCCCGACGAGGATTTTCAGGCTGCGTGCATGGAAGCGGCGCGCGAGCGTCTTGGTGCGGCCGGCTATCACCCGTATGAGGTGGCAAGCTATGCACTCGACGGACATGAGTGCTCGCATAACATCGCCTATTGGACCGGACGGGGCTATCTGGGCCTGGGTCGCTCTGCCGCGGGCATGCTCGACGCCGAGGATTTCGATCGCTTGGCCGGGCTTTATCCCGACGTGCCCGCTCGCGGCGATGCGTATCGCGTGCGTCTGGTGCAACGCGACGATGCCGCGACGACGTTTGATGCCGAGTATCTCTCGCAGCGCGAGGCGGCGGCGGAGGATTTGATGCTCGCCTGCCGCATGACGCGTGGCATTGGGCCCGACCTGTTGGTTCGCTCGGCAAGCGTGATTCCTGCAGACGAGCTGGCGGCGTCCTGCGACCGTGCGCTCGAGTTGGGCCTTGCCACCTGGGTACCCGATAATGTCGAGGGGCATGCGGGGCGCATCACCTCAAAAGATGTTGTAGCAGGTCGCGCCCGCGCCCGTTTAGCGCCCACCCACTTGGGCTGGCTCGATGGAAATATGCTGTTCGAGCTGTTTTGGGGTCTAGCTTAGGCCGCTCGGGTAGAATTACCGCAATATATACGCTGCTGTGAGCAGGAGGTTGCCGCGCATGGCGACGATGAACGAAAAAGATTACTACGAGATCTTGGGTGTCTCCAAGGACGCCACCTCGCGTGATATCCAGAAGGCCTTTCAGCAAAAGGCCCGCAAGCTCCATCCGGACGTCAACAAAGAGCCGGATGCCGAGGAAAAGTTTAAAGAGGTTTCCGAGGCCTATGCCGTGCTTTCGGACGAGCAGAAGCGTGCGCGCTATGATGCCATGCGCTCGGGCAATCCCTTCGCCGGCGCTCCTTCTGCTTCGCCCTATGGCGGCGGCTACGCCGGCAGCGCAGGCTATGGCAATCCCTTTGAGGGCGGCTTTCCCTTTGGTGGCGCCTGGGGCCAGCAGCGTCGCAGCCAGGCTGCCTATAATCCCGAGAACGGCGCCAACGTGGTGGTCGATATTAAGCTCGACGCCAAGGAGGCCAAGGGCGGTGCCCGCAAGACCGTCCGCTATACGCGCTTCGATACCTGTGGTCATTGCGGAGGCTCGGGCTCTGTCTCGTCCGAGCATGCACATACCTGTCCGAGCTGCGGCGGTCGCGGCCACATCGACGTCGACCTGTCCTTCCTGTTTGGTGCCGGAACGTTCCAGTCGGTCTGCCCCGAGTGCGGCGGTTCCGGTAAGGTCGTCGCCGACCCCTGCCCCTATTGCGGTGGCAGCGGGCGGACCCGTGTGACCTCCGAGCAGACGATTGAGTTTCCCGCCGGCACGCATGATGGCGACGAGGTCCATATTGACGGCATGGGTCACGCCGGCACCAACGGTGCCTCGGGCGGCGATTTGGTCGGGCGCGCCCATGTCGAGGCCGAACGCCTGGAGGGCAAGGCTCGTACCGGTTTTTACCTGATGGGCATCGTGGCGCCTTTTTTGGTGCTGTCGGCCATCTCGGGCGTGTTCTCGGCCTTTGCCATGATGTGCTTTGTTCCGTTTGCCATGGGCTTGTTCATGGTGCTCTCGGACGGCGTGCTTCACCGCAGCCTGCTGTGGTGGAAGCGCGGCGCGATGCAGTTTGCCAACGGTTTTGCCAACGGATTTATGTTTGCTCTCGTGTCGGTTTGGTTTGCGAGCTGCTCGCAACGTGCCATGCTTTCGCCCTACGCAATGCAATAACATCAAACCCTTTGTTTGCGGTCGGCCCAGCTTGGGTATAGGACGCACTGTGACAATAATGAAAGTCGGAAGGATTCGGTCGTGTCGGAAAATAGGGATTACTACGAGGTACTTGGCGTCGACAAGGATGCCGACGCGCGGACGATTAAGCGCGCGTTTCTAAAGAAGGCCCGTATCGTACACCCGGACGTTTCGGACGACCCCGATGCCGAGGCCAAGTTCAAAGAGCTCAACGAGGCATATTCCGTTCTTTCCGACGAGCAGAAGCGTGCAAACTACGATCGCTACGGTTCGCCCGACGGCCCCGGTGGCTCCGGCTATGTCGACATTAACGATATCTTTGGCGGCATGGGCATGGACGACCTCTTTTCGTCGTTCTTTGGCGGCGGTGCCGGCGGTGGCGCCCGAAATCGCCGCGAGCGTCGTCGCGGCCGCGATATGGCCATCTCCCTTTCGGTGACCCTTGAGGAGGCGGCGCTCGGTTGCAAAAAGACGATCAGCTATGACCGCCTTGCCCCCTGTGATGATTGCAATGGCACCGGTAGGGCCGAGGGTGCGGCCGAAAAGCAGTGCAGCCGTTGCCACGGCACGGGCTATGTCACGACGGTCCAGCGCTCGTTCCTGGGTCAGGTTCAGTCCTCTTCGCCTTGCCCCGACTGCCATGGCGAAGGCACGGTCATCGACCATCCCTGCGAGACCTGCGACGGTCAGGGCCGCACGCCTTCGCACGAAAAGACCGACATCGATATCCCCGCTGGCGTCTCGACCGGTCGTCAGCTGCGCGTGAGCGGCTTTGGCGAGGCAGGCCTTCGTGGTGAGCCCTCGGGCGACCTGATCGTCAACGTGCGCGTCGCCGATCACGAGCGTTTTAAACGCAACGGCGACGACCTGTACCTCGTGAGCGATATCTCGATTGCGCAGGCTGCGCTCGGCTGCGAGATTAAGGTTGAGGGCATTTTGCCCGACGAGATCGTCAAGGTGTGCGTCCCCGCCGGTACGCAGTACGGCGACACCGTGAGTGTCAACAACTACGGTATGCCCCGTATCGGCGGTGGCGGCTCGCGTGGACGCTTGATCGTTCAGCTGCGCGTGCTCGTCCCCACGAACCTTTCCGCCAAGCAGCGCGAGCTGCTCGAGGCTTTCGCCGCCGAGTCGGGCGACGATGTCGCTTCCGGCAAGAAATCGGTGACCGATCGCATTAAGAGCGCTCTCGACGACATCCTCGATTAAGGAGCCCGCGTGCTCGCACCTCATATCTCTGTTGTCAACCTCGGCTGCCGTGTCAACCGGGTTGAGTCCGACCGTATCACTGCCGATCTTATGCGCCTGGGTTTTGCAATGGTGGAGCCTCAGGATGCGGAGCTGATCGTCATTAACACCTGTGCCGTTACGGGCGAGGCCGAGGCCAAGACCCGTAAGGCCGTCCGCCATGCGCTGGCTCATCCAAAAGAGCCCTATGTGGTCGTGACCGGGTGCGTTGTCAATTTGCACCCCGAGGAGCTTCTGGAGTTTTCGGACCGCGTGATCGCGGAGCCGTCTAAGATCGATGTCGCCGAACGCGTCTGCGAGGTGCTGGGCGTTGAGTCCGATAGCGTGGCCGCCTGTAGCGACGGCGATGTGGTCGACGCGCTCGGTCGCTCGCGTCTGGGTGTGAAGATCCAGGACGGCTGCAACCATCGTTGCACCTATTGCATTGTGTGGAAGGCCCGCGGCCCCGAGCGCTCCGTGCCGGTCGAGTCTGTGCTCGAACAAGTTCGTGAGGCTCAGGAGGCCGGCGTGCCCGAGGTGGTGCTGACGGGCGTGAACCTGGGCGCCTACGATGGCAAGAGTGCGACTGACGAACACGTCGAGATCGATGAGCTGCTCGAGGCCATAATGGAGCGTACGTCTATTCCGCATGTGCGCATTTCCTCGGTCGAGCCCATGGATATCTCCGAGCCCCTGCTTAAGGTCATGGCGCGCTATCCGCAGCGCATCGCCCCGTTTTTGCACCTGCCCGTGCAGTCTGGCTGTACGGCGACCCTGCATCGCATGGGCCGTCCCTATAGCGCCGAGGTATTTGAGGAGACGGTGCGTATGATCCGCGCTAACTTGCCTCAGGCGTCCCTTTCGTGCGACGTCATCGTCGGTTTTCCCGGCGAGACGGACGAGGAATTTGAGGAGTCGCTGGCGTTGTGCCGTCGCGTGGGCTTTTCGCGCATGCATGTCTTCCGCTATAGCAAGCGTCCCGGTACCCTTGCTGCCGACATGCCCGACCAGGTGCCGCCCGAGGTTATGGCTGAGCGCAGCCGTCGTATGCGAGCCGCGGCGCAGGAACTCGCCATTGCCGACGCCCGCCGTCGCGTGGGCACCGTCGAGCGTGCCGTGCTCGAGTATGGCGACAACCTGACGCTCGGTTCGTTCCATCATGCCCGTCTTGACGATACCTGCGGACTCACAGCCCCGTGCCTGCTCGATGTTGCTATCATCGGAGTCGATGATTCCGGCTTGGTCCATGCACGCAGGGAGGTTCATGGAAGCCTCGAAGATTAGACTTACCGTTCCCGATGGAATTGATCCCTCGCGCGTTTTGGGTGCCGGCGACGGTGTCCTTCGTGCGCTCGAGAGCTTGGTTCGCGCCCACGTGGTCGCCCGTGGCGACAGTATCGCCGTGTGCGGTGACCCGGACGAGGTCGAGCTCGTGGCGCGCTTTTTCGAGCATGCTTTTCGCGAGGTTGCCGCCGGACGGACGCTGTCTGTCGACGATGTCTCTCGCTGCCTGGCCGTCTTGCGCGACGGTGAGTACGGGGCTACGTCGCTTCGCGATGATGTGCTGCTGTCGTATCGCGGTCGTGCCATTCGCCCCAAGACGCTCGGTCAAAAGCGCTATGTGGATGCCATCCGCTCGCATACCATCACGTTTGGCTTGGGTCCTGCCGGTACCGGTAAGACCTATCTGGCCATGGCGCTTGCCGTTGCCGCGCTCAAGCGTCACGAGGTGGGCCGTCTGATCTTGACGCGTCCGGTTGTCGAGGCGGGGGAGAACTTGGGCTTTTTGCCCGGTACCCTCGAGGAAAAGATCGATCCCTACATGCGTCCGCTCTACGACGCCCTTTTTGACATGATGGATCGCGAGCGCACCGATGAGCTTATGGAGCGTGGCGTGATCGAGATCGCCCCGCTTGCCTACATGCGCGGTCGTACGCTGAGCGATGCCTTCGTGGTGCTCGACGAGGCTCAAAATACCACGCCCGAGCAGATGAAGATGTTCCTGACGCGCTTGGGCTTTAACTCCAAGTTTGTGATTACCGGTGACCTGAGCCAGCGTGACTTGGTAGGTCGTCGTGGCGGTCTTGCCGACGTTGAGCAGATTTTGGGTCGTGTCGACGATGTCGCGTTTTCGCACCTCGAGCGTGCCGACGTGGTGCGTCACGCCTTGGTGGGGCGAATCGTCGAGGCATATGATGCTTATGATGACGTGCGCGAGAAACGCGTGCGCGACCGAAAGGAGTCCCGTTGAGTGTATTGATCAGCAACGATGCCGAGCTCGATACGCTGCTTGACGCGCAGGAGGTAGAGCACATCTGCGAGGTCGTGCTTGCTGCCGAGGGCGTTGAGCGAAAAGTCGAGATTTCCCTTTCGTATGTCGATGAGGATGAGATGCACGAGCTCAACCACGAGTGGCGCGGTATCGACCGTACCACCGATGTCCTCTCGTTTGAATGCGACTCGGCCTTTGACGAGGATATCCCAGCCGACGAGACGCTCGAGCTCGGCGATATCATCTTGGCCCCGCAGGTCATTGCCCGTCAGGCCCCCGGCTTTGACAATAGCCCTGCCGATGAGTGCCGCCTGATGCTCGTGCATGGCATGTTGCATTTACTGGGCTACGATCATATCGTGGACGACGAGGCCGAGGTCATGGAGGCCCGCGAGGACGCCATCCTGCGCGATCTGGCGCTCGAGCGCGGCGAGGACCCCAAGCTGGTTCACGTCGGCCCCATCACCAACCATGCCCACGACTAGGAGCCGTCTATGATTCCCGGATCGAACAAGGACCATCCGTCCTTTTTAAAGTCGTTCTCCTACGCCATGGAGGGCTTCGTTACCGCCGTCAAGACCGAGCGTAACATTAAGGTCATGCTCGTGGCGGGTGTGTGCACTGTCATTGCCGGCTGCATCGTGGGGCTCGACATTGCCGAGTGGGCTACGATTATCATTTGCTGCGGCCTGGTGATTCACGGCGAGCTGTGCAACACCGCCATGGAGGCGATTGTCGATTTGGCGACCCAGGAGTTCCATCCGCTGGCAAAGCGTGCAAAGGATATCGCCGCCGCCTCCGTATACGTTCTTTCCATCACCGCCGCGATTGTGGGCTTGTTGGTATTTGCCCACGCGCTCGGCTTTATTTAGAAAGGGATCTTCATGTCCGACAATATGCAGCCTATCGATGAAACGCTGGACGACGAGCCCCTGGATGCTGTGGATGCCGAAGCGACTGAGGCTTGCGAGGTCGAGGAGTTCGACCCGTTTGAGGGCATGAGTGACGAGGAGCTCGACGCCCTGTGCGACGAGGACGACAGCCTCGCGGGCTTTGGCGACGTTGAGCCCGGTTTCCGCAGCGGCTTCGTGGCCCTGGTCGGTCGCCCCAACGCCGGTAAGTCCACGCTGCTCAACGCCTGCTATGGCAAAAAGGTCGCCATCACCTCGCCGGTGGCCCAGACGACCCGCCGTCGCATGCGCGCCGTCGTCAATCGCCCCGGTTACCAGCTGGTTTTTGTCGATACCCCGGGTATTCACAAACCCAAGGACGGCCTGGGGTCCGAGCTCAACAAGAGCGCGCTGTTCGAGCTGAACGATGTCGATGTCGTCGCGTTTTTGATTGATGCCACCAAACCGATCGGCAGGGGAGACGCCTGGGTTGCCGAGCGCGTTAGATGCGCCCGTTCCAAGAAGGTCCTGGTGCTCACCAAGGCCGATGAGGCCGATCCCGCACAGGTCATGGAGCAGCTTAAGGCCGCCCACGAGCTCATGGAATATGACGATGAGATCGTGACGTCGTCGGTCAAGAACTTTAACGTCGATGCCTTCATCGAGACCGTTGCGCACTTTTTGCCCGAGGGCCCGCGTTGGTTCCCCGAGGACATGGGTACCGACGCTTCCGACGAGACGCTCGTTGCCGAGTTTGTGCGCGAGAAGGTCTTGCGCCGCACCCGTGATGAGATTCCGCACTCCGTTGGCGTAATCTGCGATGCGCTCGAGCAGACCAAGAAGGTGCTGCGCGTGCATGCCACCATTTACGTCGAGCGCGAGGGCCAAAAGGGCATCATCATCGGTAAGGGCGGCGAGATGATCAAGCATATCGGCATCGACGCCCGTCGCGATCTTGAGCGCATCTTTGGCACGCAGGTCTTTTTGGAGCTGGATGTGAAGGTAAAGGCCGGCTGGCGTGACGACGAGGCCCAGATTCGCCGTTTTGGCTACAACGCCGAGGACTAAGGGCGCGCGGCGCTCATGGCAGGCTCACGGACATATCGCACAAAGGTACTCGTCCTCGATAAGACCAAGCTCAAGGAGACCGATCTGATCTTGACGATGCTTGATGAGCGTGGCCGGCAGGTCCGTGCCGTGGCAAAGGGCGCGCGCAAACCCGGCGGGCGCCTGGCGGCGCGCTGCGAGCTGTTCTGTACCGTCGATATGCTGCTCGCGCACGGACGGTCGCTCGACGTGGTTTCCCAGGCCGAGCTTATGGAGGCGCCGCTCGGCGCCGCGCCCGATTACGAGACGACCTGCTCCGCAAGCGCGATCGCCGAGGTCGCGCGCGTGTGCTCGTTCGAGGACGCCGAGGACCCGTTTACCTTTGCCATTACGCAGCGAGCACTTGCCCTGGTGGGCAGCAGGCTCGACACGGCACATATGGACCTGCTTGTGGCGGCATATGTATTTAAGCTGCTGTCGCACGTTGGCTATCGACCCGATTTTTCGGCCTGCGTACTGTGCGGAGACCCCATGCTGTCGTATTTTTCGCCCCAGGCGGGCGGGCTCATGTGCGGGTCGTGCGCGTCGAGCGTTCCGGGTGCCGAGCTGGTGTCGACCGGCGAGGTCGCATGGCTGCGCGCCCTCATGTCCATGACCTTCGATGCGCTCATGGCCGAGAGGGTCGATCCCCATACTGCCGCCTTTTTGCTGGGGCTTTCGCATGTTTGGGCTGCGACGCACACCGATCAGCGTCTTCGCGCGATGGAATTCATGTTGGGTCGGTGATGATGGGCATACGCGGTCCGCTTGTGGTAACATACCGACCTGTTGGTACCTCGACCTTGGATGCTCGCTCCACCGGCGGCTTCCCAGTCCGAGGCGAATAGAGTCGCCCGCGGGCGACGCGAAACGAAAGGTGAAACAATGACTGTTTCCAAAGAGCGCAAGGCGGAGCTGACTGCCCAGTTCGGTAACACCCCGGTCGACACCGGCAACCCCAAGGTTCAGGTCGCCATCCTGACCGAGCGCATCAAGGAGCTGACCGAGCACATGAAGTCCCACCAGAAGGACTTCCACACCCGTCGTGGTCTGCTCATGCTCGTCGGTCGCCGTCGTCGTCTTCTCTCCTACATCAAGAAGAACGACGTCGTCGAGTATCGTGAGCTCATCAAGGCTCTGGGCATCCGCGACAACATCCAGTAAGGATTTGTACATGCTAAGAGCGTCCTGCGCAGCGGGGCGCTCTTTTTGTGTAAGGGCGTGAACAATCACGCTCTGAAGCGTGGCGGGGGCAGGGGGCCCGCGTCACATGAGAAGCCCGCAGGCAAGGGGCCTGCGGGGTAAAGGAGAACAATGACACTCGTATCCAAGACCTTTGAGCTGTACGGCAAGACCTACACCTTTGAGTCGGGCGAGCTTGCCAAGCAGGCCACCGGCGCCTGTCTGGTCAAGCAGGGCGACACCACGATGCTCGACACCGTGGTCGTCTCCAAGGAGCGCAAGAACTACGACTTCTTTCCGCTGACCGTCGACTTCAACGAGAAGATGTACGCTGCCGGCCGTATTCCGGGTGGCTACCTCAAGCGCGAGGGCCGTCCCAGCGAGAAGGCCACGCTCACGGCCCGCATGATCGACCGTCCTATTCGCCCGAGCTTCCCGGACGGCTTCCGCAACGAGGTGCACATCGTCGCCACCTCGCTCGTCGCCGATCAGGTCAACCCCTTCGACGTCATCAACGTCATGGGTGCCTCCCTGGCCATGACGCTCGGCGGCGTGCCCTTCGAGGGCCCGCTTGCGTGCGTGCGCATCGGCCGCAACGTGGAGACCGGCGAGTTTATCGTCAACCCCACCTATGAGGAGCGCGAGAACTCCGATCTGGACCTGGAGCTGGGCGGCTCTGCCGACTTCATCTCGATGGTCGAGGCCGGCGCCGATGAGATCTCCGAGGACGATATGCTCGCCGCCATGAAGTTTGGCCAGGAGGCCCTCGCTGCCTTCTGCCGGGCTCAGGACGAGTTCGTTGCCGAGTGGGAGCAGGTCAACGGCGCTATCGTCAAGAAGGAGTACCCGCTCGACCAGCCCGTCGAGGAGGTCCAGGAGCGCATCTTCGCCCACTACGACGAGATGGCAGCCGCCCTTCGCGACGCCGACAAGCTCTCCCGTATCGGCAAGGTCGAGGCTTTGAAGGAGTCCATCCGTGCCGAGTTCACCGAGGAGGAGCAGGCCGCTTGGGAGCGCGAGATCCCCGTGGCACTCAAGAAGCTCGAGAAGAAGGCCATGCGCACCATGGTCGTCGAGACCGGTGAGCGCGTCGACGGCCGTGCCGCCGATGAGATTCGCCCCATTATGGTGAAGGACAACTACCTGCCGCTCGTTCATGGCTCCGGCCTGTTCCAGCGCGGCCAGACCCAGGTGCTCTCCGTCCTGTCGCTCGGCATGCTCAACGAGGGCCAGCGTCTGGATACCATCGAGCCCACCGAGGGCAAGCGCTACATGCACCACTACAACTTCCCGCCGTTCTGCACCGGCGAGACCGGCCGCATGGGTAGCCCCAAGCGCCGCGAAATCGGCCACGGCAACCTGGCCGAGCGCGCCCTGCTTCCGGTGCTCCCCGACGAGAACGAGTTCCCCTACGCCATCCGCGTGGTCTCCGAGGTCATGGAGTCCAACGGCTCCTCTTCGATGGCTTCGACCTGCGGCTCCACGCTCGCCCTTATGGACGGCGGCGTTCCCATTAAGCGCCCGGTCTCCGGTATCGCCATGGGCCTGATCCAGGAGGAGGGCAAGACCGTGGTCCTGTCTGACATCCAGGGTCTTGAGGACTTCTTGGGCGATATGGACTTTAAGGTCACCGGCACCACCGAGGGCATTACCGCTCTGCAGATGGACAACAAGGCCACGGGCCTTACCTTTGACATCCTGGCCCGCGCCCTGCAGCAGGCCAAGGAGGGTCGCGCCTTCATCCTGCAGAAGATGCTCGATGTGATCCCCGAGCCGCGCCACACCACGCGCAGCACCGCTCCGCGCATCGTCTCCATCCAGGTTCCGACCGACAAGATCCGCGACGTCATCGGTTCCGGCGGCAAGGTCATCCGCGGCATCCAAGACGAGACCGGTGCTTTGGTCGACATCCAGGAGGACGGCACCGTCTTTGTCGGCGGCACCGGCGAGTCCGTCGACCAGGCTGTCGAGCGCATTAAGCTCATCATCAAGGTTCCCGAGCCGGGCGAGGAGTACACCGGTCGCGTGGTCTCCATCCAGCCCTTTGGCGCCTTTGTCAACCTGCTGCCCGGTAAGGACGGCCTGCTGCACATCTCCCGCGTCGCCAAGGGCCGCGTGGAGAAGGTCGAGGACGTCCTCAACGTGGGCGACGAGGTTAAGGTCGTCGTCATCGAGGTCGATGATCGCGGCAAGATCTCGCTCGATCGTTTGGATAAGCCCGAGGCCCCGGCTCGTGCCGAGGGTGCCCCCGAGGGCGACGGTGAGCACTTCCAGCGCCGTGAGCGTCCGCGTCGCGAGCGCTCCGAGCGCAGCGACCGTCCGCGCCGTCCCGGTGACAACGGAGGCCGCAAGCCCCGCCGTCACCACGACGCCGAGTAACAGCTACACATAAGCAGCTCAACAAGGGCGACTCCGGACAGGGGTCGCCCTTTTGCTATTCCCGGCGGGGTCCGCGGGTAAAGTTTCCTGCTCTACAGTCCTGCTCGCACGGAGAGCACATTAAGTGCTCTCCGGCTCGTGCGGAACTCGCGATAAACTTTACCCGCGGCCCCCGCCGGGAATAGCAAAAGGGCTGGTTGGTGCTGCTTGCGATTTGGTTAGACATTTCTACATAGTCATCAGATTTCCGAGCTGTTGGTAGCTGAACTTTCAGCATATTCCCAGATAAAACCGACCAAAATAAACCTGTCCCTTTTTGGCAGGTCTGGGGCCATCGGGGGCCGGGGCGGGTTAAGTTTGTCGCGAGTTCCGCACGCAAAGGAAAGCACTTAATGTGCTTTCCGTCTTGCGCAGGACTGTAGAGCAGCAAACTTAACCCGCCCCGGCCCCCGACGGCCCCAGACCGGCGGGATGGACCAGTTCAGATGGGGCTTTGATGCATGGGTGGTCTGTTGGTGGGCAAATGGGTATCATGATGCGGTTACTGCATCGACTCCGTGATGCATGTTTGTACGTTCCCGGCGGTCGGTTTGCCAGAAGCGCCCCGTCGGTTGTTCCAGACCCGTTTCGAAGAAAGGAAACCGCACGAACCTATGGCAGCTAAAAAATCATCTCCTTTGAAGATCATTCCGCTCGGAGGCCTTGACGGCATCGGCAAGAATATGACGGTCTTCGAGTGCGGCGACGACATGGTGCTCGTCGACGCCGGCCTTATGTTCCCCGACGACTCCCAGCCTGGTATTGACCTGGTGCTTCCCGACTACACCTATGTTCTGGAGAACGAGGAGAAGCTCCGCGGCATCATCGTCACCCACGGCCACGAGGACCATACCGGTTCGCTTCCGTACCTGCTGCAGGACCTCAACAACAAGGTGCCCATCTTCTCGAGCAAGCTGACGCTTGGTTTCATCGAGGGCAAGCTTTCCGAGTTCCGCATCCGCGCGCCCAAGTTCCGCGAGGTCAAGGGCGGTAGCCATGTCAATCTTGGTGGCATTTCGCTCGACTTCTTCTCTATGACGCACTCAATTCCGGGCGCTTTGGGCGTATTCATTCGCACCAACCAGGGCACCGTTATGCACACGGGCGACTTTAAACTCGACCAGACGCCCATCGATGGCGTCACGCCCGATTATGCCGCCATCAGTCGCTTTGCCAAGCAGGGCATCGACCTGTTGCTTTCCGACTCCACCAACGCCACGGTTCCGGGCTTTACCAAGTCCGAGGCCGAGGTCGGTCCCAACCTGCTGCACGCCATCAAGAATGCCCCGGGCCGTGTTTTCGTCGCGTCGTTCTCGAGCCATATCCATCGCCTGCAGCAGATCTGCGACGCCGCCCGCAAGTGCGGCCGCAAGGTCGTCGTGACCGGACGTTCCATGCTCACCAACACCCGCGTGGCGCGCGAGCTGGGCTACCTCAACATCGACGATGCCGATATCATCGATGCCTTCGATATCGATAACCTGCCTGACGACAAGATCGTCGTCATGTGCACCGGCTCTCAGGGCGAGCCGCTGTCGGCGCTGTCCCGTATGGCCAACGGCGAGCACAAGACGCTCTCCATCCACGAGGGCGATACCGTCATCCTCTCGGCGACCCCTGTTCCCGGCAACGAGAAGGCCGTCCAGCAGGTCGTCAACAGCCTGGCCAAGCTTGGCTGCGACGTGTGGGACAAGAACCGTGCCCTCGTCCATGTCTCGGGTCACGGCAGCCAGGAGGAGCTCAAGCTTCTGATGGCCATGGCCAAGCCCACCTACTTTATGCCGGTTCACGGCGAGGCCGTGCACCTGCGTGCCCATGCCCAGCTTGCCCGTAAGATGGGTATTAAGGATGATCACATCTTTATCCTCGATAACGGTGACACGCTCGAGATGCGCGGTGGTATTGTCAAGCGCGGCACGCCCGTCGAGTCCGGCGTCGTCTACGTCGACGGCCTGCGCATCGGTGATACCGACCCCATCGTCCTGCGCGATCGTCAGAAGCTCGCCAATGACGGTATGGTCACAGCCGTCGCCATCGTTTCGCTCAAGCATAAGAAGATCGAGGCCATCGAGTTCTCGGGCCGTGGTGTTTCTTTTGCCATCGACGATCAGTTCTCCGAGGATGCCTCCGCATCCATCATGAAGACGATTGAGAAGGGCAAGTTTAGCTTTACGAGCAGCGGCTCCGATGCCATTCGCAAGGCCGTGCGCGATTCGCTCTCCAACTTTATCTGGAGCCGTACGCGCACCCGTCCGATGATCATCCCGGTCGTCATGGAGGTTTAGTTTGGCGCGCGGATCTGCACAAAACGCCAAAGGCAATAAAGCCAACAACCAACCGGCATCTGCTAAGGGTGCCGGTTCCCATCTTCGTGCCAATAAGGGCCACGAGGCCGAGTTCGACGATTTTGGGCCCCTGGTCGAGCCTTCGGCCAACCGCGATATCGCCGGCGTGGTTATTGCCGTTTTGGCGATTGCGTCTTTCATTGCCGTGATTTCTCCGGCAACGGCACCCGTGACGGCAGCGGTTGCCGGTTTCTACCATCTTGGCTTTGGCCTGGGCGCCTACGTGTTGCCAATCGTCATCCTTCTTTTTGCCGCTACGCTCTTTTTGGGTGAGGACTCGCCGCTCAACATTCGCTCGGTCGCGGGTGGCGCCGTTGTCTTTATCGCCGTCGTCTCCATTCTTTCGTTGATGGTGCCGGGCACGAGCGATTCGTGCGACCTCATGTTTGTGCCGCAAAACCTGTCCGCCTCGGGTGGCTACATCGGTGCGTTTATTGCGAGTGCGCTGCAGAATGCCCTGGGTAAGCCTATCGCGATGGTGGTCCTGGTGGGTTTGGCCGTCGTTGGCTTTGTCATCATCGGCTTTTCGGTGGGTGGCGTTTTGCGCTCTGCGCGCGATCGCGCTGCCAATTTCGCCGAGCGTCGTCGTGCCGATGTCAATGCGAGCCCGTGGGGCGACGAAGAGGCCCTGTCGGTTCCCGGCGTCGCCCGTCCGCACCTGAGCATTCTTCGTCAGAAGGGCTCCGATATGGCCGTGACCACGGTCATGGGCAATGATGCGGCCCCTGTTCTGGACGATGACGACGAGGACGATGATCCGTTTGTCGACGTGTCCGAGGCTGTGGAGGCCGAGCGCGCCAAGACTACGCTGCTGCCGCGTCGCCATGTCAAGCATGGCAAGTCCGCGCCCAAGCTCAACACGAGTGAGCCCGACCCGTCTTGGTCCGATAGCGAAATCGAACTCACCGAGGGCGATGACGAGGATGACGAGTGTCCGCTCGAGACCGCCAAGACAACTTTGCTGCCGCGTCGCCAAGACAGGCGCGGACAGGTCACCGGACAGCTTTCGATGGAAGACGACCCGGACAAGGTCGACGAGTCCGAGCCGCCGTTTGCCGTGAACCCCGTGTCTGCTGCCCCGCAGATCCCCGATTTCCTGAAGCACCCTAAGGTTGCCGATGCCTCCACCCCTACGGCTTCCGCTGCTCCTGTTGCAGCCGGCGATGGGGGAGCTGACGGCACTGCTGCCGATGCCGAGGGCGAGCAAGAGGATGGCCTCAAACTCCCGCCGCTCGAAATCCTGCACGCCAATCCGCAGTCGGCGTCCGCCGCGTCTTCTGACAAGGAGTTGGAGCAGACTGCCGAGTCGCTGCAGTCCACGTTGCTGGAGTTTGGCCGTAGCGCTCGCGTCGTCGGCTGGATTGCCGGTCCCACGGTGACGACCTTTAAGCTGCAGCCCGGCGAGGGCGAGCGCGTGAGCAAGATTTCGAGCCTCGAGGACGATATCGCGCTTTCGCTTGCCGCCCAGTCGGTGCGTATCTTTGCGCCGATTCCCGGCACCTCGCTTGTGGGTATCGAGATTCCCAATCGCAAGCGCCAGAACGTTAACCTGGGCGACGTGCTTCCCTATGTGAAGGGCGGTCCGCTCGAGCTTGCCATCGGCCGCGATGCCGAGGGTACGCCCGTTGTCGCCGACCTCGCCAAGATGCCCCACCTGCTTATTGCCGGTACCACCGGTTCCGGTAAGTCGGTCATGATCAACTCCATCATCACGACCCTGCTCATGCGCGCGCTTCCCGAGGACGTTCGCTTGATCATGGTCGACCCCAAGCGCGTTGAGCTTGCCGGCTATAACGGCCTGCCCCATCTCTATGTGCCCGTGGTGACAGAACCCAAGCAGGCTGCGAGTGCCTTGCAATGGGCTGTTTCCGAGATGGAGCGTCGCCTGAAGGTGTTCGAGCGCCTCAACGTTCGCAAGATCTCGACGTATAACGAAAAGCAGGCCGCCGGCGAGTTCGAACACTACGATAACCCGCCGCAAAAGATGCCCTATCTGGTCATTATCATCGACGAGCTATCGGACCTGATGATGGTTGCCGGCAAGGATGTCGAGGCCTCGATCGTTCGTATCGCCCAGCTGGGCCGTGCCGCCGGTATTCACCTTATCGTGGCTACGCAGCGCCCCAGCTCCAACGTGGTGACGGGCCTCATTAAGGCCAACATCACCAACCGTATCGCCTTTAACGTAGCCACGGGCATCGATTCCCGCGTCATTATCGACCAGATGGGCGCCGAAAAGCTCACCGGTTTGGGCGACATGCTGTTCTCCAAGGTCGACTGGGGCAAGCCCCGCCGTATCCAGGGCTGTTTTGTCTCGGATGACGAGATCAACGAGATCGTCGAGTTCGTTAAGTCGCAAAGCGAGCCCGACTACCACGAGGAGATTCTGTCTGCCGTGGCGCCTGCTTCCATGTCCATGGCTGGTGGCGGCATTGTTCGCACGGGCGTTGCCGAGCCGCAGGATGACGACCCGCTTATCTGGGAGGCCGCCCATATTGTGGTGGAATCGCAGCTTGGCTCCACATCTGGCCTGCAACGCCGCCTCAAGGTTGGCTATGCGCGCGCCGGGCGTATTATGGACATGCTGGAAGAAAAGGGCGTCGTCGGCCCGCCCGACGGTTCCAAGCCGCGCGAGGTCCTGCTGGATGACGAAGGGCTTGCCGCGCTGGAGTCTGTCGACGCCGAGATGGTACGTGAAGATCGTGAGTTTGGAGGATTCTGATGGCTGCACGCTTTGGTGACATGCTGCTCGAGCAGCGTCGCCGGATGGGCCTTTCCATCCAGCAGGTCGCCAACACCATCAAAATCAGGCCGCAGATCATCGAGTTTTTCGAGACTGGTAACTTTGCATCGATGCCCCCGCGTGGCTATGCGCAGGGCATGATATCGAGCTACGCTCGCTTTTTGGGGCTTAACCCGCGCGAGGTCGTCAACGCTTATTTTGACGACCTCATGGCATATGAACGCGATACCTCGCAGCAGGGCGGTCGTTTTCAGGATGCTGCCGGCTACGTTAACTCGCGTTCTTCGGTCGATAACGGTCGTTTTTTGATGGTTCAGGGTGGTCGTACGACACGGTACGGCCAGCGCCCTCCGCAGGCGGGCTATATCACCGAGACGGGCTCCAGCGAGGAAATTCGTTCTCAGCGAGATCGTTTTCGCAGTACGCCCCTGCCAGATGACCGTGCGCTTCCCGCCGCTCGTGGGTTGAGTCGCGATCCTCGCGCCGGTTACGGCGACGGCGGATACTCCGGTCGTAGCTATCGCGGAGTATCCGCCGGGCGTTCCCGCGATGGCTATTCTGACGCCGATACCACGCAGGTGACGCCGCGCCTCCGTTCGCAATCCCAGCCCTATGGGCAGCGCTCTTCGGCGCCTCGCTCTGGTCAGCGCGGCTATCAGGGCCGTGGCGAGCTTGCGCCGCGTCCGGGCCAGCGGGGTTCGCAGCGCCAGAGTAGCTATCGTGGTCGTCCCGATAGCGGTCGCGGCCGCATACCGCAGGGTAATGGTCGTGGTAGCTCCAATCACGGACGCGGCGTTGGGCGCGCCTCTCAATACAACACGATCGATCCGCGCATTATTTACGTCGGCATCGGTGCCGTGATGCTGCTGTTGATTTTGCTCATCGTGGTACTCCTGCGTGGTTGCGGCTCTGCTGCACCCGAGTCGACGCCCGAGACACCCGTGGCTACCAAGACGACGACTAAGAAATCTTCCAAGAAGACCGAATCCACTGACGAGGATGAAGACGCCGACGAGGCGACGGATGCGGCCGGTTCCGATGCCGCCAAGGCGACGGTGGAAACGGAAGAGGACGAGGTCACCAAGGTCAAGGTCTCTGTTGCCAAGGGCAAGACCGCCTGGATCGAGGTCAAGGTCGACGGTAAATCGGTCTATGGCGCTCAAGCGACCGGTCCTTTTGAGCAGGAGTACACGCCCGAGTCCTCGATAGAGATCACCACGTCCAAGCCCTCCGATGTCACGGTCACCAAGAATGGTGAAAAGGTTCGCTATGACACCAAGACATCGGGTGTGGCGCGCGTGACCATTACCGTTCCCAAGAAGGAGACCGCTGACTCCGCGAACGGCGATAATGCCGGCGGTACCGATAATGCCGACGGCACCGATGTCCAGTCTACCGTCGGCACCGACACGGCATCCGACGGCCAGACAGTGAACGATTCAGATGACTATTCGTACGACAGCTACTAAGGCTCCCCGTACCGAAAGGAAGAACCATGGCTAAAGATTCCAGCTTTGACGTTGTGTCCGAGGTTAACATGCAGGAGGTCGATAACGCCTTCCAGCAGACCGCCCGCGAGATTTCCCAGCGCTATGACCTTAAAGACTCCGGCGCCACCATCGAGCTTTCGAAGGGCGACAAGCTCTTTACGATTAACGCTCCGGCCGATTTTGTCTCCAAGCAGATCATCGATGTTTTGAGCTCCAAGCTCATCAAGCGCGGTATCGACCTCAAGGCTGTCTCTTGGGACACCCCGCAGGCGGCTTCGGGCGGTACCGTGCGCGTGCTCGGTCATATCGTCGAGGGCATCGACCAGGCGACCGCAAAGAAGATCAATAAAGACATCAAGGATCAAAAGCTTAAGGTCAAGGTGACCATCGAGGCCGATAAGCTGCGCGTTTCCTCGGCTTCTAAGGACGCTTTACAGACGGTGATTCAGTTCCTGCGCGACCAGGACTACGGCCAGCCGCTGCAGTTTACCAACTACCGCTAATTTACTCGAAAGGACCGCTCTCCAACATGGATACTCCGTTGGGTTCCGTACTCTATATCACGCTTGGCTGCGCCAAGAACGAGGTCGATACCGACCGCATGCGTTCGCTGCTGACCGCTGCGGGCTACGAGGAGGCATTCGATCCTCAGGATGCCGATATCGCCATTGTCAATACGTGCTCGTTTCTTACTTCGGCGACGTCTGAGAGCATCGAGACCACGCTCGAGCTCGCTAACGAGGTGCAGGATGGCGTTCGCTCCTGCCCCATTGTCATGTGCGGTTGCGTGCCGTCTCGTTACGGCGACGACCTGCCCGACGAGCTGCCCGAGGTCGCGGCATTTGTGAAGGCCGATGAGGAAGACGGTATCGTCTCTGTCATCGATGGCGTTCTTGGTGTGGAGCGTGAAATCGCTGCCTATATCCCGCAGGTCAAGCGTACCGTCGAGGGTGCTGTCGCCTACGTCAAGATCTCCGATGGCTGCAATCGTTTTTGCAGCTTCTGCATGATTCCCTACATTCGCGGTCGCTATCATTCGCGCAATGCCGAAAGCATTATCTCCGAGGTGCGCGACCTGGTTGCCGGCGGTGTGCGCGAGATCGTGCTGATCGGCCAGGACACGGGCATTTGGGGCACCGACTTTGCCGATGAGGACGCCGCTGAGGCCTCACCGCGCAATCTGGCTCAGCTGCTGCGTGCCGTCGCCGAGGCTGTACGCCCGCACAACGTCTGGGTTCGCGTGCTCTATCTGCAGCCCGAGGGTATGACCGACGAGCTTATCGAGACGATTCGCGATACGCCCGAGGTATTGCCCTATATCGATATCCCCGTGCAGCACTGCGACGCGCGCATCCTCAAGGCCATGCGTCGCTCCGGTTCGCGTCAGGAGCTCGAGGAACTGTTCCGCGATCTTCGTGATCGTATCCCCGGCATCGTGATTCGATCCACGGCCATGGTCGGCTTTCCGACCGAGACCGACGACGAGTTCCGTGATCTTATCGACTTTATGGACACCGTCGGCTTTGACTATACGAGCGTCTTTGCCTACTCGAGGGAGGAGGGCAGCCTGGCCGCCAATATGGAGGGCCAGGTCGATGAGGAGGTCAAGCTCGAGCGCGCCCAGGAGGCCATGGATCTGGCCGAGTCGCTGGGTTTTGCCGCCACGGCAGCCCATGTGGGCGAGCGCGCCCAGGTAATCGTCGACGGTATCGAGGAGACCGAGGACGGCGCCGAGCTGATCGGTCATGCCTGGTTCCAGGCGCCCGATTCCGATGGCGCGGTGCATCTGGACGCCAGCGAGGCGTCCGTGGGCGATATTTTGACCGTCGAGTTTACCGATAGCTTCTGCTATGAGCTTATCGGCCATGTTGTGGAGTAGGAGAGCGTCGTGGCAAACGAGAGCAATAAGGAACTGACGAGCGTTTGGACGCCCGCCAACATCGTGACGTGCGTTCGCATCGTCTTTATTCCGGTGTTCATGATCGTCTCGGCCCTGTCTCATGGGGGCGTTGCCGGTACGGACTGGAGCACCTTCGACGGCCCGCTTGCCGCCGCAGCCTTCATTCTGTATGTGATCCTGTCGTGCACCGATAAGGTCGACGGCTATCTGGCGCGCTCACGCAACGAGATCACCGATTTCGGCAAGTTCTTGGACCCCATCGCCGACAAGTTGCTGGTGTTCTCGGCCTTGCTGCTGTTCTTGGATTTTGGCGCGGTGACCGTGTGGTCCGTGTTCATTATCCTGTTCCGCGAGCTGTTGGTGAGCGCACTTCGCATGGTCGCGAGTGCTGCCGGTGTGGTCGTTGCCGCCGATAAGCTCGGCAAGTACAAGACGGCGACCACGATGGTCTCCATCTGTGGCTATCTGTGCGTCTTTGCGATGGCCGGTCTTCAGCTGGGGCCGGCGTCGCTGCTGCTCGGTGTCTATTCGGTGTCGCGCGTCCTGTACGTCATCGCTGTCATTTTGACCATTATCTCGGGTGCCCAGTACTTCTGGAACTGCCGTAAGATCGTCTTTTCGGTCTAGGTCCTGGTGGGTATGACGGAGTCTTATTTGCAGATCGCCGCAAACAACGAGGAGCTGGCGCGCGATATTGTCGAGCGCGCGAGTGCCCGTGGCGTGACGGTGTCGACGGCGGAGTCGCTGACGGCGGGCATGATCGCCTCGACGATTGCCGATATCCCGGGTGCCTCGGCGGTGCTTCGTGGCGGTGCGGTGACCTACTGCGATGAGATCAAACATCGCGTGCTCGGCGTCGAGCGGGAAACGCTCGATCGGTTTAGTGCTGTGTCGCATCAGACGGCGCGTGAGATGGCCGTGGGCTCGCTGGACCTCTATCAGAGCGATGTCGCCGTGAGCGCAACGGGCTACGCTGGGCCCGGCGGCGGTACCGAGCAAGACCCCGCCGGCACGTTCTATATCGGCTGGGCGTATCGCGCGGCCGATGGGGGAGCGACGGTCGTTGAGTCTGCGCGCTGTCACTACGAGGGTGATCGGTCGTGCGTCCGTGCCTATGCGGTCGCTGAGGCTTTGGAACGCATTGTCCGCGTGCTCAATTCCATGGAATAGACGTGTTTTAAGGGGCCTTAGGGCCCCTTAATTGTGGAGATAGGGACCTTTGGCAAGGAATACGTTTGCGCTGGCACATGTCTTTAATTTGTACGAGCACTCGTATTTGCGATTGGCATGGTCAAGCGTTTGGTCGGTGATTGGTCGGCGTTTGGTCGGGTTTTGGAATGGACGGGTGCATATGATGAACCTGAACGGTTGACCACGAACAGCCGTTCGTTTATCATCGATTCAGGTTGTTAAGAGGAGGGCTATTCATGGCCAAGAATTCAGGTCCCGTACGTACCGTTCATACGCGCACGACGGGTAAAGAGCGCGACGAGATGATCGCCACTACCAAGGCCGAGATCGAGAAGAAGTTCGGCCAGGGTTCTATTATGAGGTATGGCGACGGCGGTCCCGAGCTCGAGGTCGAGGCTATTCCGACGGGCTCTCTGGCGCTCGATGCCGCCTTGGGTATCGGCGGCGTGCCGCGCGGCCGTATCGTTGAGATTTATGGCCCCGAGTCCTCCGGTAAGACAACGCTTTCGCTCGAGATTCTTGCAGAGGCGCAGGCCATGGGCGGTGTCGTGGCTTTTATCGACGCTGAGCATGCGCTTGATCCCACCTACGCCGCGCGCATCGGCGTCGATATCGACGAGGTGCTGATTTCCCAGCCCGATACGGGCGAACAGGCGCTCGAGATCGTTGACATGCTTGTGCGTTCCGGTGCCATCGACGCCATCGTCGTCGACTCTGTTGCCGCTTTGACTCCACGTGCCGAAATCGAGGGCGAGATCGGTGACACGACGGTGGGTCTGCAGGCTCGCTTGATGAGTCAGGCGCTCCGCAAGCTCGCCGGCTCGCTTGCCAAGTCCAACACAACCTGCATCTTCATTAACCAATTGCGCGAGAAGATCGGCGTCATGTTCGGCAACCCCGAGACCACCACAGGCGGCCGCGCACTCAAGTTTTTCTCTTCCGTGCGTATCGATATTCGCAAAATCGATACCATCAAGCTCAAGGACGAGGTTATCGGCAATCGCGTACGTGCCAAGGTCGTTAAGAACAAGGTGGCTGCTCCGTTCCGCTCGGCCGAATTTGACATCATGTATGGCACCGGCATTTCTAAAGAGGGCTCGATTCTGGATATGGCTGTCGAGTGCGGCATATGCAAAAAGATGGGGTCTTGGTTTGCCTATGGTGAGGACAAACTCGGCAACGGTCGCGAGGCCGCTAAGACGTTCCTGCGCGAGCATCCCGATTGCGCCGACGAGATCGAGCACAAGGTTCGCCTTGCCTGCGGTCTTGAGTATGACGATGATGCCCCCTCCGAGGTTGAGTTGACCGATCAGCCCGCCCCCGAGGAGTTTGACGAGCTGTATGCCATCGATGGCTCCGCGATGCTCGACGATGACGACGAGTAACGGATGCCGACATGTCGTATACGGTGACCGAGGCTAGGGTCGTTTTTCCGGATAAGAAGACGGCCTCCTCGTTCTCGAGCGGTTATGCGTCTAAAAAGCCCTGTGCACATATCGATTGCGATCTGGAGGGCGGTTTTGAACGGTCCATTTGGATTCCCGTGCGTGTGGCACGTGTGTACGTTCAGAACCGTCTCGATCTTCCCTGCGACTGGGATGACTTTCGCGAGGCGGTACAGCTTATCGAATGCAAATGTGCGCTCACCATGGTGACCGAGATGCTTTCGCGTCGTGATCATGCTACGGGCGAGGTGCGCGATAAGTTGGCGCGCTATGGCTTTCGTCAGCCCGCGATCGACTTTGCCGTCAATCGTGCCATCGAGTATCGTTTTTTAGATGAGAACCGCTTTTGCTCGTACTTTATCGAGGAGCGTAAGCGTCGTGGTTGGGGACAGCGCAAAATCGAGACTGAACTCAAGCGTCGCCATGTTGCACTTGATGAGATTCCAGGGTATCCCGAGGCTTATTTTGCCGAGGATGACGACTTGGCTCGCGCATCGGCTTTGCTCGCTAAGCGTCGCGTTCCCGAGGCACGTGCATTCGAAAAGCTCGTCAGATTTTTGATGGGCAAGGGCTTTTCCTATCACATTGCCGCGGATGCCGTTAAGGCGCGCCTTGATGCCTTAAGCGAGAAATGCGACGTTTAAGCATGCGCACGTTACGCTCCTGCCGTTCACCGCTCGATAGGCGCCGTGCTGGGTGCGTTAATTTGACAGTTGTTGCGGTTCAACGTAGGATAATTACTGTCATTTGCATTGTGATATGTGCTCATCTGCGATGAGTTTGTTTATATGTTTATCTGTATCCGACCCGCATAAGCTGCGCCCATATTACTCAAATGTCGCGAGCCGTTCGTATGGACGGTTCGCTTTGTTGTGTAACGAATCCATAAAAAGGAGTGAGCATGCCGCCTATCATTGCAGCGCTCGTTGGCATTGTTTTGGGTGCCATCGTCGCCATTGCCTACATGCGCACCGCCAAGCAGGGTAGTCTTCACGAGGCCGAAGAAAAGATTCAGTCGGCACACGCGCAGGCAGAGTCCCTGATCGGTGATGCTAAGCGTCAGGCCGAGACCCTCAAAAAAGAGGCTCTGCTCGAGGCTAAGGAAGAGATCATCAAGAACAAACAGGCCGCCGAGGCCGAGGACAAGCAGCGTAAGAGCGAGATTCGCGCGCTCGAAAATCGCGTGATGCAGCGCGAGGAATCGCTCGACCGACGCAACGATGCGCTCGATAAACGCGAGCATCAGCTGTCCAGCCAGGCCGGTCAGGTCGAGAAGCGCTCTCGCGAACTTGAGGAGCTTTGCGCCAAGCAGACCTCCGAGCTCGAGCGTATTGCCGACCTTACGCGCGAGGATGCTCACAAGGAGCTGCTCGACAAGGTCCGCGGCGAGGTTACCCATGAGGCGGCCACCATCATCCGTGAGTCCGAGCAACAGGTCCGCGCCGAGTGCCACAAGACTGCTCAGGAGATTCTCTCCCTGGCAATCCAGCGTTGTGCCGCCGACCATACCGCCGAGGTCACCGTCACGTCCGTTCATATTCCCTCCGATGACCTTAAGGGCCGCATCATCGGTCGCGAGGGTCGTAACATCCGTACTTTCGAGCAGGTTTCCGGCGTCAACCTTGTGATCGACGACACCCCCGAGACTGTCGTGCTTTCGAGCTTTGATCCGGTCCGTCGTGAGACCGCCCGCGTGGCGCTCGAGAACCTCATTGCCGACGGTCGTATTCACCCCGCCCGCATCGAGGAGATGTACCACAAGGCCGCTGAGTTGGTTCAGCAGCGTGTGCTCGAAGCCGGCGAGCAGGCCGCCTTCGATACCGGAATCCACGACCTGCATCCCGAGATCGTCAAAACCCTGGGCGCTCTGCGCTACCGCACCTCGTTTGGTCAGAACGTGCTACAGCACTCGCTTGAGGTCTCCGACCTGTGCGGCATCATGGCCTCCGAGCTTGGTCTGGATGTTGTGACCGCCAAGCGCGCGGGTCTTTTGCATGACCTGGGCAAGGCCATCGACCACGACGTTGAGGGTCCGCATGCTGTGATTGGTGCCGAGCTTGCCCGCCGTTATGGCGAGAAGCCCGTTATCGTCCACGCAATCGAGGCCCATCATGCCGATGTCGATCCCAACACGGTGCTCGACGTTCTGGTCCAGGCTGCCGATGCTGTTTCCGCTTCTCGTCCCGGCGCCCGTCGCGAGTCGGCCGAGAGCTACATTAAGCGCCTTGAGAAGCTCGAGGAGATTGCCAACTCTCATGACGGCGTCGAGCGTACCTATGCTATGCAGGCCGGTCGCGAGGTCCATGTCATGGTTCAGCCGGACAAGATTTCCGATGCCCAGTCCACGGTGCTTGCGCACGATATCGCCCATCAGATCGAGGAAGAGATGGAGTATCCCGGTCAGGTGCGCGTTGTCGTGATTCGCGAGAGCCGTGCCGTCGATATCGCTAAATAACATGAACGACGCGAACGAGCTCATCTCATTTATCGCGTCGATGTCGGGGGAGGGCAACCTTCGCGTCGAGGAAAACCTTGGCGAGGGGTATGTCCGCCTCCGCGTTTCGGAGGCCGAGCGCCGTCAGGCCAAGCATGACATTCAGCATGTAGAGGACATTGTCATCGAGATGCTGCGTAATGCTCGCGATGCCGGAGCCGATAAGGTCTATCTAGCCACGACCAAGGAGGAGGGTGTTCGTACCCTCCTCTTCCTGGATAACGGTTCGGGTGTGCCGCAGGATATGCAGGAGCGTATCTTCGATGCCCGTGTCACCTCCAAGCTCGAGAGCATGAAGATGGACCGTTGGGGTGTTCACGGTCGTGGTATGGCGCTGTTCTCTATCAAGCAGAACACCGATGAGGCACGCGTTGTTACATCGGGCGTCGATTTGGGCTCAGCGTTTAAGGTGTGCGTTGACACCGATCGCTTGGCTGAGCGCGCCGACCAGTCGAGCTGGCCTCAGGCGGTTAAAGACGAAGACGGCCGCTATGTATGCGCTCGTGGTCCTCACAACATCATTCGCGCAGCCTGCGAGTTTGCCCTTGAGGAGCTGCGCGACTGCGACGTGTATCTGGGCTCTCCGTCCGAGATCGCTGCGACCCTGTACGCCCAGGCTTCCAGTCGTCTCGATACGTCACGCCTGCTCTTTATCGATGACGAGTGTGAGCTTCCGGTTATCGATCGTTTAGGTCTCGCTTCGGATGCCGAGGACTTTATCCGGATTTGCTCCGGGCTGGGTCTCGAGATGTCCGAGCGTACTGCCCACCGTATTCTTTCGGGACAGATTAAGCCCGTTCGCGGTGTGTGCGCGCGTCTGCTGCGCGAGCGCGATTCCACCTCGCAATTGCCGGCTCCAGTCGATCTTGCCAAGGACCGTCGAGGCCTTCGCATTGCCAAGGATGACATGGCGCAGTTTTCGCGTGCTGTTGAGCGCGACTTCAATGACCTCGCCGCTCGGTATTACCTCAATCTGTGCGGCGACCCTAAGATTCGCGTTTCACGTGATCGCATCACTGTGACGTTCGATCTTGCCAAAGAGGAGTAGCATCTTTACCGAGTCCGCTCGGTACGATACAGTTATTGCAGTTAAAACGTACTTTTAAACGCAGGAGTTTCTTCATGGATTGCCTGAAGGTATCAAGCAAATCATCGCCCGCGTCCGTTGCCGGCGCCATTGCCGGTATGGTCAAAGATGGCGTTCCCGTCAACATTCAGTGCGTCGGTGCCGGCGCCGTCAACCAGGCCATAAAGGCCGTTGCCATTGCGCGAGGTTTTTTGATCCCTACTGGCTTTGATGTCTCTTGTGCGCCGGTGTTCTCTGACATCCTCATTAACGGGGAGTCTCGCACGGCAATCCGTCTCTCTATCTACGTTCACCAGATTAATCGGGCTGCTATGGACAATGTCGTCATGGACGACGTTAAGCCTGTTGCGTAAGCGAGTTTTCGCACGTTTTTAGCACCTTTGTGCCCCGTCGATATCATCGTTAGGATGTAAGCTCATGGACCAGCGCTTCGTACGCGATATTCTTGCCGGTAAAACCTATTTTATCCGCACATTCGGCTGCCAGATGAATCAGCACGACTCCGAGCGCGTGAGCGGTTTGCTCGATTCCTATGGCTGTCTTATGGCGCTCGATCCGGAGCATGCCGATATTGTCGTATTCATGACGTGCTGTGTGCGCGAGGCTGCCGATACGCGCCTGTACGGTCAGTGCAACTCCTGCAAGAGTCTTCCCCCTTCTCCTTCGGGCAAGCGTGTGGTCGCCGTGGGTGGCTGCATCGCTCAGCGCGATGGCGAGGGCTTGCTCACCAACGTCGATAACGTCAACGTTATTTTTGGTACGCATTCGATTGCGCACGTGGCTGAGCTTATCGCCGAGGCGTTTATGGATGGCAAGCGCCATATCCGCACGAATGAGCATGAAGATACGGACGCCATGAGTATGCCGTGGCATCGCGAGACGCAGTATCATGCATGGGTGCCCATCATGACGGGCTGCAACAACTTCTGCACGTACTGCATCGTGCCGTACGTCCGTGGTCGCGAGAAGAGCCGCCCCTTCGAGGAGATTGTCGACGAGGTGACGGGTCTGGTGCGACAGGGTGTGCGCGAGATTACGCTGCTGGGACAAAACGTTAACTCCTACGGTCGCGATCTCTTTGGCAAGCCGCGCTTTGCCGACCTGCTGCGCTCCGTGGGTGATACGGGCGTCGAACGTATCTTCTTTACTTCTTCGCACCCCAAGGATTTGCTTCCCGAGACCATCGATGCTATGGCCGAGACACCTGCCGTTATGCCGCAGCTTCACCTAGCTGTTCAGTCGGGTTCCACGCGCATCCTTAAAGAGATGAATCGTCGGTACACGCGCGAGGATTATCTGGGCCTGGTCGATCGCATTCGTAACCGTATGCCCGAAATTGCGCTTTCGACCGACATCATCGTGGGCTTCCCGGGCGAGACCGAGGAAGACTTTGAGCAGACGCTCTCGCTTGCCGAGACGGTGCGCTATGCCCAGGCCTACACGTTTATTTACTCCAAGCGCGCCGGTACCCCGGCAGCTGAGATTTATGATCCCACCCCGCATGAGGTTATCCTTGAGCGCTTTAACCGTCTGGTCAAGGTTATCGAGACGACGGCATACGAGTATAACCAGGGCGAGCTTCACACCGTGGTGCCTGCGCTTATTGAGGGCACGAGCAAGAAAAACGACGCTGTCCTTCTTGGTAAAAGTCCTAAGAACCAGACAGTGCATGCGCCGATTCCCGCTGGCTATAGCATCGATCAGCTTATCGGCAAAATCGTCGACGTCGATGTGGATGTCGCCAAGACGTGGTATCTGTCTGGCTCCGTTGTGGGTGAGCCTCGCTAATGGTTTCCCCCGGCACAAACCTTTCTGCCGTAGCGATCGTCGGTCCGACGGCGGTCGGCAAGAGTGATGTTGCCGACCGCCTGGCTGCTCGTCTGTCGTCTGAAGTGTTATCGTGTGACGCGATGCAAATCTATCGCGGTATGGATATCGGTACGGCCAAGATGATGCCCGAGGAGTGCTCGGTGCCCCTGCGCCTTGTCGATATCGTGGACCCGGGCGTCGCGTATTCTGCTGCGCTCTATCAGTCTGATGCCCGGGCGCATATCGAGCGTTTGCTTGGTGAGCAACGGCTTCCGGTCTTTTGCGGCGGTACGGGCTTGTATCTAAAGGCTGCACTCGATGAAATGGATTTTCCTTCAGGAGAGCTCGAGGACGAACGTCGCTCGGGTTATCAGGAGCTTGCCGAGCGTATTGGCGAGGAAGCATTGCATGCCCTGCTTGCCGAGCGTGATCCGGAATCGGCTGCCGTGATTCATCCCCATAACGTGCGCCGCGTGATCCGTGCGCTCGAGATGCACGATGACGGTGTGTCGTATGCCCAGCAGAAGTCGAAATTCAGCGTTCCACGTGAGCGTTATCATGCCTTGTGGTTTGGTCTGACGCGTAGCCGTGAAGTGCTGTATGAGCGCATTAACCTGCGTGTCGACCTTATGTTTGAGCAGGGGCTGGTTGATGAGGTCCGTGGCCTTATGGACCAGGGCCTGGGTGATGCACTCACGTCGATGCAGGCAATAGGTTACAAAGAGATTATTGATGCCTTGCGAGGCGCTATTACCATGGATGAGGCCCGCGAGCTTATCAAGATGCGCTCACGTCGCTATGCCAAGCGCCAACTTTCCTGGTTTAAGCGTGACGATCGCATCGTGTGGTTCGATATGGATGAGTTTACGATCGATGAGGTCGTCGATGATATCTACCGTCGTATCGAGGCTGCCTAATGGCACGTTTTCCCTTGGTTCCCACGGCGCCTGAACCTGAGCGTGCCGTCTTGGTTGGTGTTGAGTGGCGCGATAACGCCTGGCCGCTCGACCGTTCGCTCGACGAGCTCGAGCGCTTGGCTCACACTGCTGGAGCCCAATGCGTGGCACGCTTGTCTCAGCGTCTGGTTAAACCTTATCCCAAATCGTTTATCGGCTCCGGTAAGGTCGAGGAGCTATGCGGTTTGGTGCATCGTATGGATGCGGATGTTGTAATCTTCGACGACGACTTGACTCCTTCACAGCAGTCCTATCTTGAGAAAGCCGTGGGCGAACCGGTCAAGATTATTGACCGTACGGCGTTGATTTTGGATATCTTTGGCCTGCATGCCCAGACGCGTGAGGGTCGCTTACAGGTCCAGCTGGCTCAGTTGCAGTATCTACTGCCCCGTCTGCGAGGTATGTGGAGCCACCTTGCTAAGGAACAGACGCGTGGCGGCATTGGATCGCGTTTTGGCCAGGGCGAAAGCCAGCTCGAGGTCGACCGTCGCCTGATTCGCGACAAGATCGCTGCGCTTCGCCGCGAATTGAAACAGGTTGAACAACGTCGTGATGTGCAATCGAAAAGCCGTATTGAATCGCCGGCGTTTCGCGTAGCGTTGGCTGGCTACACCAATGCCGGCAAGTCGACGTTGCTTAATCGATTGACGGGATCCACGGTACTTTCGCAGGATAAGCTGTTTGCCACGCTCGATCCTACGACGCGTTCGTATCATTTACCCGGTGGCCGTGGCATGACGATCACTGATACCGTTGGCTTTATTCAAAAGCTGCCCCATGGCCTGGTCGACGCGTTTAAATCTACGCTTTCCGAGGTGCTCGGCGCCGATTTGGTTCTTAAAGTTGTGGATGCTTCCGATGAGGATTACGAGCGTCAGCTTGAGGCGGTTGATCGCGTCCTTGACGAGATTGGTGCCGGTGAGCGCCTGACGCTTACCGTGTTCAATAAAATCGATCTGCTCGATAGCGTCGACCGCTTGAGCTTTCGCCGGCGCTATCCCGAGGCGGTATTGTTCTCGGCTCAGACGGGTGAGGGCCTTGATGACTTAGTGGACCGCATCGCTCGTGAAGCGGCCGCTACGGACGTGTTGCTCTCGGCCGATATCCCGTATCGAGAGGGCGCGTTAATCACGCTCGTGCACGAACAGGGAACCCTTCTGCACGAGGAATACCTCGAGGACGGCGTTCGTATTGTGGCAAAGCTTCCAGCCCGTATCGCACCGCGTCTCGAGCGTTATCGAACAGAGTAAATCAGCTCCAGTACACCCAAGATAACCGGTTGATGAAGCAGGTAGAACGGCAGCGCATGGCGCCCGAGACTTGCGAGCGCCGGGATGGGATTCGCATAGGCCCATCCCGGCGCCTCATAGTTTGCTTCCTGAGTCGTGTGGGCGGCAAAGAAGCCTGTAAGGTACATAAAAAAGAATGGTATGACTGGATAGTAATCACCAGAGACAAAGTCTGGACCTGGGAAACCCAGCCAAGCTAAATAGGGGATAGGATAAACCGTTTTAGGAATGCTCCAGGTAAGGGCAAAAAGTGTGAGGCAAATTGCTATACCCCATACCGACGGCACTTTAACGATCACCGGACGCGCGAGCGCGACAATGGCGGTGCAGGCCGCCATGCAGAACATGATGCCGAAGTTCACCGAGTCATCGACTGAGACGAGCGTCGTCGCGACCCATACAACAAAAGCGGCAGTGGCATATTTGACGGCACGCTTGATGTTGTTGCGCGAGAGGGTGCACATCCAGCCGGCAATAAACAAAAAAATCCAACTGATGCTGGCACGCCAGATGTCTTGGAAGATGGTCTGAGTAAACCAGGGCATATCCCAACCATAAAGATAGGCAAGATCGTAGCAAGCATGAAATCCTGCCATCGACAGCATGGTAAATCCGCGAATGGTATCAAAGACCGTGATGCGGTTTTGCATTACGAGAACCGGCGCATCAATCCAACAACCTTGCCAAGGATCGTCGGATTTGTCGCATAGATGGGCTCCATGGTGTCGTTTTCGGGCTGCAAGCGAACTCGTCCCTGCTCCTTGTAGAACGTTTTGACCGTTGCGGAGCCATCGATCATGGCCACAACGATCTCGCCATTCATGGCACTCTTCTGTTCGCGAACGATGATATAGTCGCCGTTAAGGATACCGACGTTAATCATCGAATTGCCGTGGACCTCGAGGATAAAAGACCCCTGGTCCGTTGCGATCTCGGTCGGGATGGTAAAGGTGTCCTCGATATTTTGCTCGGCAAGGATGGGGATGCCTGCGGCGACACGGCCCACGAGGGGTAGCGATACGGTTCCGCGGGGTGCCGTGGGCTCATCGGACTTTGAGATGGAGACGGAGGCTCCGTCCTCGTCAAAGAGCTCTAGGGCACGAGGCTTGGTGGCGTCACGTTTGAGCAGGCCGCGTGCTTCCAGTGCGGAGAGATGTGCATGTACGGTGCTAGGGGAGGAAAGACCCACAGCCGAAGCCATCTCACGCACGCTGGGCGGATAGCCCTTTTCCTGCTGATACTCCTTGATGAAGTCGTAAATCTGCTGCTGTCGCTTGGTAATTTTGCGAGCCATCAGGGATTCCTCTCTACCTAACCCAAACAAATGTTCTATGTTTGCTTGACAGGAACAACTGTTCGAAGATAATAATAACCGAACACTCGTTCCCGCGCTAGACTTTTTTGTCCTCGCGGCTTGATAAAACAGTTCTCGTCAAAAACGCGAGAGGAGAACATGATGAATGCAACGGATATGGTCCAGGGAAACCTCGCCCTTAAGCTCGAGACGCCTGCGGCGCCGGCTTTCACGGTTGTCAAAGGCGGCCGATCTGGTTTTCAAACACTGCCTGGCAAGCCCGTCCGAAGCCAGTGCGTCGCCACGACTTCGGCCCCCGTTGCTCTGAAGGCCTCGACGATTGTCGCCCTGGCCGTTGCGCTCACGCTCTTCTTTGTACTTGCTACCTCGATCTTCAGCGCTCGTCACGCCGCATATGCCGAGTCGGCATCTAACGTTACCTATGAGACCGTCCGTGTTCAGTCTGGCGATTCCTTGTGGTCGCTTGCTCAGGAGCATTCCGTTGACGGTCTTACTACACAGGAGACTTCTGACATAATTCGCAGTGTCAATCATCTGGAGCATGGGTCACTCGATGCGGGTGACGTTCTTAAAGTTCCTGCGCGTTCGTAAGATTTAAACTCCGGCACATGGTACCCTTGTTATCGTTTTGGAGGAGGTACCATGCGCTGTCCCAGATGCGGCAATGCACATACCCGTGTTGTCGATTCCCGTATGCAGGAATCTAATAACACCATTAAACGCCGTCGTGAATGTTGTTCGTGCAACTATCGCTTCACAACATTCGAGCGATGCGAAGACCCCATCGAGGTCATCAAATCTGACGGGTCAAGGCAGCGGTTCGATCGCAATAAGCTGCTGGTCGGCTTAATGCGCGCTACGATTAAGCGCGACATCGACACGAAAAAGCTCAATGAGCTCATCGATGACATCGAGGTGGAGCTGCGTTCACGTACGCTGACGGCCGTTACATCCCACGACCTGGGCGACATGGTGCTTAAGCGCCTGGCCAAGATCGACAAGGTGGCCTACATTCGCTTTGCCTCGGTCTATCGCGATTTCAAAGACATCGATGAGTTTTTGCAAGAGCTCGACAAGCTAAGGTGATTTTATGTCCAACATTACAGTCAACATTAAGCGTCTCGACCCTACGATCGAGCTTCCCAAATACGCCCATCCCTCAGATGCCGGTTTGGACCTCCGTGCCAATGAGGACTGTACCCTTAAGCCCTTCGAGCGACGCTTGGTCTCTACCGGCCTTGCGATCGCGCTGCCCGATGGATACGCTGGCTTCGTTCAGCCTCGCAGTGGCCTGGCTATTAAGCAGGGTCTGTCTATAGTCAACACGCCCGGTCTTATAGACGCCCACTATCGAGGTGAGCTTAAAGTCATCCTTATCAACCTGGATCCATCCGATGAAATCCAGATCAACAAGGGTGACCGAATCGCTCAACTCGTCATCCAAGAAGTTCCCACGGTCAATCTCGTGGAGGTAGACGAACTAGACGAAACCGACCGAGGAGCCGGCGGTTTCGGTTCTTCTGGTGTGGCTTAGCCCATTTCTTCGTTGAAAATGGGCATCGTAATGACCGCTCGCCCCTGGGAGGCCCCTATATATCATCCCGTGCTCAAACATTCTCGCTGCGCTGCGAAACTGCGCGCGGGACGATATATAGGGGCCTCCCAGGGGCGAGCTACGTTTACATGCTCGCAATCGGTTATGGCTTCCCATCTGAAGCCGAATGCTACATCTAGAAGCTGTGTCTAATAAGTAATCCGATCTGACAAAGAGACGGCTCCTTTGTTAGATCGGATTACTTTGATTACTTGTTTTCTTGTTTTCGAGTTCCCCTTCGCTGCTTTTAGTAGGGTAACCGATATGGCTGCTAGTGCGTACGTATAGCCGTGGCGCAGGCCGCCCACACATATCGTTCCACGCGCAGTTTCGCAGCGAGCGAAGCGAAGCGAGAATGTTTGAGCATGGAATGATATGTGTGGGCGGCCTGCGCCACGGCGGACAGTCCAACACTAGCGGATATGCGCGGGTTTTCCGCCCCAGTAGAAGCGGCAGAAGGCTCGTTTGCGCTTTTGGGGCTTGCCTACAAGTTCCATGGTTGCGATGGCGATGTCCTCGGCCGCGTGTGGACGGCGTAGCACTTCACCATTGATGAGCAGTGCCTTGAGCGACTCGGGATGATCGTGGAGATGGCGCAGCGTCACAATGAGCTCGCGTGCGGTGGTGACATGCATGCTGGCGCCCAAGTCGGTGAGCATGGTGGTGTTGGCCTTTTCCTGGCCATAGGACTTGCCCAGCAGAATCATCGGCAGATGTGCACACAGGCATTCGGTAACAGTGAGTCCGCCCGATTTAAGAATTGCCAGATCGCAGCCGTGCATGAGCGCTGCCATGTCATCGACATAGTCAAGGACCGTGACGTTTTCGAGTTTCATGGCTCCGAAGAGCCTTTTCAGGCGCGTGGCGTATTCCGTGTCCTTGCCCGGCAAAAAGACAAAGTGCATGTCCTCGAAGCTACGGAGGAAGGGGAGGGTTTGGTCCATCGCCGCGCGAAAGCGAACGTACGGTTGAGGCAAACTGGCGCCGGCCATTACCAGCACAATGGTCTTGTCGATAGGGAGATTGAACTTCTCGAGTTCTTCCTCACGATTGTAATCCGTGTCAAATCCAGCGCGAATAGGGATGCCCGTAATGCGAATCTTTGCCTCGGGAACCTTGCGTGGGCGGAGCGTCTCGGCCATAAACTCGTTTGCCACGCAGAATAAGTCAGTATCCTTATGGGGCCACCAGCCCTCGACCTCGTAATCGGTCGGCACGCAAATGACGGGATAGTCGATGCCCGTAATGACGCGCGTACCAACCGCAACGTTGGCTGCCGTGATATGTGTGGCGACCACGGCAATAGGCCTACGAGTGCGAACGTATTCGTTAAATGCGGGGAACATAATGCGCGACCATGCCGTGCCGCCGCCCCAAAGCAGGTGTCCGGTAAGGGTATATCGCCAGGTCAAGTCATAAATTGGGCGTGTGGCGCCGGTAAACGATGCGGCCGTTTTGTTGCCGTCGAATTTTATGCGTCCAAAATCGAGGATATCCAAGACCTCAATCTCGACATCCTGCGGTATGCCCTTGGTGCCGCGTATAAGCTCGAATGCTTGCGCGATAGCGTTTGCTGCTGCTTTGTGTCCCGAACCAACCGATGCGTGGACAATGGTCACTAAGGGCTTTTGTCCAGGTGACGGCATCAATTGCTCCGATTGGGGGGCGCTTTGCGTGGGCAGGGGAGCGTCATTGCCCATCTGCGTTTGATCCATCGATAACTCCCCTTCATCGTTGTTTCGCAAAGAATCATTGTAGTGCATGACTGTCATGTTCTCCTAAATTTGGGTATGAGCGCAAAGAACGCCAATGTTTCGACAGGAGGTCTCTTCATGACTACCAATCAGCCGATCGATGTTGCGATTATCGGCGGCGGCCCAGCGGGCTATGCTGCAGCCATTTATGCGTCGCGCTCCAACCTAACGACGACCGTGATTGAGCAAGGCATGTCGGGAGGACAGATCGCCACAACCAATGAGGTCGAAAACTATCCGGGCATTCCGCTCTTGAGCGGTGCCGAGCTCGGCGAGCGTTTTCAGCAGCATGCAGAGGGCCTGGGTGCGCAGGTCGTATGGAGCATGGTGACGGGTATCGATTACGATGCGGATGCGGCGCTGTTTACGGTGCATCACGATACGGGCGACACGGTGGCCTCAAGCGTTATTGCCTGCATGGGTGCCACGCCGCGCTCTGCTGGTTTTATCGGCGAGGATACGTATCGCGGTCGCGGCGTTTCGTATTGTGCGACGTGCGACGGCATGTTCTTTCGTGGCAAACAGGTCTTTGTCATTGGCGGCGGTAATGCTGCCTGCGAGGAAGCCCTGTTCTTATCAGAAATTGCCAGCAGCGTGACCATCGTCTTGCGCCGCGATCAGTTCCGTGCTCCCGATGGCGTGGTTCAAAAGGTGCTCGCTAAAGATAATATTTCTGTTAGGTACCAAACTAGTATTGTGGAGCTATCGGGCGAGGCCATGCCTACAACTATCACGTTTAAGGACAACGCCACTGGTGATACCTATTCCGAGTCCTTCGATCCAGGTTCGTTTGGCATCTTTGTCTTTGCCGGAACACAGCCCCATACTGAGCTTGTACAGCATCTGGTGGATCTGGCGCCTGACGGCGGTATCGTTACCGACGACTCGATGGCCACGCGCACGCCGGGCTTGTTTGCTGCCGGCGATATCCGTTCCAAGCGTTTACGCCAGGTTGTGACCGCCGTTTCGGACGGAGCCATAGCGGCAACCAGCGCATACGCCTTCTTACGAGGATAAGTACGATAATATATCTTATGTAAGGTTGCTATCTTTTTGCAAAGTGGTTGGACGGTGCGTCAATGTGCTGTCCAACCACTTTTACTTAGCGGCTATGTGGTATGCAAAACTAGATAATCTAGAATACAATATAGAAAACGAACGGAGGTCTCTTATGAACCACGTCAAACATGTTATCCCGATGTCCGATACATCGGTCAGCATTAAGCCGGAGGATATTCAGCCGACGGTGCTGCCGGATGCATTTATTCAGTCCGATATGGTGGGTAAACTCAATACGCTCTGCCTGCCACGCTATGACCAGCTGCCCAACGTAACACTCTATCGTGATCAGGTTATTGAATATGTTGCGCTGTGGATGGAGCCGCTTTCGATTTGCGTAGAGCAGCCCGTTATCACGCCTTCGATGATCAATAACTACGTAAAGGTCGGCCTCGTTCCTGCTCCGGTTAAAAAGCAGTATGGCCGTGAGCAGATTGCGCGTCTCATCGCCATTTGTATCTTTAAGCAGGTGCTGCCCATCGCTGCGGTTCAGGCGCTCTTTAATATTCAGCGCTTGAGCTACGACGCTCCGACGGCCTTCGATTATGTAGTCGATCAACTTGAGGCATCGATTCGTGCGGCTTTTTCCCTTGAGCAGACTCCCGTGCCCGATACCGCACATCAGGTTACGCGCGAATCGCTGCTCGTACGCAGTGCGGTTTCGTCTTTTGTATCGAAGGCGTACCTGATGAGCTACCTCAAGTTCAATGGGTTTAATAGCTAGGCGACGTATAACGCGGGCGGGATAAAGAGCCATCAGTCACTTTGTCCCGTCCGCGTTTTTGCTTGGTTGAGCTTTATTGGCCCGAAGCCATGCCCATGCCGTAGCCGATGATGAGACCATGCATCTCGGCGTAATAGGAATCTAGGCCGTTGCAGGGCATGATGATAGTCTTGGAGCCTGGCCAGTGCTCCACAATGCGGTCGGCAAGCGCCTGGGCTCCAGCTTCGTTCTCAACGTGATCGATGATGACCTCGCCGCCCATGAAACCCTCGGCCTCCATGGTGTCGACAATCTTGTTGAGCATCTTCTTTTCGCCACGCGTATGCCCAACGAGTTCAATTTCGCCCGCTTCGCTCGCCGTGCCCAAAATGCGGATGTTGAGCTTGTTGGCAATAACACCGGCCGCCTTGGGGATACGTCCGGCCTTCGCAAGGTTTTCGTAATTGCATAAACTAAAGAGGATCTTGCTGTTCTGCTCCAAGCTATCGAAGTAGGCGCAGGCTTCCTCAAAGGAGGCATCCGGTTTACTTGCAAGATAGCGATCAAACAGTAAGAAGATCAGGTCCATCTTGCCGCCTGCTGCGCGCGAATTAACCAGGTGAATCTTACGATTGGGCTCTTCGGCAAGCACCATGTCACGCGCGGTGGCCGCGGCATTGTAGCTTCCCGAGACGCCCTCGGAGATGGGCATGCAGATCGTCTTGTCGGCGAGCTTAAAGAGCTCAGCCCACTCCCCTACGCTTGGGCAGGAGCTCGATGATGCGCTGGATTCCGATTGAATGGCAACATTAAGCTCGTGAACATCGAGCGAGAGATCGTCGACAAATTCACGCTCCCCCACTCGGATCTTAAGGGGTGCAAATGCAAAGGTGGTATGAGGTGCGGTTGGTTGCCAATCGCGAAGATTGCAGCTCGAATCTGAGATGAGTGCCCAGCTCATTGAGGGTCCTTTCTAGTTGTTCCTCAACAATTATAGCTATCTTTCGGATAGATGCTGCGCATATCTAGTATTCAAAACTAGATTGTAGTTTACACACAAAATGGGCGGTCGAGATAAAACAATGGACCTCGCTCCCAAAGGATACGAGGTCCACTTTCGTTAGCTGAGTTAAAAACACTTAATAGCGAACGAAAATATAATTGTTGTTCATGCCAGCGGCAACGGAGCTGATGATAACGCCCGTGCTGTAGTCGGAAGCATGGATCATCTGGCCGTTACCAATGTAGATGCCGGTGTGGTAAGAGTTAACCACGACGTCGCCCGGCTGAGGATCAGAAACACGGGGCCAACCCATGAAGGTGCCGGTAGTGCCCAGGCGGCAGTAGCGGCCGGTGAGGCAGTAGCTTACAAAGCCGGAGCAGTCAAAGCTGTTCGGGCCAATGCCGCCCCAGGAATAAGCGCAACCAAGCTTGCTATAAGCGCGAGAGACAACGCTGCCGCCGTCAACGGACTGGCTCGGCGCGGAAGGGGCCGGTGCCGGGGCGGGCGTCGAGGGCTGCGGTGTGGGAGCAGGAGCGGGCGCGGGCGCAGGCGTGTTGCCGCCGCCGTTGTTGGTCGTACCGCCACCATTGTTGGTGTTCTCGGTCGTACCGGCGGTGTCGTTGCTCACCGTGGCCTTTTCGGCGGTGCTGGCATTTATGCCAGCCTGCAGCGCGGCGTTCGCCTCGGCCTCGGCAGCAAGCTCGGCCTGCAGCTGTGAATCCAGGGAGTTCACGACACTCTGGGCCTCAGCCTGCTGGGCGTTGAGTTCGTCGACCTTCTTCTGCGTCGCGGCGACGTTCTTCTCCTGCTCGGCCTGCTTATCGGTGAGCTGCTGCTTAAGGTCCTTGACCTCCTGAATGGTCTGGGCCTGCTTGTCGGAAACCTTGCCGTAGTAGAACAAACGGTTGAGCATATCGCCCAGATCGTCGACGCCCGTCAGAACCTGAAGGAGACTCAGACCGCCGGTCTTGTACTCACCGGCAACGTAGGACGAAAGCTTTGCCTGACCCTCGGCAATCTCTTGCTGCTTTTGCGTGATCTCGCCTGCAGTCTGATCAAGCTCCTGCGTCTGTGCGGAGAGTTCTTCATGAATTTGCTGGGTTTGCGTACCGATCTGCTCGAGTTTGGTACGAGCGGCGGCAAGATCGGACGCGGTATCGGCATAGGCAGGAGCCGCGAGGCCCAAGCCCAAAACACAAGCGAGGGTTGCCGTAGCAGCGCAGCGTGCCATGTTTTTGTGCGTGTTTGCTGTGCGCATGGAGCTTCCTTTCCGGTATCTAAGGGTAGCGGCTAGTCCACCGTTACCAGGCTAAAGAGCTTAACGTCCTCGTTAGAAGGCGTGAGCTTCTTGCGCGGATTAAGAAACGCAAGCTCAAGGATACAACCATAACCTACGAGCTTTGCGCCCATATCTCGCACTAGTTTACCTGTTGCCTCAACGGTTCCGCCTGTCGCGACCAAGTCGTCCAGAATCAACACGGTATCTTTAGAGCTGATGGCATCGACGTGAATCTCAATCGAATCGGTTCCATATTCGAGCTCGTATTCCTGGCTAACGGTCTTACGTGGCAGTTTTCCCGGTTTACGTGCGGGAACAAAGCCGGCGCCGAGTGCCACGGCAACAGGCACGCCTACCATAAAACCGCGAGCCTCGGGTCCTACAACCTTAGTGATGCCCATGCCGGAGAAATGCTCCGCTAGCGCGTCGACCATGGCTTTAAGTGCTTCGGGATTGCTAAAGAGCGGCGTGATGTCCTTAAAGACGACTCCGGGCTCGGGATAGTCGGGGATGTCGACGATGTGAGATTCGAAGTCGTACATGGTGTGACCTTTCATGGGAGGCTGGTTTGTAGAAGCGTTTATTTGTCCGCGCTGGCGGTGCCGGTGTGCGAGGGGGCGACAACCTTAAGCGGCTGCACGAGGGATTCCTCGCGCACGGGGACCGCGGAGGCAGATGCCTCTTCGCTTTTGGCTTTGGTTGATTCGGAGCGTGCGATCTCCTCATCGAGGGCATCGATATCGGCGTCCTCGACTACGGCGTTGAGTGACTCAAACACGCGGTTTTTGAGCAGCGCAGTATGCACGCCCTCGGTGAGGTCATGTAACTTCTTAAACGCGCGTTCGAGCTTGGCATCGCGTTCGTCATCGGAGGTGTCCATGCCAAGCATACTCACGAGCACTTGCTCGAACATCGAAGACTCGCGGTTGGCGGATGATACGTACTGACGAAGGTTTCGCGGCTCGATATGAAAGCGTGACAGTTCAGAACAGTAGCGGATAATCGGAAAATCGCGCCCGTCGACGAGCTCACGGTTCTGCGGACTCTTGATAATGCGAATAAGGTCATTTTCGGCCAAGGAGCGAATAAACGAGATCTCGACGCCCAACATATCCGGAATGGTCTCGATGGGGTGCAGCTTTTGCTTGGTTTCCTTGGGCTCCGTCTTGAGCGGAACATCGGACAGCAGGCCCACCTCGTAGGCAAGCGTGGAGAGATCTGTAGCGTTTTCCAGACGTTGCTTGATCACGTTGAGCGGCATGTAGCGAGTCTTCTGCAGGTGCAGAATGACCTCTAGACGGTCAACGTCCTCCTTGGAGTATTGGCGATACCCCTTTGGCGTACGATGAGGGGTGATGAGCCCCTCATCTTCTAGAAATCTAATTTTTGAGTTCGAAAGATCGGGGTATGCGCCTCGAAGTAAATTGACGACCTGGCCGATACTCAGATAGTTGCGTTCGGCCATGCCCTACTCACCGGTTTCGATGCGCTCCGGCGTGCTCTCGTGGTAGATGAGCGTAAACGTACCGATCTGGACGGAAGATCCGTCGTGCAGCGGGGCGGCATTGACGATGGCGCCATCAACCCACGTGCCGTTGAGCGAGCCTAAGTCCTCGATGCGAGCAGCCAGACCCTCGCGAATAATGCGTGCGTGGCTACGCGATACGGTCATGTCATTGAGGAAAATGCCGTTTGCCGGATCGCGGCCAATGGTGGTCACATCATCCTCGAGTTCAAAGGCAGCACCGGTCTGCGGCCCCTTGACAATAGACAGAACGGGGGCAGTGATGCGAACGTTCGCCATAAGATCGGGAACGGTAACGTCGCTCGAAGGCACACGGAAGACGCAGGTTGCGTCGGCAGTCTTATCGTTTTGAGGCATATTGTTAACCATGTTGTCCATGACAACCCCTAACTTAACGCGGACATGCCGCAAAGAATGAACTGTACGTAATAATACCCCAATGGCTTAGTCTTCGATTTCGGGGTTAAGAAAGTCGACGTCTTCGTCCTCTGGATGCGCAACAGCCTGTTTAATGGCCGCTCCACCCTTAATGGAATAGATGACAGCGGTGACCATGGAGAAGATGACGCCGCCATACACAAAGAAGATGCCGAGCGGTACCGAGCTGCCGTTGAGGCCCGGGAAGGCCGTGAACGTGGCGGGCAGCAGATGCCAGCCGTCCACGACGGGAAAGCCAAGCAGCATGAGCGAGAAGCCGGTCATGAGCAGCGCCGTGGCAATCTTGCCGGGAAACACTACGTCGATGGGGCGGCGGTGGTAGTGGCGCACGATGAGCGTGCCGATGCCCAGGTAGATATCGCGCCCAATGATGAGCACGCAGACCCAGATGGGAAGCTCGCCGCGAACCACGAGACCTAAAACTCCTGTAAATAGCAGCGCACGGTCGCAGATGGGATCCATAACCTTGCCGAGCCACGAGACCGTTTTAGTCATGCGGGCAATCTGACCGTCCATCCAGTCGGTGGAGGCCGCGATGGCATAGATGACAATGGCGACGACACGGTTGTTGTCCGTCACAAACAGGTACAGGAAGACCAGCGTGAGGACCAGGCGCGTGAAGGTAATGAAATTGGAGATCGTGAAAATCTTATTCGACGGGTAATCGGAGGTGCCGATAAGCTCCTTTTTGATCTTCTTTTTGATGCCCACAGGACTCCCCCGCTGGTAAACGACAAAACTCTCGATACTATACCCGTTCTGGCGATGTCTATCCAGCGCGAGCATAGAGAGTCCAGACATGTGGAGGACGCTGCTGGTCGGCACGTGGAGTCGCATTTGTGTACATCAGCCCCCAAAGATGCCAAAAAATAACGGCGCTGGTGAGGTGCTCTTCGCGTCAAGTCACTTTGCTTTCGAGCGCAAGGGACGCTCGAGCCAGGATGGAGAGGGCGAAAGCTACACCCTCACCGACCTCGACGGGGTCAATCGCATCGACTGCAAAAGCGGCTTCGGGTTCTACGCAGAGCCGAGGGCCGAGTCACAGTGGGCAGCAGCAAAGCGTGGTCCTGGACCTTCGCCAACGTTTCGCTGCGCAAGCTCTTTGAAGCATCGCTTGCGACGGGAAACCCGATAAGGTGGAGCTAGAGATGGCGGCGTTCACCTTTTGGTTCCACCCGCCAGCACCTCCCCTCTTGATACTGCAAGGGTTTCATTGTGGTGATAGACCGACACCGTTCATCGTTGTTTCGGGTTCGTTCGCAAAGTCGTGAACGCACTCCCCTCTTGTTCAGCGCATAATGGCGCACCGTATGCGGCTGAGCGGCCGCACGCTAAAGGAGAGGTGCCCGCATGGGCATCGAGAGAGAGGATGCAGTATGAACCTGAGGGAAAAGTACGGTGAGTGGGGCCTGATCCTGGGCGCGACCGAGGGCGTCGGCAAGGCGTTCTGCGAGAAGATCGCCGCCGGCGGCATGAATGTCGTCATGGTCGGCCGTCGCGAGGAGAAGCTGAACGTGCTCGCCGGCGAGATCCGTGAGACCTACGGCGTGGAGACCAAGGTCGTGCGCGCCGACTTTAGCCAGCCCGACGCTGCCGAGACCGTCTTCGCCGCGACCGAGGGCCTGGACATGGGCTTCATGAGCTACGTGGCCTGCCTGCACAGCTTCGGCAAGATCCAGGACACTCCCTGGGAGAAGCACGAGGCCATGATCAACGTCAACGTCGTGACCTTCCTCAAGTGCTTCCACCACTACATGCGGATCTTTGCCGCCCAGGACCGCGGCGCCGTGATCAACGTCTCGTCGATGACCGGCATCAGCTCCAGCCCCTGGAACGGCCAGTACGGCGCGGGCAAGGCCTTCATCCTCAAGATGACCGAGGCCGTGGCCTGCGAGTGCGAGGGCACCGGTGTCGACGTCGAGGTCATCACCCTCGGCACCACCCTAACCCCCAGCCTGCTGTCCAACCTCCCCGGCGGCCCGCAGGGCGAGGCCGTCATGAAGATCGCCCTCACCCCCGAGGAGTGCGTCGACGAGGCCTTTGAGAAGCTGGGTAAGGAGCTCTCCGTCATCGCCGGCCAGCGCAACAAGGACTCCGTCCACGACTGGAAGGCCAACCACACCGAGGACGAGTACATCCGCTACATGGGCTCGTTCTACCGCGACTAGCAGCTGCCGCGGCGCGTGCGCGAGGGCGCGTGCGGGTTCGCAGGTAGAGATGCGAGTGCGAGGGTTTCTTTGCGGGGGCGTGCGGATGCGGCGCCCGCAAAGAAACCCTCTTTTCATGGGTGGGCGCGACGGCACCTCGGCGCTCACCGTCTAGGGCGACCTGCCCGGCTCCCCCGCGATCTCCCTGCACGGGACCCTGCGCTCCGGCATCCTCTGGACCGTGTCCCGCTCGTGCCTAGTGGGCCGGCCGATCCGGCCCTCAGGGTATCGGATTCCCGCATTCATCCGTACATGTTCGTGTGAATGCGGGAGGTGTTCGGATGAGGTTGATATTCAAGGTGTAGACCGTTTTCTTGGTACTCCTCAAATGCGGCAGGGTTTTTCGAGTTTGTAGATGCTAATATAACCCTGCTCTCGAAAGAGGGCTCAGTCCCGGCTGGTAAACCTGACGTTTGGCGTGGTGTGCGTGACACGCATAGCGGGCATGGCCGCGATAGAATTTTCCATGCGGAGGGGTTCGACCCCACAGCGCCCCGAGGGTTTCGGGGGGCGAACTGGCAGGCAGGGAACCGGGGCGCAGACTGTCCAGAAGGAGGGGTGTAATGCCTCTTCTTCTTTTTTGCCACATCAATCTTCTGGCTTGATAGGTTTTTCGTGCGTGTGATTGGGTTGCGGAAGGGATTGGCATGAGAGTTGCGGAAATTGCGGAAAGGGTCGGTTGCGATCCTGAGTCTGCGTATGCGAAATTCGCCGACACACGTGAAGGCACACGCTTTCACAACATGCAGTGGCCCATTTTCGTCACCGACGAAAACTATCGCTCGTTTTGCAAGGCACTGGCAGATTATGCCAACTCAGAGGAAGGCCCCCAAAGCAACGGCCGCCATGAATTGTTCCTGAGCGTGCACGAGCTGTTCGAAAAGGGCAACGAGATTGGCGGCGCCCCAAAAAAGCGCCACTACAACTTGGACAAATCGTTCATAGGCACGGACGAGGCAAATCTCATGCTGCTCAAAGCGGCGCATAAGGGAATGACCCAGCAAGCGATCGCCGCGTACCTGGGCTGCTCGCGCACGGCGGTGCAAAAACGCCTGAGCGCCCTGGCAGGCGGCGTGCGTTTTGGCGACTCCTACATCAAGGCCGAGCCGACAAGCCGCGGCGGCCTGAAGTCGACGGCTCACCCGATCTTCCTGCCGCTGCGATTGCATGAGGTGTACCTGATGCTGTCGGCATTAGGCGAGTTTCGAGCGGAACGGTCAGGCGGGGACCCAGAGCGCGTCGTGGCAGATGATCTCGCGCGCAGAATCTATTACCAGCTGAGCGACTACGCCAAGGGCGGAATCGACAAAGCGTTGGATAAGCGAGGGGTTCGCCTCGCTGGGCTAAGGCCCGACTTCGACTCAAGCAAGGGCGTGGACGATTCGGATCGTATCGTTATGTATGAGAAGATGGGTCTCAATCTTAAAGTCGGGCTTGTAAATGGAGATGTGCTCGTCGGCTGCTTCGCGCACCACGCCGATCTTCAGAAATGCGTAAACGCCGCCGAAATAAGCAAAGACGGCAGCTATATCGTGTTTAAACTTTTGGATGGCAGATACTGGGCGGTCGACGATTCTCAAGTATTTAGCGTGGTGGCCGCATCCGGGAATTAAGTTGCGGCCAAGCCCCTCGCCCGCCCTCCCAGGCGGTGCTGCTGCGGCCGATTTCATGTTTGCTTACAAGCAAAACAGCCGCCCACCCATTCAGAAGGGTTGTACTAGTTTTTATCGTTTCGATTTTTTACGAGCACACGAAAAGTTGCGTTTAGAAAAACGAGTATCGTTGCTCCTAATGCGACTAACATCCGAGGTCAGGCAATTATAGTTCTGCCTCTGGACCCAACAACAGACACATGGTAAAGGGGTCCCCGCTTATCGAGAGGACCCCTTTCTTTTTGTAGATAAGATTATGTCTGAATCAGGAGAAGAGCATCTTGATGATTTGCTCTTTGGAATACTTCCCGGTGTCGATCTCGCCCTCATAGGGGTCCATGTAGCCGTGGAGCCAGATTTCCAGCTCGCGGTCCTCGGCTTTGCTCTCGCCGAGCTCAATCAGCTCTTCGACGGACATGTCGGCACGGTCGCGCTTAGCATCCTTGCCCGCGAGCTCCCAGCCGAGCTGCAGGGCGCACTTCTCGTGCAGGCTGAGGTCATCCATCCCGATCTCCCCGAGGTCGAGCGGGGACGACCACTTGCGGTACGGGATCGACCCGTACTGGAGAATGAAGTTTAAGACCTCGATCGGGTCATAGACCTCGCGGAGGTCGCAGTACTGGAAGAGGACGTCGCAGTCGATTTCGGGATTGTTCATGACCGCCGCGGCGAGCAGATTGGCTTCCTCGATGGTGTAGGCCTCGCCGAGGGGGAGCCACTCGAACGGCACGAATCGGCCGATGTACTCCCATGCGCGGAGTCGGAGGGACTCCGTCTCGACTCCCTCGCGCCCGGCCTCGCTTGCGAGCGCGTCCGCCAGCGCGGCGGGTTCCAGAGGCAGGTGGATCTCGGCGCCGACGCTCGGGTCGTTTCGGTAGGTCTCGAAAGACGCGCCCTCGGCGGCTGTCACCCAGATGACGATGGCGGATTCGTCGGTATTCTCGTTTTGCTTCATTTAGATTACCCTTTTCTCGATAGTTTCGTCGGTTAAGAGTCTATCGCTGTCCGAACCGGTCGTCTAGATCTCGGGGAGGGAAAGATGGGAAAACTGAGCCATGATGAGTTCCTTGCGCGGCTGCGCTATCACAACTCGCACTACGCCGACGGCGAGTTCGACGTGCTCGGCGAATACGCCGGCATCAGTGCTCCCCTTCGGTGTCGCTGCCTGGTATGCGGTAACGTCTGGGTCGGCAACCCCGACTCGATGCTGCGCCGGAACTCGCGATGCCCCAAATGCGCCCGGGTGGCGGCTGGCAAATCCTCGGGGAAATCGAGGACGTTGACGCATGAGGCGTTCGTCGGCCGTGCGGCCGATGCCTGCCCGGATATCGAAATCGTCGGTAAATATATGGGCGCCAACACGAGACTGACCGTCCGCTGCCGTACCTGCGGATACTCTTGGGATGCATTTCCGGCCACGATCCTGCGCTCTTGTTCCTGTCCCTGCTGCTCCAACCGCGTCGCAGTGAAGGGAATCAACGACCTCGCGACCACGCATCCGAAAATCGCGGCGGAGTGGGATTGCGAACGCAACGGGGAGCTGAGGCCCACCGACGTCGTGGCGGGCTCCTCCAAAAGGGTCTGGTGGCGATGCCCCGAGGGTCATGAGTGGCAGGCCATCGTATACAGGAGGAAGGCGGGCGGCGGCAGCTGTCCCGTCTGTGGAAAGTAAGGGGGAGGGTCCAAGCCCTCCCCTATCTTTAGCTATAGGTCGTAGACCTCGACCATCGCCTCGCCGATGCGGTGCGGGACGCCCGTGACGAGGGCGTTGCCCATGCAGAAGGCCCGGTGACCGTCGGTCATGCCCGTGTCGGTCCAGCCCTTGGGGAATCCCTGCAACTGGTCGAGCTCGTCGGGCACCAGGCGGCGGAAGCGTCCGTCGGGGCACTCTATGACGTGCTTGAAGCGGCTCGCGCCGGTGCCGCCCTCGCCGGTGAGGATCGTGCGGCTCGGCTTCTCGATGGAATCGGGGAAGCTCATGGCGCCCTCGGAGTAGGTGTAGGTGAAGCCCGTCTTCTTGTTGGTGCGTTCCTCGCGTTTGGCGCCCTTGAGGTATCGCCAGTCGGGCAGCTTCTCGTCGGCGATGTAGAACTGCTCGGGGACGTCCGATTCGTCTATCAGCACGTCTCGCAGCACGCGGCGCTCGCCGCGGTAGTCCTCGGCGAAGTCGCAGGTGAGGACATGGCAGCCCTGCATCACGCCGGCGTTCTTGAACTGCGAGACCTTCTGGCCGACGCCGAAGCGGGTCGAGTTCTCGTAGGGGTCGGGCAGGACATCGAGTTCTGCCATCTCGTCAGGGTAGACGGCGGGGAACGCCTTGGCCATGACGCCGCGGCGCATGCGGTCGGCCAGGTCGGTATCGCCCGCGTCCTTCTCGCAGAAGATGTAGACGCGCTTGCGGCGCTGCGGGAAGCCGTATTCGGCGGAGTTGACCACGCGCCACTCGACTGTGTAGCCGAGGTCGGCGAGGCAGCTCAGGATGATGGCGAAGTCGCGCCCGCGCTGGGACGCGGGGGACTTGAGCAAGCGGTCGACGTTCTCGAACAGGCCGAATCGGGGTTTCTTCATCTCGAGGAAGCGGTAGATGTCCCACCAAAGGACGCCCTTCTTGCCCTCGATGCCGTGTGCCTGGTTGAGGGGACGCGCAACGGAGTAGTCTTGGCATGGAAAGCCGCCGACGACCATGTCGACGTCGGGGATCTGGGTCTCCCCCGCCTCAGCCTTGTCCAGTACCCTGTTGATGTCCTCATTCACCACGGAGCTCTCGCCGAAGCGCTCGGCGTAGCATCGGGCGGCGAACTGCCTAGACTCGGTTCCTGGCGGCTCCCACTGGTTCGCCCAGACGGTGGTGAAGGGGCCTGACGGCTTCATATAGAACTCGGGATGGTTGGGGTCTGCATAGCCCTCTAGGCCAAGGCGGAACCCGCCGACGCCCGCGAAGAGCTCGGCGATCTTGATTTCAGACACGTTTCTCCAATCGCTGCTGTGTCCGTTCTTGTGAGATCGATGATAACCGATCTCGCGGACAAGATCAAGGGGAGCGGCTAGAGGGCGATTGCCGCAGCGGCAAAACAGTTGGAGCGCAATCGACGTTCGATAAGTTGAATGAGCTGGTAAACACTTCTGAAAGGAATGCTTTATGCCAAAGATGTGTACTGCCGCTCGGGCGCTCGGACTTGCTAGCCTGTTCGCGGTGGCCGTGGTCGGAGCTTTAGGACGCAATCATGCTATGAATGGGACCGACAGCGGTTCAGATTCGACCGCCGGCAAGATGAACTACTCAATCACCGGTATCGAGGTACTTGATGCTGTTCCTGGTCCTGGTTTCGGCAAAGTCGCCGTCATTCGATGGCATGCCATCAACAACAGCGTTGAAGACATTTACGCCGTCCCTCACCTCAAGGTTTACCAAAACAAGCAGGTACTCCATCCAGGTGCCGCGGGCAATAGGATCTTTTTATCCGAAAAAACGGAGCTTGCGCCGGGCGGGCAGGCCTTTGGGTCTTCAATCTACAGGATTAACGATATGTCTCCGATCACGGTAAAAATCAGCGACCCCCATGGCGAATCAAATGAGTTAAATGAAAGTTTCTATCTGGAGCGATAGAACTCAGATACAAGGCGTCACGTCGAGTCGTTCGGCCAATTCCTTACCCTTGACCCATACGTTCTGGCGGTACATCCTCACACCGTTGACCTCTACAGGCTTGTCGTTCGCATCGGTACCAGTGCCGCGGACGAACAGGACGCCGTCACGGCTCTTCGGCCAGTTGGGCGCCGTCATGGGTATCCCCGTCTTGGGCGTCACGCGCGGCGTGCCGTCCTTCTTCAGGACGGGAGCATCTATAAGTGAATCGCTGAAGATAAGGTCGCGCATGCCGTCCCAGAGCGCCCTGGCGGCATCGAGGTAGGTCCCGAGCCAAAGGGTCTTGAAACCCATGAAGCGGCACTGGCGCAGCGGGCAGTCGCGGTATCGTTCCTCGAGCACCGCCACGACCATGGTGGAGTCGATGAAGGGCGCCGCGAAAGCGGAGTCCTCGAACTCGACCGAGGGGTCGCACAGCTCGTCGAAGTCGATCGATGGGTTCAGCTTCATGTCCTCGGTCCTGCCGCCAGTGGGAGTCAGCGTCATCGTCTTGAAGACGAGTCCGGCCTTGGCGAAGAGCGGCACCTGCGAGATCTTGCCGGCATGCCCCGTGAAGAGCCTGACCACGACCTGCTCGGCGAGGGACTTATTCTCGCGTCCGGATTTCGTCTTAATCGGCAGGTCGAACTGTGCGGCAAGGTCCTCGAGCGTCTTGCCGGCGCAGGAATCGGAGATACCGTGCAGGTGCGCCCTGAGCGACCCCATCGAGGACAGCCAGCCCTGGTCGGGAATCATCCCCATATCGTCATCCAGCCGCTCGCGCGCCATTTGGGTGACGAGGGATGCCTTCAGGCGGAACCTCGGCCTGTTGGGCCACTTCGGCGAGGTGTCGAGGTAGAGCAGCTGGGGATTGATGAGCGTGGAGAGGTTCGGCATCTCGGTATCGACATCGCCCTCGAGGGCGGTGCGGACGAACTCCCTCACGACCGTCCAGTCCGCCTCCAGGCGGAATCGGTCGACCTCGTGCCACGTGTGGAGATCGTAGCCCTTGAACTCGAAGCCGGCGTACTCGACCGTCACTCCCCTGCCGGGGCGCACGTAGAGGTAGTAGACGACCAGCAGGCGCTCGGCCTTGTGCCAGAAGGCCGAGGTGGAGAAGCTTTCCGCCACGATGCCCTCGGGCGCCACGGCGGTGATGGACATCGGTTCCTTCGCACGCCACCCGCCGCGGGCGCCCTCGACGAGACCTGTCGCCTTGACCTCCCACGGCTGCCCGTCGATGAGGATATCGGGGCGGCGATCTGAATCTGCGGGGTAGCCCAGCACAGACTGCTCGATGATGGCACCGATCCTGCCCTTGTTGCGGGATGCAGATGATGCGGCGAGGACTCCGGCGGTATCGACCTCGGCCACGGTGCGGCCGACGATAGCGCCGAAGCGGCTGTGAATGTCCCGCTCGCTGAAGCTGTGGTTGCCCTTGGCCATGTTCTCCCCCTCCGTATCCCTTTCGCCCAAGGATAGCGATCTTTCGCCTATCGGGGCGTCTACGAGGGAAGCGACTCCGAGGACACCGTCGTGTCGCGCGGGCGGTATTTCCGTATCTCGGCATCGATGTCCGAGGGCGCGAAGGTCATCGGGGTCAGCTCGCCTATCAGCAGGGGGATGTCCATGGCGCCGTCCAGGTCGAGCGCCAGCGAGCGCAGCTTCTCGAACGAGACGAGCGCTGCGGCGTCGTTGGGCGTTATCACGTCAAGCGTCTCACGGTTCGCCGCGATGATGACGGCGAGCTCCATCCCCTGCTTCTTGCAGACCTTCAGGGCATCGAGGAAATCGGAGCCGATGCTCATCTGGTGCCTGAAGGTTATCCGGGCCCATGTGGAGCCCTTCACGTAGTATCCCGAGTCGCCAAGCCAGCCCGCCTCGGTGAGCTTGCGGTCGATGACGGCGTTGAGGGTCTTCTGCATCCCCTTGGGGGCCCTCTTCCCGAGGCGTATCTTGGCGTCGCGCTCGGCGTAGAACTCGACGGACGACTCGGACCAGACGTCGTCCGCGAGGATGTCGGCGAGCTCTGCCGCCTCGGGGGTCAACTCGGGCGCGGCCCAGGGCGCGGCGGTGTAGCGAAGTCTCATCTCTCCCCTTCCCTTGCTTCGTGATTCCAGAATTCGGGCCTCGTCGGGCATTCGCCGCACGCGAACGCCATCGACAGCGCGGAGGGGTTCGGCAGGGTCTCGGGCCTTTTGCCGTCACCGGCCCGCGCCACCAAATCCCTGCCCACAAGGATATCGGTAAGGACCGCGTTGTCCAGCGGGCGCGACGGGTCGCCGGCCGAGGAGAAGGCGGCGGGGCGGCCGTCGGGGTCCTCGATGACCGCTAGGCCGTCGGTTCCGAAGTCCCTCTCCCGCCATGGCGCGGACGAGAGCGAGACCGTCTGGTCGCATCCCACCTCCGCGGTGAGCTCGACCTCACCGCCGCCCGCGAGCGAGAAGCTCATGCGGCCCGCGCCGAGGTCGGTGTGGGCGAAGGACGATTCCGCCGCGTCCATGAGGGCGGAGCGGATGGAGTCCGATGCCGTCTCGCCCGGTTTCCCGCCGCCGGCGAAGAGCCTCTCGAGTGCCCTCGTCTGCGCGGAGTTCCTGAGCTCGAGCAGCGACTCCATCCCCTCATCGATGGAGGGCGAGCCGGAGAGGATGGCGTCGCGGATCTCCGTGGCCACGACGTCGGGGAACTCGCCCACCGCGAGGTTGGCGGTATGGAACCTCTCCTGGATCCTCGTGTACATCCGCTGCTCGACGCTGCGGGGGTACCACACGTTGTAGATATCCACCTCGGCCGCCCTCTGGCCGAGTCGCGCGACGCGTCCGATCCTCTGCTCGAGGACCGAGGGCGTCCACGGGACGTCGACGTTGACGAGCACGCGTGCCGCCTGGAGGTTGAGGCCTTCGGATGCCGCGTCGGAGCAGATGAGCAGCCTGAGGTCGCCGCGCCTGAGGGCGTCGGTTATCTCGGTCTTCGCGCATGCGCGGACGTCGTCCCCGCGGTGGATCTCGGATACCGAGCCGCTGTAGATGCCGTACGTGTAGGCGTCCGAGTCCTCGCGGCCGCGGAACTCCCCCGCCAGCGCGTCCACGGTGTCGGTGTAGCGCGAGAAGAGGAGCACCCTGTCCCCGGCCGCCAGGCTCTCGAGGGCGATGTCCACCGATTTCTTGACCTTCATGTCGAGCCCGCGCTCGATGAGGCCCTCGGCCTCCTCGATCAGCGGCCTGATGGCCGCAGCCTCGATGGACGCGGTGGCGGCGACGTTCGCCGCGCTCAGGCCGTCGAGGTCGCCGGGGATGTCCGCCGAGGCGGCATCCCCGTCCTCGAACAGGTCGGAGTCGTCATCCGGGTCGAGGTCGAGCCCGAGGTCGGCGAGGATTCCCCAGTCGGGGGCCGCCGTTCCGGAAAGGTCGGCCCTGATGGAATTCAGCTTGGCGAGCCGGCGCTGCAGGCTCCTGTAGCACGACCAGAGCGAGGACGAGATCCTCTGCTGGTAACCCACCCTCGTGAACCCGGTCGAGTTCCTCCTGCCGGGGCGCATCGCCTCCTCAATCGAGAAGTACTCGTTCGAGATGTAAGCGTCGACCCTGCCGTAGAACGACATGACCTCGCGCTGGCCGTCGAGCGACACGGCATGCAGGTTGCGCCTCGGGAAGCGGTAGCCGACCCCCTCCAGGGAGCGCCTGGTGTTCCTGACGGTGAGCAGGTGCGCGGGGTGGAGCATGGTGAGTGCCTCGCGCACCGCGCCCCAGTTCCTCTGGACGTAGTCGGCGAGCGCGATGGAGTCGGCGCGGTCGATGCCGGCGAGCGACGCCACCGACGCCCTTGACGCGGGACCGAGCTCGGAGAGGTCGGGGCGCATCTCGTCGAGGGTCGACAGGAGCAGCTTCGCGGATTCTGCTGCGGATGTGAGGTCGGGTGCCGCGCTCGACGCTATCGTTTCGAGGGAGCCGAGGAAGCGGCTCTCCTTCCCCCATCTTTTCGGCAGCCCGAGAAGCCGCAGGAGCGCGTGGTACTCGGATGCTTCCTTCTGCATCGGCGTGGCGGTTGCGAGGATCACGTGCGGTATCTGGGCGCAGACGGACTCGAGCATGGCGTAGAGCCTCGTCGTCTTCTTGCGCCCGCCCGCCTGCGTGCTGACGCGGGCGGCGTGGGCCTCGTCCACGACGAGCAGGTCAGGAA
>NZ_JBNPKM010000021.1:0-17496 GCF_050312955.1 Collinsella sp. SGI.241
AGCTCGAAACGGGATATGGTTTCCCAAATGAGCCTGTTCCGGAAACTGCATCCCAGAATAGGCGCTCAAACTGGGATGATATTTCCCCAGCGAATCCCGCGAAGAGCTACAGGTAGTCATTGGGGACGTTCTTAAATGACTAGTCGTTTGAGAACGTCGCAGGCGACTAGTTGCCTTTGTGGAAAAGGCCTTTGATAACGGAGGGGATGCTCTTGGCGCCCTTGGCCGTCACATCGATAAAGTCGGGCGAACGCACAAGCTTATCCTCGTCGACGTACTTGCGAACTGCACGAAGCGTCTCTTTGTCGTCGCGCGTCGAAAACGTAAAGTGGCCGTTATCCTTGGTAAAGATAGCAAAACGCGTGATCTTCTTAGTGCCGCGCAAAACCTCGGCGGCAATATAGTCGACCTCGTCCCACGGAATTTGAATAAAATCCTCGGGATTGCGCTCGTTGTAATACTCGAACGCCTTATTGCCCACCATCACGTTACCGTGGCTGGTAAGCCCCATCAGGCAGGTTGCCGGTGTTGCCAGATCGACCGTGCTGTTCTGAGATTGCGCCATGCGCGCCTCGCCCTCCAAATAAAACAATCGGACCGCATCCAGTGTACCCACCGGGTGCGGTCCGTTTCAATGGCTCAAAAGCCCTTGCCTAGCAACTCTCGGTCTTAAGCCGAAGCGCGCTTACATGAAGCCGCAAACGCGACCGATGATACCGACGGCGAAGAGAGCCAGGATGATGACGATCGGGCTGACCTTCTTCTTGAGCAGCTTGCAGACGAACAGCGTCAGGCACACGGCAGCAAGGCCGGGGATGAGCTGATCGAGGTTAGCCTGAAGCGTAGTGACCTTCACCTGATCAAGAGCGGTAGCACCGACGGAGTTATACATCGTCAGCGCTTCCTTGATGCCCTCGGCACCGGAAGGCAGGTTAGCCCAGTCAATGAAGGCGCCGGCAGACTGCGTGACCTTGGAGACGACCGGGGTGAAGGAGATGGACACCCAGCGCTCGACCAGGGCGCCGATGATGAACATACCCAGGATGGAAGCACCCTCGGTGACCTTGCCCATCAGACCGCCGGAGAGGTCCTTGGCGATGGAAGATCCGACCTTATAGCCAAACTCCTGCGTGTACCACAGGAAGGCGTAACGGATGATGTTCCACGCGAAGAAAAACAGCAGCGGACCGGCGATGCTGCCGGACAGGGCCAGGGAAGCGCCCAGAGCGCCCAGGATCGGGCGAAGGGTGAACCAGAAGGCGGGGTCGCCGACGCCGGCGAGCGGGCCCATCATACCGACCTTGACGCCCTGAATGGCGACGTCATCGATCGGTGCACCGTTGGCGCGCTCCTCCTCGAGAGCGAGGGTAACGCCAATGACGGGGGCGGAAACATAGGGATGGGTGTTATAGAACTCCAGGTGGCGCTTAAGCGCGGAAATCTGGTCGTCCTTGCTGGTGTAGAGCTTCTTGATCGCAGGGATCATTGCGAAGCACCAGCCGCCATTCTGCATACGCTCGTAGTTCCACGAGCCCTGAAGGAACTGATGACGGAAGCAAACCTTCTTGCGGTCAGCCTTGGTGAGCTGAATCTTGTTCTCTGCCATATGTATCACTCCCCTCCTACTCGTAATCGTTCAGAATGTCGCCGAGCGGGTCACCGGAGCCACCGCCCATGCCGCCACCCTGCTTGGCCAGATCCTTGAGGCCAAGGTAGATGAGGGCAAGGGAGATGCCGATGAGGCCAAGAGCGATCAGCGTGAGCTGAGGGATGGCAGCAAGGACAAAGCCGAGGATGAAGAACGGCCAGGTCTCCTTGGTGGCCATCATGTTGATGACCATGGCGTAACCGACGGAGGCGACCATGCCGCCGCCGACAGCCATGCCGCCGGACAGCCAGTCGGGCATAGCGTTAAGCGCGTTGGTAACCGCCTCGGCCGGGATGATGCACAGAAGTACTGCCGGGATGGCGATACGAAGGCCCTGCATGAGGATGGCGGCGTACTGCCAGCGCTCGATGCCGGAGAAGTCGCCCTTCTCGGCGCAACCGTCCATGGCGTGAGCGATAGCGGTAGCCAGGGTACGGCAGATCATGGTCAGGAACAGACCAGCGACCGACAGCGGGACTGCGACGGCGATGGCGGCGGTAACGGCCTTGGCCGAATCGGTGGCGCCACCGTTGAGGGCGAGCACCATGATAATCGAAGAAGCGACCGAGGCCAGAGCGGCGTCAGGCGCGACGGCAGCGCCGACGTTAGCCCAGCCAAGGGCCATCATCTGGAGCGAACCGCCCAGGAGGATGCCCTCCTGAAGGTGACCGGTTACGAGACCGATAAGCGTGCATGCCACGAGCGGCTGATGGAACTGGAACTCATCCAGAATGCCTTCCATACCGGCAAGCAACGCGACAATCGCAACAAGCAGAATAGTGATTGCAGACATGTATCGGACCCTCCTTTACTATGCTTGAGCGGCCAGTTCGGCCTTAGCTTTCTTCAACATGGCGTCGAGATCCTCGGAGGAATCCGAAGGAACCTTGCGGACCTCGAACTTGACGCCCTTGGCCTTGAGGGCCTCGAGAGTCTTAACGTCGTCATCGCCCATAGCGACGGCGTTGGTGACGACGACCTTGCCCTTGGAGTGAGCCATGGAACCGATGTTGACTTCCTTGATGTCGACGCCGGCCTCGATAGCCTTGAGCAGATCCTGCGGGTTCTCAAAGAGCAGCATGGCCTTGGTGTCACCAAAGCGCGTGTCCTTGACAACCTCGGCCATCTTCTTGATGGGCACGACGTTGGCATGGACTCCCGGAGGGGCAGCCTGCTCGATCATGGTCTTGCGGAGCTCGTCGTGAGCAACGCCGTCGGAAACCACGATGATGCGGTTGGGGTTGATCTGCTTGGTCCACGTGGTGGCCACCTGACCATGCAGCAGACGGGTGTCGATACGGACGTGGGCGATCTTGATGTGCCCATCGCCGATGACCGTTCCCGGAGGGATGGCGCCTGCAGGAGCAGCGGCGGCCGTGGCCGGCTTCTTCTCCTCGGGCTCCAGAGACTCGGGCTTGACGCGCACGCCAGCCTTAGCCTCAGTCACGAGATGTTTTGCGATCGCATGTGCAGTGTTCTTTGCGTCAAAGCGCTGCGAATATGCCTCGATGAGCATAGGCAGGTTGACACCGGTGACGATAGCCCAGGAATCGTGGCCCTCGATGAGACCGCTGATCTGGTTGAACGGCGTGCCGCCCCACAGATCAACGAGGAAGAGCACCTGCTCCTGGTCCTCGAAGGAAGCGATTGCTTCCTCGACCTTGGCACGGAAGTCGTCGGGGCCCATGCTCGGCTCGAGCGAGACCACGGCCACAGACGGCTGATCGCCAAAGACCATCGAGCCCGTCTGCTTGATTCCGGCTGCCAAGTCCCCGTGGCTAGCAAGAACAATACTTACCATCACATAACCTCCTCTTTGTCTACGTATTTCCTACACGACATGAAAGGAGTATACCTGTTCGTCCTGTAAAATTATAGAGAAAAATGCGAATGATTGGATAATTTGTTTAAACGTCTAGGTTTGTTACAAGTTGATTACGTTACTGCTTTTTGACGGATTACACGCCAAGACGTCACTTATCAAGCCATCCATTTTACAGATACAAGCAGGCTGGTCATTAATATCGATTTTAGGCAAGCGCGAATGCGCTTGTACTGCAGTTATTTTGTTTAAACAGACATAACTTGACTATTAGCGTGACTTATGCACTAACGTAAGTAGTCGTTGGGGACGTTCTTAAACGACTAGTCAAACAAGAACGTCCCCAACGACTAGGGGCTAGACGATGTGGAGGGGGTTGGCAGCGTCGACGGCATCGGGGGCGTCGGAGAGGCCGTCGGGAGCAGCATCTGGCGGGTCCTCGTCGGGGGTCTCAATCTGCTTGATCATGACCTCCTGGCCCTGCAGCAGGTATGTCTCGCCGCTACCGCAATGGGGACAGATCTTGCCGTGCTCGACCGTCGCATAGTCGCGGCCGCACGCCTCGCAATGCGTCACGGCCTCGACAGGCTCCACGATAAGCTCCGCGCCCTCGGTGATAGGCTTTTTATCTGCCGCCCAGCGCCAAGCGTCGAGCAGCAAGTCGGGAACGACGCCCGAGACCTCGCCCAGCAGCAGCGTGACGCTCGAAACGCGACTCACGCCATTGGCGCGCGCCACGTTCTCGACATCGCGAATAATGTGATAGACGATTCCCAATTCATGCAAGGTAGAAACCTTTCAGCAACGGTTGATGCGATGTCAGCCAAACGTCAGCGAGCGACGATCCAGGTGCCCCAGGTTGCCCCGAAACAAGGCGTCCGCTGGGCTTTTTGCCCGCGGCGCCGCAGTTGAGGGGCAAGATGGGGTATCTGGGCGCCGCGCAGCGTCGGCAGTGCCGCCGTTCGTTAGAACGGCGGAACCTCATTACTTCTTCCCGAATTTGATCTTGATGGCACGCTTGAGCGCGTACTTGCCCAAGCTGGGGAGCTTTTGCTCGTATTTGACCATCGTGGAGCACTCGGGGCGGTCGCGATCCAGGTGGATGGCGTCGAACGCGCACTTGGTGGTGCACAGACCGCAGCCGATACACTTGTTGGGGTCGACGACCGAGGCGCCGCAGCCCAGACAACGGGCGGTCTCGGCGCGCACCTGCTCTTCGGTAAAGGTCTCGACGTACTCACTAAACGGCGAGGCCTTCTCGCGCTCGCGGTCGACATGTGCCACCTCGCGGCTCGCGTTATCGTAGCTCTCGATCACGACATCGTCGCGGTCGAGCGCGATGTAGCGGCGCTGGTTGCGGCCGATGGTGAGCGTGGAGCCCGGTTGCACAAAGCGGTGGATGGACACGGCGGCCTCGTGACCGGCAGCGATGGCGTTGATGGCAAAGCTCGGACCGGTGTAGACGTCGCCGCCCACAAAGATGTCGGGCTCAGCGGTCTGGTAGGTCTGAGGATCGGCAAGGGCACCCTGGCCGCGGCCAAGCTCCACCTTGGAGCCAGCCAGCAGGTCGCCCCACACGATGGACTGACCGATCGACATGACCACGCGGTCGGCGTCGACACGACGCAGGTCGTTCTCGTCGTACTCGGGCGCAAAACGGCCCTCGTCGTCAAAGACACGCGTGCAGCGCTTGAAGGTGATACCGCACACACGACCGGCCTCGTCCAGATGGACCTCCTTGGGGCCCCAGCCGCAGCTGATGTGGGCGCCGTCCTCAACGGCCTCGCGACGCTCCTCCTCGCTGGCGGGCATCTGGGCCTCGCTCTCCAGGCAGAATATCTCAACGTGCTCGGAACCCAGACGGCAGGCGTTGCGCGCGACGTCGATAGCCACGTTGCCGCCGCCCACCACGATGGTGCGGCCGGACAGCGCGTCGATCTTGCCACTGTTGACCTTGCGCAAAAAGTCGACGGCCACGGTCACGTCCTCGGCATCCTCGCCCGGAATACCGGCGAGGCGGCCGCCCTGGCAGCCGATGGCAACATAAAAGGCCTTAAAGCCCTGCTCGCGCAGCTCGTCAAGCGTCACATCGCGACCGACCTCCACGCCATAGCGGAACTCGGCGCCCATCAGGCGAATGACCTCGACCTCGGCCTCGATAACATCCTTCTGCAGCTTAAAGCTGGGAATGCCATAGGTGAGCATGCCGCCCGGGCGCTCGTTCTTCTCGAACACGACGGGCTTGTAGCCCTTCTCGGCCAGGTAGAAAGCGCAGGACAGGCCGGCCGGACCGGCACCGATGATGGCGATCTTCTGATCGAAGCCGCCGGCACGCGTCGGGGTCACCACAGGTGGGACATAGCGGGTCGCGGCATCCAGATCGCGCTGGGCGATAAACTTCTTGACCTCGTCGATGGCCACGGCCTCGTCCACGCGACCGCGGGTGCAGGCATCCTCGCAGCGGCGATTGCACACACGGCCGCAGATAGCGGGCAGCGGGTTCTCGCGCTTGATGAGCGCTAGCGCCTCGTCATAGCGGCCCTGCGCCGCGAGCTTCAGATAGCCCTGAACGGCAATGTGCGCGGGGCAGGCCGTCTTACAGGGCGCGGTGCCGGAATCGTGTGTCTCGATGCGGTTGTCGTTGCGGTAGTTGGGCGACCACTTGGTGTGGTCCCACTTGGTGGCATCGGGCAGCTCCTGGCGAGGATACTCGGGCACCTGTCCGCCGGCCTTTTTGCTGCAGAGCTTCTGGCCGAGCTTGACGGCACCGGCCGGGCACACCTCAACGCAGCGACCGCAGGCCACGCACTTGTCCTTCTCGACTTTGGCGACATAGGCCGAGCGCGACAGGTTGGGCGTGTTGAACAGCTGCGAGGTGCGCAGGGCGTAGCACACGTTGACGTTGCAGTTGCAGATGGCGAAGATCTTGTTCTCGCCGTCGATATTGGTGATCTGGTGCACAAAGCCGTTGTCCTCGGCCTGGCGCAAGATGTCATAGACCTCCTCACGCGTCACATAATGGCCGCGGTCGGTCTCAACCACATAGTCGGCCATATCGCCCACGGCAATGCACCAGTCGGCAGGGTCGTCGGCGCAGCCCTCGCCCATCACACGACGGCTCGCGCGGCAGCTGCAGGTGCTGGCGGCATATTTGCCCTCGTATTTGTCGAGCCAATGCTCGATATGCTCGATCGGCACCGAGGTGCTCGAAGCATCGATAGCCTTCTCGACCGGAATGACGTGCATGCCGATGCCGGCGCCTCCGGGCGGCACCATCGGCGTGGCTTTGGACAGCGGCCCCTTGGACGCCTGCTCAAAGAACTTGGCATAGACCGGATGCTCCTCGAGCTGGTTCACGCGCATGTTGAGGAACTCGGCGGAACCCGGTACCAGCATGGGCAGCACCCACTGCTTGGCGCGCTCGGGATTTTCCCAGTTGTACTCGAGCAGACCCGTGTAGCTCATGTCGTCGAGCATCTTCTCGATCTGGGCCTCGGGCATGCCGGTGAGCTTGACCATCTCGGGCAGCGTATAGGGACGGCGCATCTTCATCTTGCAGAGCACTTCGGCCTGCTCGTCGGTTGCGGCCTCGGCAAACGACCAGTACTCGTAGCCCAGCAGCTCGTCGCGATGCAGCAGACGGTTGGTGCAATGCTCGCACAGCTTGACAATGGCCTCGCGCGGATGCTCCGGCAGCGGCGGCACGAACTCCGAACCGATGTCGGGCTCGGTGTAGCTAATTCCCGGTCCGTTGAGAATCATGGTTGTCCCTTCTCTTGCCGCAGCCCGACGAGGCCGCAGCGCCCCTCTTTTTTGCAGGCCGGGCATGCCCCCATGCCGTTCACCCGCCATTGTTGACATTATGTCAAAAATAGTATTGACGAACCGTCAACAATATTCAAGACTATTAGGCGAACGGTCGGGCCCAAACGGATGAAAGGCGGCAAGCGCATGAGCGATAACGCAGCGAGCACCCCTGTGGCCGACGCCGTCCCCACGCCCGACAGCGCGGCAAAGCGCCTGACAGGTGACGAGCGCCGTCGCGAGATTCTCGCCGCCGTGCGCGCCGTGAGCTCCGAGCTGGGCGTGTCCCATCTATCCGTCTCGGCCGTGACCAAGCGAGCCGGCTGCACGCGCTCGCTGTTCTACCACTACTTCGTCGACATGGACGCCGCCGTCACCGCCGTCATGGACGAGGCAATCGACGGTTTTATCTCCGAGCTCGAGCAGTGGAATGCCAGCCGCATCGTCGGTGATATCGAGGGCGCACTCGACACCGTCGCCCCGCTCTTTAAGCGCCTGGTTGTGAGCGGCCACGAGCTGCCGAGCACGCTCATCTCGAGCAGCGGCGCGCTCTACGGCGGCTTTCTGCACAACGTGGTCCAGCGCGTGGCGCAATACATCTGCGACACCACCGTGGTGGACTTTGTCGCCCATCATGACCTGCGCATCGACCATGTCTACGAGACGTTTTACACCCTCATCATGGGGCTGTTGATGTACATCCGCACGCACCCCGATGTGCCCGACGAGACGGTTAAGGAGATTATCGCCTCGACACTCCACATCGAGGGCTACACCGCCAAGTATTCCGAGCGCAAGCCCAGGAACTGATGACATTTGGCCAAACTGCCCGCGACGGAAGAGGGGCCGCGGGCGTATGAAAGGAGAGCAGCATGCTGTTCGATGTTTGGGGTAGCGATACCCTTATCCACTGGGCCGGCTGGGCGATGGTCTTTATCGGCTTGATCGTACTCAACGAGGTCGGCCGCCGTACCAAGCTCGGCGCGGCCATCATCTTTGGCGTGGCTCCGCTGGCCATGACCATCTACTGCATCGCCATCGCCGTCGGCGTTTCGCAGGGTGCCGAGTGGGCGCTCACCAACCCCACCCATGTATACCAGAACAGCTGGTTCCATTACGCCAAGGTATACGCGGCGCTGGCCGGCTGCTGGGGCTTCATTGCCATTAAGTACCAGTGGGGCAAGATCGGCAAGGCGCATTGGTTCCGCGCATGGCCGTTTGTGATCGTCGCCATCAACATCTTGATCGCCGTCGTGTCCGACTTTGAGAGCGCCTATCACTTCTTTGTCCTGGGCGAGTCCACCTGGGTCACCTCCGAAGGTGCTACGCAGCTGGCCGGCTGGAACAACGTGTTCAACGGCATCGCGGGCATCATCAACATCTTCTGTATGACCGGTTGGTGGAGCGTCTACGCCTCCGAGGACAAGACCGACATGCTGTGGCCCGACATGACCTGGGTCTACATCATCGCCTACGATATCTGGAACTTCTGCTACACCTACAACTGCCTGCCCACCCACTCCTGGTTCTGCGGCTTTGCGCTGCTGCTGGCGCCCACCGTCGCCGCCTTTATCTGGAACAAGGGCGGCTGGATCCAGAACCGCGCCTTTACGCTGGCCATTTGGTGCATGTTTGCCCAGGTGTTCCCCTACTTCCAGGAGGAGTCCATCTTTGTGACGCACTCCACGCTCGACCCCAACGCCGCCACCGCGGTCTCGATCGTCGCGCTGGTCGCCAACATCGCCGCGATCATCTACGTCGCCTACCGTGCCAAGAAGCTCGGCCGCAACCCCTACAAGCAGGATGTCTTTGAGGGCACCAGCGATTGGGAGAAGGCCACTGCCCGTCGCGCCAAGGTTGATTACGCGCACGCCGAGTAACGCGCCTGACGCAAACACCACTTGAGCACGAAGCGGCATAGCCGGCTCCGCGCAACTCAACGCACTGCAGAGCCCCCGAAACGTGATTCGTTCGCGTTCCGGGGGCCTTTTGCTGCCGCGAGGATGCGGCTGAACGATACGCTCGGGTTAAATCGGATCTTAAATTTCGCATGCGCTTTATATGAATCCATTTTTGGGTACAGTGTTGAGCCGATATTGCATTGGGGGATATATGAGCGATGAGACACGTGGCCGCGAGGATGCGGCCCAGGATGCGGAAGCATGTGCCGAGGCCCTGGAGAGCCTTGACCGGATTGCGCTAGACGAGCTCTCATTGAGCGATTTGGCCGTCGACGCGCAGGACGAGGTGCGCGAAGGCACTGAGGACGAAGGCAGCGACGCCAAAGACGCTTCTGACGAGGCCGAAGCCGAAGAGGACGATAGCAAGGACGACGTCCAGTCGGAATCCGCCTCGGGAGAAGAGACCGCCCTGCTTGGCAGCTTGCCTGCCGATGACTCGCTCACCCGCGAGCTTCCTGGCCTGGGTTCTGCGCCGGCCGTCGACGAGACCATCGCCATGGGCGATATTCCCCTGCCGTCCGTTCCCTCGGCACGCGAAGCCGAGGCTCGCCATCACAAGATGTCGCCCAAGCGACGCAATTTGATGGTTGCCGGCGTCGTTGCCGCCGCGCTCGTTGCCGGCGGCGCGGGCTATGCCGCTTGGAACGGATACCAACAAGAACAGGCTGCCGTCGCTGCCGTCAACGCCCACACCATGATGTCGGTGCAGATTGGCGTACATGCCGCAGGGCTCGACTGTTCCACCGGCTCCAAGATTCCCGTGCAGGTGAGCGGGCAAGACTCTGACGGCTCCTCCGTGAGCGAGACGCTCTATGTTGATGAGCACGGTCGCGGTATTAAGCTGCTGCCTGGCGACTATACGCTCTCCATCGCTGGGTCCCCCATCGCAGCTGACGGTACCATTTACACCGTGCCGACCACCAAGGCGCAGGTTAGCGTAAAGAGCGACGGGCAGGACCTGAGCGCTCAGGCATCCTTTAAGCTTAAGGTACCTTCGGCAGACACGGTGACCGACGACCAGATCGATGCCGCGGCCAAGTACGCCGAGGAGGGCGGCGCGAGCTCTGCCGCGGTCGCAAAGGTGCTCCAGCAGGCGGCAACCGCGCGCCGTGACGCCGCCGTCAATGCCATGAGTTCCCGCGAGGCGCAGGCGGCCCGCGACGCCGATGCTCGGCATAAGGCAACGAACCTGTATCAGCTCGATATTCCCGTTGAGTGGTACGGCAAAGTCGCGACTTGGCAAAACGGCAATACGTTGTGCATCTATCTTGCCAGCGACAGCAATACGCCGATCGTGACGCTTGTCGCAGTGCGCGACGGCGAGAGCTTTACGCCCGATAAGGGCGATACGGTTTTAGGTGCGGCAAGCCTTGGCAACGGCTACACGGTCTACGCCAGCGGCCCCGTCTATCCGTATGTGGTGCCCCAGACCATCAACGGGCGCACGCAAGACCCCGTGTCGACCTACCCCATGGACACGGCCATTGAGCTTGTCGAGCTTACAACCGGCAACCGCTATACCTATAGCCAGATCAAGAACGTACTGGTCGGCAAAGACGGCAAGGCCGACGCTGCCACCAAACTCGAGACCGACTACCTCGCCCAGATTCTGATGCCAAGCATCAAGGCCCAAGACTAGCCGTCCGCAGCGAGGGTAGCTAATTTGGGACGGGGCTTTTTTAGCTGCCCCGACCGTTAATCGACTAAACCAGCACATTACCAGCCGGGGCAGCTAAAAAAGCCCCGTCCCAAATTAGCTACCCTGCAGGAGTTAGCGCCACGGATCGGCTTCGAACATCGGCTCGCGCTCGGGGCGGCGATCGCTGTAGGGATCGTAGCCGTCGTCGTCCTCGTTCTCGGCACGGATGTAGGGGTCGCGCGGCTTGGGTGCCGGCTTGGGCGAAGGCTTGGGTGCGGCGGGCGCTGGCTCAGGCGCCGGTGCGTTCGTATCGTTCTCGTCTTTCATCTGCGTAGCTCCTTGCCATGTACTCATGTTCAACATCATCGATTGTCGCACGAAAAAGGGCGGCGGACCCAATTGGATCCGCCGCCCTTGGCGTTTGGCTCAAAAGGTAGATTTTAAGACATGGCCCAACAATCTACTCGGCGTCGGGCACCTCGTAGGTGGCAGACGGCGTGTTATCGCACACGACGGTAAAGGCACCGTCCTTGTCGACGTCAACCGTCACCTGATCGCCCTCGCGCACCGTACCGTCGATGATAGCGGCGGCGATGGCGTCCACGACCTCGCGCTGCACCAGACGCTTGAGCGGACGGGCACCAAAGACCGGGTCCAGACCGCCCACGGCGAGCATCTGCTTGGCCGCCGGGGTGATGGCAAGCGTCATGCGCTCCTTGGCCAGACGTGCGCGGACGTCGGCGAGCTGAATATCGACGATCTTTTCGATCTGCGCCATGCCGAGCGGATGGAACACCACGATATCGTCGATACGGTTGAGGAACTCGGGGCGGAAAGTCTGAGCCATGGCCGCGTCGACCTGATGGCGCATCTCCTCCTCGTCCTTGCCCGAAAGATCGGCGATAGCCTTGGAGCCCACGTTGGACGTCATGATGATGATCGTGTTCTTGAAGGACACCTGACGACCCTGACCATCGGTCAGACGACCGTCGTCGAGCACCTGCAGCAGCACGTTGAAGACATCCGGGTGAGCCTTCTCCATCTCGTCGAGCAAGATCACGGAGTACGGGCGACGGCGCACGGCCTCGGTGAGCTGTCCACCCTCGTCGTAGCCCACGTATCCCGGGGGCGCACCGATCAGACGCTGAACGCTGAACTTCTCCATGTACTCGGACATGTCGATACGCACGAGTGCGCGCTCGTCATCGAACAGGCACTCGGCCAGCGCCTTGGCGAGTTCGGTCTTGCCCACACCGGTGGGGCCCAGGAAGAAGAAGCTGCCGATGGGCTTGTCCGGATCGGAGAGGCCCGCACGGCTACGGCGCACGGCCGCGGCGACGGCGGAGACGGCCTCATCCTGGCCGATGACGCGCTTATGCAGCTCGCCTTCCAAGCCCTTCAGCTTGTCGAGCTCACCCTGCATCATCTTGGAGACGGGCACACCGGTCCAGGCGCTCACGACCTCGGCGATCTCGTCGGAGGTCACCTGCTCGTTGAGGCCTTCACCGTCCTGCTGCTTTTGTGCCTCGAGCGCGGCCTCGGAATCCTGAATCTGCTGTTGCAGACCCGGAATCACGGAGTAACGCAGCTCGGACGCACGGCCCAAGTCTCCGTTGCGCGTCGCACGTTCCTCTTCGCTCTTGGCCTCATCGAGCTGGCCCTTGAGCTCCTGCACATGGTCGATGGCGTTCTTTTGGTTGAGCCAACCGGCCTTTTGCACGTTGAGCTTTTCTTGAACCTCGGCAATCTCCTGGCGCAGGGTCTCCAGACGCTCCTTGGAGGCGTCGTCGGTCTCCTTCATGAGCGCCTGTTCCTCGATCTGCAGCTGGGTGAGCTGACGCGTGGTGGCGTCGATCTCGACCGGCATGCTGTCGAGCTCCATGCGCAGGCGGCTTGCGGCCTCATCGACCAGGTCGATGGCCTTGTCGGGCAGGAAGCGGTCGGCGATGTAACGATCGGAAAGATCGGCGGCGGCCACGAGCGCGCTATCGGTAATGTGCACGCCGTGGAAGATCTCGTACTTCTCCTTGAGGCCACGCAGAATCGAGATGGTGTCCTCGACGGTAGGCTCGGAGACCATCACGGTCTGGAAACGACGGGCGAGCGCTGCGTCCTTCTCGATGTACTTGCGGTATTCGTCGAGCGTGGTCGCACCGATCGCGTGCAGGTCGCCGCGGGCGAGCGCCGGTTTGAGGATGTTGCCGGCGTCCATGGAGCCCTCGGTGGCACCCGCGCCCACAATGGTGTGGAGCTCATCGATGAACAGGATGACCTTGCCTTCGGACTTCTGCACTTCCTTGAGCACGGCCTTCAAGCGGTCCTCGAACTCGCCGCGGTACTTGGCACCGGCGACCAGCGCGCTCATGTCGAGCTCGATGAGGTCGCGGTCGCGCAGCGTGCTCGGCACGTCGCCGGCCACGATACGCTGGGCGATGCCCTCGACGATGGCCGTTTTACCGACACCCGGCTCACCGATGAGCACAGGGTTGTTCTTGGTGCGACGGGACAGGACCTGGATAGTACGACGGATCTCGTCGGTACGGCCGATAACCGGATCGAGCTTGCCGGCACGGGCCAGGTCGCAGATGTTGCGGCCGTACTGCTCCAGTGCCTCAAACTGGGTCTTGTCCTCGGCGGACGTCACGCGGTCATCGCCGCGCAGCTCCTCGTAGACCTGCTCGATACGCTCCTTGGTAACGCCGGCATCGCGCAGCACGCGGCCCGCCTCACCTTTGTCCTCGGCAAGCGCCATCAGCAGATGCTCGGTCACTACAAAGCTGTCGCCCATCTTGGTGGCCTTTTTCTCGGCCTTCTCGATGACACGGACGAGCTCGTTGGACAGGCCCATCTGCTGGCCCTCGCCCGAAACCTTGGGTGCGCGGTCGATGGCATCTTGCGTGGAGTGTGCAAGCTGGGCTGCGTCGGCGCCGATGCGCTCGATAATCACGGAGATATTGCGCTCGCCGGCACCGAGCAGGGCGGACAGCAGGTGAATCGGCTCCACCGCGCCGGCCTGCGCGTCGGCAGCCGTGCTCATGGCGGTCTGCAACGCCTCGCGCGACGTCATTGCTAGCTTATCGATTCTCATGGAATCACCTCTCTTGGGGCGGCCGCCCTACGGGGCGGCTTCACGTTGTCCGAGAAGTATTGTTGCCAGCTTTGTACGATCTTATACACAAATCTAAGTCTCTATATATAAGATTTTCTGAGTGATTAAGCGATAGGGAGCAGGCACGCTCACCCGCTGCGGACTTGTCCCCTTACTATCTCAATCTGTAACATCTAGCGACTGTTTATGGCTCCAGATGTTACAAATCAAGATGAAATGGCCAGCGGCACCCGTTTGTCTCAATCTGTAACATCTACTCGGCAAATAGAGCTCTATCTGTTACAAATCGAGACGAACAGAAGACACCCGAATCGAAAATCTAAATCTGTAACACCAGGCCCACTTTTAGCAGCCAAGATGTTACAGATCGAGACAAACCGAGAACCGCCACAAAGGTGCCTGTCCCCTTTGTGGCGGTTTTCGACAAAAAAGAAGCCGCCCCATTAACAGAGGCGGCATCAAGCAAGTCTATTTATTAGCGTCCCTCAAGACCCAACGAGAACGTCGCGGTAGCCCCTGCCACACCTTTCCCTCGGGCGACCCTCGCGAAGCGCGTGAGCGGGCGGGAAAGGATAAGCCCCGGGCGGACAATTAAGTGCGTTACTCGACAGCGGCCTTGAACTTGTTGTAGTTGATCAGGCAGCCGGCCTTGACGATGGCACGCTCCTCAGCCGTCATATCGGCAATGTAGAGCTCAATCTGCTCGACCGCACCATCGGCGCGCACCACGTAGGCGGCGATGTCCTTTAGGTCGCCGTCGAGCGCAGCGCGGATACCCGGCACAAAGACGTAGTCGCCCACCTCAAAGTTGGGCTCGGCCTCCATCTGGAAGGGCACCATGCCCCAGTTCATCACGTTGGAGCGATAGCGCTTGGTGGCGTACTCGTGGACGATGTTGGCCAGACCACCAATCACGCGCTGGCAGCTCGCGGCCTGCTCGCGGGCAGAACCGTCACCGGGCTTCTTGGCATAGAGCATGGAGCCGTACTCGGTCGCCTTGGCATCTGCCGCGACGCCGGCGCCGGCCAGCGCCTCAAACACACCGGCAAGCTCGGCATCGAGTGCCGCCAGGTCGCCCGCCGCCTCGCCGGCAACGCGGCGCTTCTCCACGGCGTCGACCTCCTTGGAACGACCCACGTAGGCCGGATCGCGGCGGCTGAGCGTAAACTCTGCCAGGCCCAGCGGGTTGGAGCGGAAGGAGCTCGTCTCGCCCGAGGGAATGAGCTCGTCGGTCGTGGTGACCGGGTCCATGATCTTGGAGCACACCTTGAGCAGGATATCGTCGCCGAGAGGCTCCATCGCGGGCCACGGCTTGATGTTGGGGCCTTCGACCAGCTCGTCGGCAGGCTCTGCCTTGCCAAAGCCCCAGTACACGCGCTTTTTATACGGCGCGTCGTCAAAGGTGTACTCGCAGGCCTCGTCCCAAGTCTCCTCGGGCAGGTCGGTCGCCGGCGTCAGGACGCCTCCGTTGGCGGCCGTCGCCGCAATGGAGCGAGCGTCCATTAGGGCCACGGCGCTCAGCTGACCATTGCCCGGCTTGGAACCCTCGCGGTTGGGGAAGTTGCGCGTGGTGTGGCGGATGGACAGGCCGTTGTTGGCAGGCGTGTCGCCGGCGCCAAAGCACGGACCGCAGAACGCCGTGCGCACGATCGCGCCGGCCTCCATAAGGTCGTAGATATAGCCACGGCGCGTAAGCTCGAGCGCCACGGGCTGGCTCGTGGGATAGACCGACAGCGAGAACTCGCCGCAGCCGGTGTTGGCGCCCTTGAGCACGCGGGCAGCCTGGACCACGGAGTCGTAGTTGCCGCCCGAGCAGCCGGCGATAACGCCCTGTTGCACGTGAAGCTTGCCGTCGACGATCTTGTCGAGCAGGCTAAAGTGCGTCTTGCCCTCGCCGATCTTGGCGGCCTCGAGCTCCACCTCATGCAGGATGTCCTCGAGGTTCTCGTTGAGCTCCTCGATCTCAAAGCCGTTGGAAGGATGGAATGGCAGCGCGATCATGGGCTTGATGCCCGACAGATCGACCTCGACGCAACCGTCGTAGTAGGCGACATCGGCGGGCTTGAGCTCGCGGTAGTCGTCGCCGCGACCGTGCATGGCCAAAAACGCGTGCGTGTCCTCATCGGTGGCCCAGATGCTCGACAGGCAGGTGGTCTCGGTGGTCATGACGTCGACGCCGTTGCGGTAATCGGTCGTCATGCTCGCGATGCCGGGGCCCACAAACTCCATGACCTTGTTCTTGACATAGCCCTTGGCAAAAACGGCACGGATGATGGCGAGCGCCACGTCGTGCGGGCCGACGCCGGGACGCGGGACGCCCGTGAGGTAGATAGCGACGACGCCGGGATAGGCAACGTCGTAGGTGTCGCGCAGCAGTTGCTTTGCCAGCTCGCCGCCGCCCTCGCCCACGGCCATGGTGCCCAGGGCGCCATAGCGGGTGTGCGAGTCGGAGCCCAGGATCATCTTGCCGCAACCGGCGAAGTTCTCGCGCATAAAGGAGTGGATGACGGCGATGTGCGGCGGAACGAAGATGCCGCCGTACTTTTTGGCCGCGGAAAGGCCAAAGACGTGGTCGTCCTCGTTGATGGTGCCGCCCACGGCGCACAGCGAGTTATGGCAGTTGGTGAGCACGTAGGGCAGCGGGAACTGCTCCATGCCCGAGGCGCGCGCCGTCTGGATGATGCCGACGAAGGTGATGTCGTGGCTCGCCATGGCATCGAAGCGAATCTTGAGCGCCTCGGGGTCGCCGGACGTATTGTGTGCCTGGAGGATCGAATACGCGATGGTGCCGCGCTTGGCATCCTCGGGCGTCTGCGTAATACCGCGCTCGGCAGCCTCGGCCGCAGGCACAACCTCGCTGCCGCCGCGCAGGTAGATGCCGTCCTCGTACAGCTTGACCATACTGTCTCCCACTCTGCCCAAAAAATTTGGGCGCATAGCATGCATTCGTTCAATATCGTGCCATAGAACGGTTGCGAATGGGTTACGAATCTGCATGTTCACTTTATCTTGGTAAAGTACAGGACGAGCCCGATGTGGATCAGCAGATTTGGTGCAAGAGCGTCCCTTTCGACTAGTCATTTAAGAACGTCCCAATGACTACTCCGGCAACACCGATGTTTTGGCAACGACAGCGAGCGGGCCCCAATGACTACCAACGACTACCGCATTCGAAGCAAGGCAACGCCGCAGGTAGAGGACGGACAGCGAGCGGGCCGCATTTCCAAAGTGAGGAACGTCCCCAAGTGCCGCATCCGGACCATGGCAACGCCGCAGGTAGAGGACGGACAGACACTATGACCCAATCCGAGGGCACTAAAAAGATAGGAGCCCCCGCTCGTGACCGCGGGTCGGGGCTGCGACAATGATGTTGAAGTGCCATAGGCGCAGCCGCGCCGCAACGAGGTTGGGAGGCTCCCATGCCAAAGTATTCTACCGCGTTCGGGATGGACGTCCACCTGAGGTCGACCACCGTCTGCGCCCTCGACGCGGACACCGGCGAGGCCGTGACGA
>NZ_JBNPKM010000022.1:0-17460 GCF_050312955.1 Collinsella sp. SGI.241
TAGCTACCCTGTTCCGCTGTAACTCGTGGTGAGGTCGTGGGCCTAAAAAGGTGTGCGTGCGCTTGCCGTTCGTATCTGCTATCATTCCTAGTCTGTGCGCTCATGCGGGCGTGGCGGAATTGGTAGACGCGCCAGATTTAGGTTCTGGTGGGATTCCCGTGAAGGTTCGAGTCCTTTCGCCCGCACCAACGCACCTGCGTCGGCCTCGGCCGTCGCGACACTTTGTTGCATAAAGGTACCAGCACCTCAGATAAGCTGGGCAGTATGAGGAGGAACGTGTTGAACATCACCGCTTCTGACGTCAAGGACGCCAAGCTCACCGCTACGGTCACCATCCCGGCCGCCGACGTCGACGCCGCGATCAAGAAGGCCTACAAGGACACCGCCAAGAAGTACCGCTTCCCGGGCTTCCGTGCCGGCAAGGCTCCCCGTCCGGTCATCGACGCTGCTCTTGGCGCCGAGGCCACCCTCGCCCAGGCCACCAACGATCTGATCGCCGCCAACGAGCCCGCCGTCCTCAACGAGCTGGACATCGTCCCCACCAAGAACGGTGACTACAAGGAGCTCGACCTCGCCAAGGATCACGAGGACTACACCTACACCGTCGAGTTCTCTCTGCGTCCTGCCGCCGAGCTCTCCTCCTACGACGCCGTCGAGATCGAGATGCCTCCCGCGGAGGTCACCGAGTCCGAGATCAACAACCAGGTCGAGATGCTCCTCAACTACCGTGCCACCTTCGAGGACGTCGAGGATCGCGCCGTCGAGGCCGAGGACTACGTTACCGTCGACCTCAAGGCCGTCGAGAACGCCGACAACTTCGCTGCCGAGGGCCGCATGCTCATCGCCGGTAGCGACAGCAACCCCAAGGAGTTCAACGAGGCTCTGATCGGTGCTAACGTCGACGACGTCAAGACCGTCACCTGGACCGACGAGGTCGAGGATGGCGAGGAGGCCGAGACCCACACCGTCGAGGTCACCGTCAAGGGCATCAAGGTCCGCAACACCCCCGAGCTCACCGACGAGCTCGTCAAGTCCGACTTTGGCTTCGACAGCATCGACGCTATGCGCGACGCCATCAAGCTCGAGATCGAGCAGGACAAGGCTTCCCGCCTTCCGGCCGAGAAGGAGAACCGTTGCGTCGCCGCTCTCGCCGAGCGCCTGCAGCTCGAGGAGATGGACGCCGACTACGAGCAGTCTGTCTTTGAGGAGCTTGGCCAGAACTTCCTGTCCAACCTCGCTGCCCGCGGCATGACGCTGGACACCTGGCTGCCCGCTTCCGGCCTGACCATGGAGCAGTTCATCGGCGACCTGCACAAGCAGGCCAACGATGTTGCCCGCGAGTCCCTGGCGCTCGACGCCCTCGCCCGTGAGCTCAAGATCGAGGTCACCGAGGACGACGTCAACGCCGAGTTCGAGAAGGCCGGCGTCAAGGACGTCGAGGCTTCCAAGGCCGAGTTCATCGCCGATGGACGCATGCCTGCCGTCCGCGAGTCCATCCGTCGCTCCAAGGCCGTCGACCACCTGGTCGAGAACGCCAAGGTGACCGAGGTCGACGAGACCGCCAAGGACGCCGAGTAATTCTCGCCACCTTTCCCGCGAGCGCATGCAGGCGCCCGTGATGGGGTAAAGTTATAAACCGGTTATTCGGTTGCTTCGTACGGTGCCAGCCAATGCATAGCATGCGGGCACCGTACGTTTATCTAGAACCAATTTGGTCCGCAAGAGAGAAATGGAGATGCGTATGATCGCTAAGTTCGATTCCGCCCTCGTGCCATACGTTATCGAGCAGACGCCGCGCGGCGAGCGCAGCTACGATATCTATTCGCGCCTGCTCAACGACCGCATCATCTTCTTGGGCGAGGAGATCAACTCCGTCAGCGCCAACCTGGTCGTTGCCCAGCTGCTGCATCTTGAGAGCCAGGATGCCGAGAAGGATATCTCGCTCTACATCAATTCGCCCGGTGGCGAGGTCTACTCCGGCCTGGCGATTCTGGACACTATGAACTTTATCAAGCCGCAGGTCTCCACCATTTGCGTCGGTATGGCCGCGTCTATGGCCGCCGTGCTGCTTTCGGCCGGCGCCAAGGGCAAGCGCTTCTGCCTGCCGCACTCCAAGGTCATGATTCACCAGCCCAGTGGCGGTGCCCAGGGTCAGCAGACCGAGATCGAGATCGTGGCCGAGGAGATCAAGAAGACCCGTCGCGAGCTCAACCAGATCTTGTCCGACGCCTCGGGCCAGCCGATCGAGAAGGTCCAGGCCGATACCGAGCGCGACAACTACCTGACCGCTGCCGAGGCGCTTGACTACGGCCTGATCGACCGTATCGTTACCTCGCGCGATCTTGCCGCGAAGGACGCCTAGGATGGCCGGTAACATGCAGGACAACTTTGACGAGAACGGCAACCCCATCCGCTGCTCCTTCTGCGGAAAAGAGCAGGGTCAGGTGCGCCGCCTTGTAAAGGGCCCTACCAACATCTTTATCTGCGACGAGTGCGTTGCCGCCTGCTCCGAGATCTTGGAGGAGTCGCTGGCTTCGGACTTTATGGATGCCGCCTGCAACGGCAAGCTGCCGGGCTTCCTCAACGACCACGGTCAGGCTGCCGGGCAGCCTGCCATGGATCCCGAGGCCGAGGGCTTTGAACTCGAGGACGACGTACGTCAGGTCATCACGCACGTGCCGACCCCGCACGAGATCTATGACGAGCTTTCGGCCTATGTCATGGGTCAGGAAGACGCCAAGCGCGCCATGTCGGTTGCCGTGTACAACCACTACCGTCGCGTGATCGAGGGCGGCGCCGCGCTTTCGGCCTTTGACGAGGCCTCGGGTGCGGGTTCGCGGCTCGACGACGATATGGACGAGGTGGAGCTCGCCAAGTCCAACATCTTGCTGCTCGGTCCCACCGGTACCGGTAAGACCTTGCTCGCCCAGACGCTCGCGCGCATCCTCGAGGTGCCGTTTGCCATCGCCGACGCCACCGCACTCACCGAGGCCGGTTACGTGGGCGAGGACGTGGAGAACATCCTGCTCAAGCTCATCAATGCTGCCGATGGCGATATCGAGCGTGCGCAGGTCGGCATCATCTACGTGGACGAGATCGACAAGATCGCCCGCAAGGCCGAGAACCTCTCCATCACCCGCGACGTTTCGGGCGAGGGCGTTCAGCAGGCGCTGCTTAAGATCCTTGAGGGCACGGTGGCAAGCGTTCCGCCCACCGGCGGCCGCAAGCACCCCCAGCAGGAGCTGCTGCAGATCGACACGACCAATATCTTGTTTATCTGCGGCGGTGCCTTTGTGGGTCTGGACAAGATTATCGCCGATCGCGTGGGCAACAAGGGCGTGGGCTTTAACTCCGAGATCGCCGGCCCCACCTCGGTCGACGAGAACGACCTGCTGCGTCAGGTGCTCCCGCAGGACCTCAACGCCTTTGGTATGATCCCCGAGTTTGTGGGACGTACGCCCGTCGTCACCCAGACACAGGCGCTCGACGAGGACGACCTGGTGTCGATCCTGACCGAGCCAAAGAACGCCGTTGTGCGTCAGTACCGCAAGATGTTCCAGCTCGAGGACGTTGAACTTGAGTTTGAGGACGCCGCCCTGCACGAGATTGCCCGCATGGCGCTTGCCCGCAAGACCGGCGCCCGCGGCCTGCGCTCCATCTGCGAGGACGTGCTGCAGCAGACGATGTTCGACCTGCCGAGCGAGGAAGGAGTCGCCAAGGTCATCGTGACCGAAGCCTCCGTAAAGGGCACCGAACAGCCCCAGCGCATCTACGGGTAAACCTGCCAAAAAGGGACAGGTTTATTTTGGCAGGTTTTATCAGGGAGAATGACGTTTGCCCATATAAAACCGACCAAAATAAACCTGTCCCTAAATGGTAGGTTTCGCAAATGTGAATTTGAATAGCCTCCGACCACCCGCGGTCGGAGGCTATTTTATATATACGCAATAACCCCAACTACCTGTGTTATTCTGTGTGTTTGTTTAAGCCTCAGCGAAGTCGTATCAGACTGAAGTAATCGATACCTAAGGGGAGGAATGCAGACCCTGGCGGGCCTACATTCCTCCCCGGTGGGACGGGAGAGATATATGGAAGAGATGCCCAAAAACTACGATCCGTCGACCAACGAGCCGGCGATCCTGCAGAAGTGGCTCGACGGCGGCTACTACAAGCGCCGTGAGGGCGTGGGCGACTGCACTGTCACCATTCCGCCTCCCAACGTGACCGGCAAGCTCCACATGGGTCACGCCACCGACGACTCCATCCAGGATGCCATCATCCGCATGGCCCGCATGCGCGGCAGGTCCACCCGCTGGGTGCTCGGTACCGACCACGCCGGCATCGCCACGCAGACCAAGGTCGACAAGAAGCTCAAGAGCGAGGGCATCAGCCGCCTGGAGATCGGCCGCGATAAGTTTGTCGACGCCTGCTGGGATTGGACCCACGAGTACGGCGGCATCATCGTCGAGCAGATCAAGCGTATGGGCTGCTCCGTCGACTTTGATAACGAGCGCTTTACCATGGACGAGGACTACGCCCAGGCCGTGCGCAAGGTGTTCTGCGACTGGTACCACGACGGCCTGATCTACCGCGGCAAGCGCATCGTCAACTGGTGCCCCAACTGCACCACCGCCATCTCGGACGACGAGGCCGAGTACAAGGACGAGAAGGGTCACCTGTGGCACCTGCGCTACCCGCTGACCGAGCCGGTCAACGGCCAGGACTACATCGTCGTCGCCACTACGCGCCCCGAGACCATGCTCGGCGACACGGGCGTGGCCGTCTCCCCGAAGGACCCCGAGAAGGCCGCCTTTGTGGGTAAGACCGTCAAGCTCCCCATCGTCGACCGTGAGATCCCCATCTTTGAGGATTGGCATGTCGACGCCAACTTTGGCTCCGGCTTTGTCAAGGTCACCCCGGCCCACGACCCCAACGATTACGCCATGGGCCAGGCCCACGACCTGCCGCAGATCAACATCTTTGACGAGCATGCGGTGGTCGTCGAGGGCTACGGCGAGTTTACCGGCATGACCCGCGAGGAGTGCCGCGAGGCCGTCATCAAGTGGTTTGAGGAGCACGACCTGCTCGATCACGTCGAGGATCACGATCACTCCGTCATGCACTGCTACCGTTGCGACTCCGCACTGGAGCCGTGGCTGTCCGAGCAGTGGTTTGTGGCCGTCGACAAGCTCAAGGGACCGGCGCTCGACGCCGTCAACTCCGGCAAGGTGACCTTCCACCCCGCGCGTTGGACGCAGACCTATACCACCTGGATGGAGAACCTCAAGGACTGGTGCATCAGCCGCCAGCTGTGGTGGGGCCACCGTATTCCCGTGTTCTACTGCGAGGACTGCGGCTGGGAGGATGCCCTTACCGAGGACACCGACGTGTGCCCTAAGTGCGGCGGTCATCACGTGCATCAGGACGAGAACGTGCTGGATACCTGGTTCAGCTCGCAGCTGTGGACTTTCGCCACGCAGGGCTGGCCCCAAAAGCCGGAGCTGCTCGAGGGACATCACCCCACGACGGCACTCGTCACCGCGCGCGACATCATCGCGCTGTGGGTCGCCCGCATGGTCATGAGCTCGCTGTACTTCCTGGACGAGGTGCCGTTTAAGGATGTCGTCATCTACCCGACGATTCTTGCCAAGGACGGCAGCCGTATGTCCAAGTCCAAGGGCAACGGCGTTGACCCCATGGACCTCATTGGCATGTACGGTGCCGACGCCATGCGCTTCAACCTGCTGACGCTCTGCACCAACAACCAGGATGTCAAGTTTGACGCGAACATCGATAAGAAGACCAAGAAGCTTATCGACAGCCCGCGTACCGAGCAGGCCAAGTCGTTTGTGACCAAGATTTGGAACGCTAGCCGCTTCCTGCTTATGAACATGGAGGGCTACACGCCCGGCGAGCCCGTCGTGGAGACGCCGGCCGACGCCTGGATGTTCAGCCGTCTGGCCAAGGCCGTCAAGATGGTTACCGAGGGCATCGAGAACTACACCTTTGGCGACATGGCCCGCGGCGTTCAGCAGTTCTTCTGGAACGAGGTCTGCGACTGGTACGTCGAAGTCACCAAGGCGCGCCTGAAGGGCGAGGGCCGTCTGCAGGCGCAGCGAAACCTGATCTTTGTGCTCGATACCTCTATTCGCCTGATGCACCCGCTCATGCCGTTTGTCACCGAGGAGATCTGGGACAACATGCCGGCGAGCGTGCTCGACCTGGACGCCGAGGGCAACGTGGACCGCGCCGAGGCGCTCATGATCGCCAAGTGGCCCGAGCCTGCCGACTATGTCAAGTATGTCGACGAGGACGCCGAGCGCGCGTTTGAGCTGTGTCGCACCGTTGTTTCTGCGGCCCGCGCCACGCGTTCGCGTTATCGCTTGAGCCCCAAGGCCGAGCTCGACGTGGTCGTGCGTGCCGGTGCCGAGGACATCGAGAAGCTCGAGAGCCTGCGCTCGACCATCGAGCCGCTGGCCAATACCGCCTCGCTGGTCATGGGTACCGATGTTGAGAAGCCGGCCGCGAGCATCGCCGTGGTCGACAGCGGCGTCGAGGTCTTTGTGGTGCTCGAGGGCAAGGTCGATCTTTCGGCCGAGAAGGCACGTCTGGAGAAGGAGATTGCCGCGGCCCAGAAGGAGCTCGCCGGCTGCGAGAAGACGCTCGCCAACGAGGGCTTTGTGGCCAAGGCCGCGCCCGCGGTGGTCCAGAAGAAGAGGGACCGTGCAGCTGAGCTCAAGGAGATCCTGGAGGCGCTGACTGCTCAGGTTGCTGACTTCTCGTAGGCGTTACTGGGGGACGCGGTTTGGGGCATTGCTCGCTACTGCGGACAGTCCTGCTCGCACGAAGGCCACATTAAGTGGCCTTCGGCTCGTGCGGAACTTGTATCGAGCAAAGCCCCAAACCGCTCCCATAGCGGTTACGGGGGCGTCCGCTGCCTGTCAGGGCCACGGGGTTGTGGCCTTGATTCTGCTGCAAGCGGATAGTGGCTGAAATTATCAACGCGAGTGGCTCATTCTTTTTGATGGGCCTCTTTTTCTGTAATTGGAGACTTTGGGTTATGGCTAAGCGTTCTGGGTCGTATTCTGTGCCGTTCTCGTTTGAGTTGCTTTCGTTTGGTGAGGCTGTGGGGCTTGCTGCCGATACGGGGCGGATTTCTGGGGATGCTGGTCCTCTGCTCGAGACAGTTGTCGATATGCTCGATGAGCTGGGGCGGCCGGACGAGTACTTTGATTGCATTCAGGTTGCCGGTACCAATGGCAAAACTTCGACCACGCGTTTTTCGGCTGCTATCCTTCGCGGCGAGGGGCTCAAGGCTGCGCTTTATACGTCGCCGCAGCTTGTTCGCTATCCCGAGCGCATGGAGGTCGATGGGCACGTCGTAAGCGATGAGGCGTTTGCCCGTGGCGTTTCTGCTGCTGTTGAGGCGGGGCATCGAGTGAATGCGCGCCGCGTGGTGGCGGGGGAGCGTGCCTATACCATCACGCCTTTTGACCTGCTGACGGCCGCCGCGCTTGTGGTGTTTGCCGAGGCTCGCGTGGATGTCGCCGTGCTCGAGGTCGGCATGGGCGGTCGCTGGGACGCCACGAGCGCGACCGATCCCGTCGCCGTTGCCATCACGGGCATCGGACTCGACCACACGCGCATTCTGGGCGATACGCTCGAGGCCATTGCGGGGGAGAAGGCCGCCGTCATTAAGCCCGGACGCCTGGTTGTGCTGGGCGAGGGCACGCATGAGCCGAGCGTTCAGCGCGTTATGGACACCCGTTGTCGCGAGTGTGGTGTGGTGCCGCTGGTGGTGAGCCACGCCACGACCAAGGTGCCGGCGCATGTGGGCGATACGGTTGAGTTTAGCTGTACCACGCCGCGTGCGATTTACACGTCGAGCATGGTTAAGCCGGCGTATCAGCCGCAGAATGCCGCGTGCGCGATTATGCTCTGCGAGGGGTATCTGGGTCGCGAGCTCGACCACGAGGCGCTTGATGCTTCGCTTATGGGCTGTGCCACGCCGGGCCGTTTTGATGTGTTGGGAACCGACCCGCTCAAGCTGATCGACGCCTGCCATAACCCCCAGAGCTGCGAGAACTTTGTGAGCGCCTTGGACGAGATCGATCCGTGCGTAGAGAATCGCCCCACGTTGCTGTGCGCCGCGCTGGCAGACAAGGACGTGGCGGGTATCGTCGACGTGCTGATCCCGGCCTTCTCGCGCGTGGTCGTCACACAGACCGATTCCGATCGCGCCTTGCCGGCGGAGGAGCTTGCTGCCCTGGTGGACTCCGATAAGCTCGCAGGCGTGTACCCCAGCGTGTCCGAGGCCCTCGCAGCCTTTGAGGCCGCAGGCGAGCCCTTCGTAGCAGCAGGTACCATCACCCTGGCCGGCGAAGTTGCCGGTCTGCTCCGCTAGATCCCTTCCGCAGAGTAGCTAGTTTGCTTGCTCTCCACGAAATGGGCCTATCTACTACGTTTGACCGGCTACCCTCAACCATGCCGAGAATCGCAAAATCAAAACCGCAGGTAGAAGGCTTGCCAATTTTCAAAAAATACCCGCATGGTCGCCCCATGCGGGTTAAACGTAGTAGATAGGCCCATTTCGTGGCGACATTCATGTGATGCGGCAAAGGGGCTGTCCCTTTGCCGCATTGCCTAGTCTAGGCGGACCGGATCGTGGGGGTAGGCGTTGAGGATCTCGACGCCGCTCTCGGTGACCAGGGCAAGGTCCTCGATGCGGACGCCGGTGCGGCCGGGGAGGTAGATGCCCGGCTCGATGGAAAACGTCATGCCCGGCTCCACGACCTGCTCGTTGACGAGCGAGACGTCACCCGGCTCGTGGTCTTGCAGGCCGATCGAGTGTCCCAGACGGTGCGTAAAGTACTTGCCATAACCCGCGTCCTCAATCACGTCGCGCGCGGCACGGTCCAGGTCGCACATACGCACGCCCGGTGCGATGAGCGCCTCAGCGGCCTCGTTGGCGCGGCGCACGATGTCGTAGATGCGTGCCGTCTCCTCGTCCGGCTCGCCCCAAAAGAACGTGCGCGTCATGTCCGAGCAATAGTTGCGGCGACGCCCGCCAATGTCGAACAGCACCACGTCGCCACGCTTGAGTACCGTATCGTCTGGCTCGTGGTGCGGGTCGCCGGCGTTGGCGCCAAAGCTCACGATGGGCGGAAAGCTAAAGCCCTCGCAATCGTGCTTGCGATACAGGCCAAGCATCTGGTCGGCGATCTCGCGCTCTGTCACGCCTTCGTGGACGAGCTCGATCGCGTCGGCCATCACGGCGTCGTTAGCGGCCGAGGACACGCGCATAAGCTCCTGCTCGCCGGCGTCTTTGTAGGTTCGCGCGGCGGTCACGGCAAAATCGCCTAGGAAGAATTCGCTCGCGGCATGGCGCTCCATGAGGGGCATCAAGAAGCCGGAGCGCATGACGGTGTCGATGCCGAGCGGTTTGGTCGGATCAACCTCGCGAGCGATGGCGTCGGCCACGACGTCGGTATCGGTGTGGTACGCGACGCGGGCATTGTCATACTCGGGCAGCTGATGCAGCGCGTTGACCAAGATCACGGGCTCGCTACCGCGTGCGAGCAGTACGCCGCAAAAACGCTCGAACATATCGGCATAAAAGCCGGTCAGGTAATAAATCGACCACGGGTCGTTTACGAGCAGCTGCGCGCCGGGGTGCTGAGCCTCGAGCGCATCGAGCACGCGTGCCACGCGCTGGTCATCGACATGTGCCATACATCGTCCTTTCGTTAGGTTGCCACCATGGTATCCCCAATGCCAGGGTAGTCAATTTGGGACGGGGCTATTTTAGCTGCGTCAAACATGCGAGCTGATAGGTAAAAGTAGTCAATATGGTCCCGTCCCAAATGGGCTGGTTTCAAAACTATGGCGGATTACGGGGCTGGACCTGTATTACTTGACCATGGGAAAAATCGCGAAATTAAAACCGCAGGTAGAAGGCTTATCAAAAATCGAAAATTGCCGGTATGGGTGGGGGTCTCCGAATCAGCCCCGTAATCCGGCATAGTTTTGAAATGGCACTAAAGCAGGCACAAGCTAAATACCGATCCCAAGGCAAGTTGCGGTGGAATAGTTCCTTGATGCCGGGGTTTTGGCGGAAATCGGGAATTATTTCACCGCAATTGAGGAGGGGCGGGGCGGATGCGGGGTAGCTAAAAGAGCGCCGTCCCAAACGAGCTGCTTAGGCCGGGTCGATGTCCATGCTGGCGATGAGGTCGGTACCGGTGTCTAGGAGGTTGGGGAGGACTACATCGCCCATGCGGATGGGGACTTTGACCACTAGGCCGTGGATGAAGTCCATGGCTTGGGCGTGGAGTGCCAGCGGGATGGCCTCGGCCGTGCGAACGGGCAGCAGTGCCTCGTCGCCGCCTGATACTGCCACGGTGGTAGTGAGGACGCGCATGGGGCAGGTGAGCTCCTGATGTGCGAACTTATCGCCGCGCGGGCAGCTGTTGCCGGTCACGGCGCGCACCGTCGCCACGCGGTCGTCGGCCCCGCGCTCCACTTCCACCGTAAGGAGGCACTCGGATGGGCAGGTGGTGCAGTTGAACTGTAGCGTCTCGATCGCATTTGTGCTCATGGCTATGCCTCCTCGACGGGCTCGACGGAAAGGATAATCTCGCTGGCACCCAGGTCGAGCGCTCGCTGTATCACCTTTGCCGGCAGCGGGAAGCTTTCCATAACGCTCGGTTTAAACGCGCGGACCTTGCCCGTAAGCAGTTCCTCGTCGTCCGCCAGAATGCGCACGCGGGCGGCATCGACCGGCCGGCGCACGCGGAAGTTGAGCCTGGTGAGTGCCACGGCCGTAATGCGTCCCGGCAGCGCGTAGCCGGCAATGTCGGCAGGGGAGACCGTGAGCTGGCAGCCAGCGCCCGTCTCGACATCCGTGCCGGTCCCCAGCGCGTACGTCGCTGCAGCCGCACCGGCACGCTCGGACTCGGCCGTCACGTTATCGGCCAGGTCGTGCACGTGCAGCACGTTGCCGCAGGCAAAGATGCCTGGCACGCCCGTCTGCAGGCTCTGGTCCACCACGGCGCCGCGCGTGCGCGGGTCAAGCTCAACACCCGCGCCTACCGAAAGCTCGTTCTCGGGAATCAAACCTACCGAAAGCAGCAGTGTGTCGCACGGAACGATGCGCTCGGTCCCCGGAATGGGCACCAGATTTTCGTCGACCTGGCTCACCTCGACGGCCTCCACGCGGTCGTGCCCAATCACGCGTGTGACGGTGGTGGACAGGTGCAGCGGAATGCCAAAATCGTCCAGGCAATTCTTTACATTGCGGCGCAGGCCGTTGGCGTATGGCATAAGCTCGTACACGCCCTCGACCGAAATCCCCTCGAGCGTGCAGCGACGCGCCATGATGAGCCCAATGTCGCCCGAGCCTAAAATGACGGCGCGCGAGCCGGGCTTGAGGTTGTCGATGTTGATGTATCGCTGCGCCAGGCCGGCGGTAAACACGCCGGCGGGGCGGCTGCCGGGGATCTTGATCTCGCTGCGCGTGCGCTCGCGACACCCCATGGCAAGGACGACGGCGCGCCCGGTGAGCTGCAACATGCCGGCGGGGCTCATGAGCGTGACGGTGTGTGCCGAGGCATCGCTCGCCGCGCCACTTGCGCCCGTGCCTGCGACTTTTTCCTCGCTTGAGTCGATCCCAATCACCATACTGTCCAGGAACAGTGCGATATCGGTTTCGCGCACCTGGTCGATAAAGCGCTGTGCGTACTCGGGACCGGTCAGTTCCTGCTTAAAGTGTGAGAGGCCAAAGCCCGGGTGGATGCACTGGCGCAGGATGCCGCCCAGGTGCTGTTCGCGCTCCACGATGGCCACGCGCGCTCCGGCCTTGTGTGCGGCAAGTGAGGCCGCCATGCCGGCAGGTCCGCCGCCGATAACGACTACGTCGAACGCCTGCGTCTGCACGGCGCCGGCAGCAATTGATACCCTGTCGGCATCTGTGCAAGTGCACTCGACGCCCGATACCGCACCCATATCGATACTTGTCGCCATCCTAGCGCACCCCCTTCAAAGGTCCCTCAACGAGCCACGAGCCAGTGTCCTCCAGCAGCACCTCGCTGGGATCGCAGCCCAGCTCGCGGGCCAGAATCCGCACCACGCGGCTTTGGCAAAAGCCGCTCTGGCACCGACCCATGCCGGCGCGGCAGCGGCGTTTGACGCCCTCGACCGAAACCGCACCCGGGCGGCGTCGGATCGCGGCTACGATCTCGGCCTCGGGCACCGTCTCGCAGCGGCAGACGATCTGCCCCCACGCGGGGTCGGATTCAATGAGCTCCTCCTTGCGCGCAAGCGGCGCACGGTCGAAGTCGTCCGGCGCACGGCGAATCGGATCCCAATCGGCCCGCTCGCGCAAAGCAACGCTCGCCTCGCGCAGCACCTGCTCCATGCGCTCGGCAATGGCCGGAGCGCTCGCTACGCCCGGCGACTGAATGCCCGCCGCCTGGAACAGCCACGGTACCACGGCGGACTGTCCAATAAAAAAGTCGTTCGTTCCCTTAATGACCGGACGCCCGCCGGCAAACGCTCGCACCACGCGGCGCGTGTCCAGGTCGGGCACCAGCTTGCGCGCGCCGCCCAGCAGCGCGTTTACGTCGCCAGCATAGGTCTGCGTGTCGCCCGCCTCGCGCACAGCGGCCGTCGCGGTGATCACCGTGTTGCCGTGGACGGTGCCCGTGACGATGACGCCCTTGGAAACCGGCGTGGGAACGGGGTAGAGCGGCATGAGTGCACGCGGCTCCTTGTCCAGCACCACAATGTTACCCTGGCGCCAGACCATCTGGAACTCCTCGGCGCCCGCCATATGCGAGATGTCTGCGGCGCCGTTGCCCGCCGCGTTAATCAAATAGCGGCAGCGCACATCACCGGCCGGTGTCACCAGCGTAAAACGAGCGGTCCCGTCACCGCTCCTGTCGCCAGCGCCGGGAGCTACCTCGATCGTCTCCACCGGTGCGGAGCGCACAAACGTCACGCCGTTGGCTACGGCGTTCTCCATCGCGGCGATGGCGACCTCAAACGGATCGACATAGCCGGTCGAGGGACACCACAGCGCGCACGTGGCCTGGGCGCTGGCGCGCGGCTCCAGCTCGTGGATGCGCTCGGCCCCGATGATCGCCAACTCGGGTACGCCGTTTGCCAGCCCGTTGCTTTGCAGCTGCTCCAGCTGCGCGCGGTCTTGGTCGCTAAAGCCCAGCACCATGGACCCGGTGCGGCAAAACAAAAAGCCCAGCTCCTGGGCCCACGTGCCATATAGCTCGCAGCCGCGGGCGTTGACCTGCGCCTTTACGGTGCCCGGCGCCGGATCGTAGCCGGCGTGCACCAGGCCGCCGTTGGCCTTCGACGCGCCCAGCGCAATGTCGTTGGCCGCCTCGACCACACAGATGGACAGGTCATAGCGTGCGAGCTGCCGCGCGATGGCGCATCCGGTGATGCCCGCGCCCACAATCGCGATATCAAACGTTTCTGTCACAGTGCCTCCAAGACGAGTTGACAGGCTGTCAATAAGGCTATCCTACGGTGTGCGCATCCCCCGCGCAGCGGCAATGCGGCGAACAGCCCCGCTGCATCCGCCAACGGCAGGCGAGGGGGGAGACTCAGGTCAATCGGTGACCTCGTCTGGCACCCCTGTTGTCAAAGGTTTGTCTCGTTCTGTAACGGTAAGCAGAAGAGTTGGGTTCCAGATGTTACAGATCGAGACGTTTGCCAGGCGGGCCCTCTGTTTGTCTTGATTTGTAACAGTAAGAGTAGAAAATCGGTCCTATGTGTTACAGATTGAGATTTAAAGTCAGGGAGAGGTCATCTGTCTCGATCTGTAACATCTCGGGACCGTTTTGGGGTCTAGATGTTACAGATTTAGATGAACCCATCAGTCGGTTTCGAATGTCTAAATCTGTAACAGTTAGACCTGTTTTTGCCGAGTTGTTGTTACAGATTGAGATATTGAGATTGGACATTTTCCTTTGTCTTGATCTGTAACAGATAGAAGGGTTTCTGGCCCCTAGCTGTTACAGATTGAGATATTTAACGGAGGGCTCACCGTTCATCTTGATCTGTAACAGTAGGGACTGATTCTGGAGCCAAGATGTTACAGATTGAGATTTAAGTCTGGGAGAGAACGGTTTGTCTAATTCTGTAACATCTGGACCCGGATTCCGCTCTCACCTGTTACAGATTGAGATGTTTCTATCCGCCCATGCCTGCGACCTGCCAAATCGTTAACCCCCGTGTTACACTAACTCGAGTTGTAACTACCCCGAAAGGTATCCGTAATGTCCAAGTACATCTCTGAGCTCATGTCGCCGCAGCTTATGGGCGTCATCTATGCCTTTGTTGGCTTTATCATCGCCCTGTACGTGCTGTCGGTCGTCTATGTGTTTATTGACGCCCGCCGCCGCGGCGCCAGTGCCTACGTGGCATGGGGCATTATTGCCCTCATCCCGTTTGTAGGCCTCATCGCCTACCTGGTCCTGCGCCCGCACTCCTATGCGGCCGACCGCGAGGAGCAGGAGCTGGACATGGCCCTGCGCGAGCGTCAGCTTGCCCAGTACGGCACCTGCCCGCAGTGCGGTGCGCCCATCGAGAAGGACTTTGTGGTCTGCCCGGTGTGCGACACCCAGGTTCGCAACGTGTGCCCCAGCTGCCATCGCCCGCTCGACGCACACTGGAAGGTCTGCCCCTACTGCCGAACTCGCATCCAGTAGCGCATCCATCGCCGGGCCGGCCGCAAGCCACGGGCCCCGCGCGCCGCGCGCAAGCCGCACCCGCCCCACGCGATGAAGCATGCGTAGAAAATCGCCCGCCGTGCCATTAAGGTGCGGCGGGCGCTTGTATACCTAGGTAACCTGCCTATAATGATGCAAGTCAAAACGCACGCGCCGGCAAGCGCAATGCACACTGCACGGCGCCAAGCAGCACTTGCACAAGGCATCCGAGAGGAGAAAACATACCCATGAAGGCACTCTACAATGACGGTTCGGTGGCCGAGCTCCCGCAGGACGAGGTCACGCACGTCATCCGCCACTCCGCCGCGCACATCATGGCGCAGGCCATCAAACGCCTGTACCCCCAGGCCGACTTTGCCTACGGCCCCGCGACCGACAACGGCTTTTACTACGACGTCGACCTGCCCGAGGGCGTCAAGATCAGCGAGGACGACTTCCCCGCGATCGAGGCCGAGATGAAAAAGATCGTCAAGGAGAACCTCAAGTTCACCGTGTACGAGAAGCCCCGCGCCGAGGCCATCGCCCTTATGGAGGAGCGCGGCGAGAAGTACAAGGTCGAGCACATCGGCGACCTGGACGACGACGCCCGTATCACCTTCTACCAGCAGGGCGACTACATCGACATGTGCGTCGGCCCCCACATCTGCTACACCAAGGCCCTCAAGGCCTTTAAGCTCACCGGCGTCTCGGGCGCCTACTGGAAGGGCGACAAGGACAACAAGATGCTCACCCGCATCAACGGCGTTGCCTTTGCCACCAAGGAAGAGCTCGACGAGCACATGCGCATGCTGGAGGAGGCCAAGAAGCGCGACCACCGCAAGATCGGCCGCGAGATGGACCTCTTTATGATGCGCGACGAGGCCCCCGGCTTCCCGTTCTTCCTGCCCAACGGCATGATCCTTAAGAACACGCTGCTGGACTACTGGCGCGAGATCCACCACAAGGCCGGCTACGTGGAGATCTCCACGCCGCTCATCATGAACAAGCAACTGTGGAAGACCTCGGGCCACTGGGACCACTACAAGGACAACATGTACTCCACCGTCATTGACGACGAAGAGTACTGCATTAAGCCCATGAACTGCCCGGGCGGCGTGCTGGTGTACGCCTCCAAGCCGCACTCCTACCGTGAGCTGCCCATTCGCGCCGGCGAGATTGGCCTGGTGCACCGACACGAGCTGCGCGGCGCCCTGCACGGCCTGTTCCGCGTGCGCTGCTTTAACCAGGACGACGCCCACCTGTTTGTGCGCCCCGACCAGCTGACCGACGAGATTGTGGGCGTGGTCAACCTTATCGACTCCGTGTACCAGAAGTTTGGCTTTAAGTATCACGTTGAGCTTTCCACCCGCCCCGAGGACTCCATGGGTTCTGACGAGGACTGGGCACGAGCCGAAGAGGGTCTGCGCACCGCTCTTGAGCAGCTGCACATGGACTACGAGGTCAACGAGGGCGACGGCGCCTTCTACGGCCCCAAGATCGACTTCCACCTGGAGGACTCGCTCGGCCGTACCTGGCAGTGCGGTACCGTTCAGCTCGACTTCCAGATGCCGCTCAACTTTGACCTGGAGTACGTGGACGCCGACGGCACCAAGAAGCGCCCCATTATGCTGCACCGCGTGTGCTTTGGCTCCATCGAGCGCTTTATTGGCATTCTGATCGAGCACTTTGCGGGCAAGTTCCCCACCTGGCTTGCCCCCGTGCAGGTCAAGGCACTTCCGGTTTCCGAGAAGAGCCGCGACTATGCCCACGAGGTGTGCGCCAAGCTGGAAGAGGCCGGCATTCGCGTGGTCTGCGACGACCGCGACGAGAAGATCGGCTACAAGATCCGCGAGGCCCGCTCCATTGACCGCGTGCCCTACATGCTCATCCTGGGCGAGAAAGAGGTCGAGGCCGGCAACATCTCCGTCCGCGATCGCTCCAACGAGACCGTCCCGATGAGCGTTGACGAGTTTGTTGCCAAGGTGACCGAGGAGATCAAGACCCGCGCCTAGCACAAACAACACAAGAAGCAGTAAAGGCGATCGTCCTCGCGGGCGGTCGCCTTTTTTGTTTTCTATAGAAGAAAAGCCGCTGGTTAGAGTGGCTTTTTTGTTGTGCAAAAAGGTACAACAATGTTTTCTTGCTGAAACAGGGTTTTGGTCTGCTCGAGTACCTTTATGGCGAATTCGGGCCGGCAGCGATCGAGCTCGTCGATAAAGATGATGGCTCGTTTGGCTATCTTGGGCAGATGGTTCTTTATGAGCTCGCCAATTTTGCTCCTAAGCTCTTTTCCGCTTTGTACTGTTCGAGAAAATCAGTGCCGCTGAAATTTTCAATGATTCCATTAATGTCAACGCCGTATCCGATAATGGAGGCGGCGGTTTCTATGACGCTAATGACTCCCTTACCGAAATCCTTTCCTCCCTTGACGCTTTGTTCGTCTGCGGCGTTAGCGATAGAGTCCAATATAGGCAAGATCGGATTGTCGAAATGGTCGTCTTCCCATGCGTTGAAATAAAAGGGGAGGCATGGCATCGCTGGGAGTTCCGTTGCGGTTTCTCCTAGTGTCGCGTTAAGTGTCTCTAAATCGTGGTCGAGAGTCGGATTTGCCATTTGAAGGACTCTCACTACTTGTTTTACAAAGAATGTCTTGCCAGATTCCCAAGGCGCGTCAATAACAAAGGTATACGGAGGCTCAACCGTAATGAGCATCCTTAGAAAGTCCTCAATTTCT
>NZ_JBNPKM010000023.1:0-15514 GCF_050312955.1 Collinsella sp. SGI.241
TCTTAAAACGAATGGCCGCCTCGGCGACGGACCTCTCGGCAACAGGCGGAAGCACGAGATAGTGAAGTCGCTGAGGCGGGAATACCCACTCTCCACGCTCCTGAAGCTCATGGGGATGTCGCGTTCCACCTACTACTACCACGAGGCGAACCCTCCCTCCGACAGGCAGGCGACCGAGCGGCCGGTCATAGTGGAGATATGCGAGAAATCTCAGTTCAGGTATGGATACCGACGCGTTGCCGTCGCGTTGCGCAAAGCGGCCGGCATCCGTATCGCCGACAAGACGGTGCTCAAGGTCATGCGCGAGGAGGGGCTGCTGTGCCGGACCCGCAGGCGCAGGAAGTACCGATTGTTTGTGGCAAGCAAAATGTTAACAAAGCGGCACGTTGCATTTGAGCACTTTGGCAGACACGTCCTTCACTGTTTTTTTGCCCTTCCGAGCATCAAGGCGGCATCCATGCGGTGGCTTGCCCCGTTGAACTCCACGAGCCTCCCATGGTGGACTATCCTGTCGATCATGGCCGATGCGAGCTTGTCGTCGCCGAGGACGGTTCCCCATTTCGAGAACTCGATGTTCGTCGTGAATATCATGCTGCGACTCTCGTAGCAGCTCGACACCACCTGGAAGAGCAGCCGCGCACTTTCCGTATCGAGGGGCACGTATCCGAATTCGTCGAGTATCACCAGGTCGTTCTTCGCTATGTCCCTCATCATCGCCTCGAGGGCGAGCTCGCGCCGGGCCTTCGAAAGCGCCAGCGCGAGCTCGGCGGCGGTGTAGAAGCGCACCGCCTTCCCCGCCATCACGCACGCGTGGCCGACGGCTATCGCGAGGTGGGTCTTCCCTCGGCCCGTCTGCCCGTGGAACACGAAGTCCTGCGCGGCTTCGACGAACGACAGCGATTTCAGGTCGTCCACGCCATAGCCGTCGGGAAAGGCCACCTGCGAGAAGTCGTACCCCTCGAACGACTTCACCTGGGGGAATTTCGCCCTCCTGAACAGCCTCGCGCGCTTGGATTCCTCCCGAACCGCCATCTCGTGCTCGATGAGCTCGCTCACCGCCCGCAGCTGCGCCGCGTTCGACGACGAAAGGAACCAGTCGATCGTGTCGTTGCTGATGTATAGCCTGCGGGCCAGCGCGCGCATCCGCTCGGCGTCGCCCTTGGACCTTATCGCCATGCTACACCGCCTTCCGCAGCGCCGCGTCGTAGACGCCGAGGTCAACGGGCTCGTCGTACTCGATGGCGCCGCCCTCGGCCCTGGCGGCGGCCACCGCGACGCTCGCAGCGTCGATCCTGCCGGTCGATTCCAGCGCGCATTGCATCGCGCCGACGGTCGCGTCCCAGCCCGAACGCTGGACTTGGTCCCTCATCAGCCTCAGGCCGTCGCCCAATTCGCGCCTGCCGAGGCCGTCCATGTAATCCCGCAGCGCATCGGGCATCGCCGACCGCACCGAGCTGTTGCGCCACGCGCCCAGCTTGGCGGCAAGAAGCGGCAACTGGCTCGCCGGGCTCGAGGAATCGGTGGGGGCGGCGCCGTACTGCCGCTCGTGCGAGCAGACGTATTCGCCGGCCGAGGTGTATATCGACAGCATCGTGGCGCCCAGCCCCGCGATGAGGCGCTCGCCCGCGAGGGACGGGTCCGCCGAGTACCAATGGCGGCCGTCTATCTGGACCTTGCCCTGCTTGTCGGCCTTGCAGTCGACGTAGCGGACCACCTCGAACGGCGTTTCCGGCAATCCGGCCAGCGCGGCGCGGTCTTCGCCGAACAGCCCGTCCTCGTTCACGCCTTTCTTGTAATGCTCCTTGGCAAGCCCGAGGCATCGGTCCAGGAGCTTCTCGTTGTACGATTCGACGCGGGACAGCCTTGGCACGGGAACGAAGAGGTTCTGCCTGATGAAGTACACCTTCCTCTCCACGTTGCCCTTCTCGTGGCCGGAATTCGGGTTGCAGAAGCCGAATTCGAAGCCGTAATGGGCGGCGAAGGCCGCGAAGGTCTCGGCGGTCCTGACGCCGCCGCAGACCTTGCGCCCGACGCCGGTGGCGTTGTCGAACACGATGCGGGATGGGACCCCTCCTATGTATTCGAACACCTGCTTGAGGGCTTGGCACACGCATTCGGAGTTCTCGGACGGGAACACCTGGGCGAACCCGACGTTCGAATAGGGGAACGAGAGCACGAAGAAACTCAGCCGCCGCCTCGTTCCCATGACGCAGAAATCCGCCTCCCCGAAATCGGCCTGCGCCTCGCCGGGCCGCCAAACGAGGTCGAGGTACGACTCGGAAACGGCCTTCCTCAGCGCCTTGAGGTCGCGGACGTAATGCCGGACGGTCGATTCGCAGCACTCGACGCCGTGCTCGTCGCGAAGGCGTTGCCATATGCGGCGGGCGGTGTGGCGCTGTTTGCGCCAGTTCGCGGCGTCCTCGTCGAGCCACGACTCTATGACCCCGCGGTACCTGTCGAGCGTCTTGGCCTTGCCCCTCTTCACGGGCATCCGCGGCGACAGGTCCGAGATCGCGAGCTTCGCGTACACCGTGTTGCGCGAGACGCCCGTCTTGCGGGCGATTTCCGATATGGACTCGCCGTTCTTCCTCATTTGCCGTATAGAATAGGTTTGCGACATGCTGATCATACCTTTCCGACCTCCTTGGTTGGTTTCCCTGGCAGGAACCAAGTTAGTCGATTGCGTTGGTCGGCATGTCTGCCTTTGTGCTCAAATTGATCAAGCCGATATGTTCATTTTTAAGTTACCACCAACAACCGATCCTACATGGGCCAGGTCGGCAAGTCCTCCCCGAACCTGCTGGCCCGCGACTTCAAGGCGGAGGACCCGATGACCAAGCTGGTGACCGATGTCACCGAATTCAAGGTGGGCGGCACGAAGCTCTACCTTTCGCCCGTGGTGGACCTTTACAACGACGAGGTCGTCGCCTACTCGATATCCAGGTCCCCGAACATGAAGATGGTCCTCGAGATGTTGGCGGGCCTCGAGGGCAGGCTCGATGGCGAAGGCGCCCCGTTGCTGCATTCGGACATGGGCTGGCAGTACCAGATGCCCGCCTACAGATTCGCGCTTGAGCGGATGGGGATCGTCCAGTCCATGTCCCGCAAAGGAAACTGCCTCGACAATGCGAAGGCTGAAAACTTCTTCTCGATGGTCAAGACCGAGCTCTACTACGATTGGGAGGGAGACGATCCCGACGTTTTCGAAAGGGATTTGGGAAAGTACATCGACTGGTACAACAACGCGCGCGTCAAGAAACGCCTAGACGGAAGCAGCCCAGTCGAGTACAGACTCGGCCGGGCTGCCTGATTCACTTCTTTTGGTGTTCAGGAAACGGGGTCCTTTGCAGTTTTGAGGTGCAGTTCAGGGGCATCAGTGGATGCTCTTTTTGTCCACTTCAGTTGTCTGAAACAAAAAAAGAATCTTTAAAACAAAGATTATATATTGCAAATAAAGAAAAGCCAGATAAAGTTAAGAAGGGTGGCCGTTAAGATGCGATTCGAAAGGACGCCGATATGAAAATGGTTAAACTCGGCACGACCGGAATGAATATCTCTAGGATCGGCCTGGGAACTTGGGCTATCGGAGGTGGACCTGCTTGGAACGGAGACTTGGATACGCAGGTCTGCGTCGACACGATCCATAAGGCGGCAGAGGTTGGGATCAACCTCATCGATACTGCGCCGGGTTATAATTTTGGAAACAGCGAGTGCATCGTTGGCAAGGCTCTGAGCGGGCTTGATCGCAGCAAAGTCATCGTTGAGACGAAGTGCGGAATCGTATGGGATCGTAAAGGTAGCCTGTTCAACAAGGTGGGTGACCGCCAACTCTACAAGAACCTTTCTCCCGAATCCGTGCGCGAGGAAATCGAAGCAAGCCTTAAGCGGCTCGGAACCGATTACGTTGATATCTATATGACCCACTGGCAGTCTGTCGAGCCGTACTTCACGCCGATTGAAGAGACGATGCAGGTTCTGCTCGATCTTAAGCGTGAAGGCAAGATTCGCGCTATCGGTGCGGCAAATGTCACTGTCGACCACATCAAGGAGTATCTGCGCTGCGGCGAGCTCGATATCGTTCAGGCGAAGTACAGCATTCTCGACCGCGCGGTTGAGGACGAACTGTTTGATCTGTGCCAGGAGAACAACATCGTTATCCAGGCATATTCTCCTCTTGAGCAGGGCCTACTCACCGGAGCAATCGGGAAGGACTATGTGCCTACCGGTGCTCGCGCTAATAAGAAGTGGTATCAGCCGGGAAATCTCGAGCGCGTTGTCGACATGCTGGAGGAATGGAAGCCTCTGTGCGAGAAGTACTCCTGCTCGATTCCGACGCTTGCACTCGCATGGGTGCTTGCTCAGGGTGATTTCATCTCGATTCTGAGTGGATCGACTACCCCTGAGCAGGTGAAGGAGAACATCCGTGCTGCTGAGGTCGAGCTTTCGGCCGAAGATGCCGCGTGGATGCGTGCAAAGGCAGAGGCGCTCGACAAATAACGTTTAAAAATGAGGCGACCTGCTTGCGCGGGTCGCCCCGTCTGTCAAAAGTGCTTTGGTGATGTTTGGGAGTATGATGGGCGACAAATCAAAAGAGGATGCCCTGCGGTATCCATATTGCGATGCGAGAATAGACCGCCTGCCCACCTCGATGTGGTCTTGGAAGATTTTCGCGATGACCAGCTTGGCGATTCTGTTTGGCTGGAGCAATTACGTAAGCGGGCTCGTGCTCGCACAGCTTGCGGAAATTGGTTGGACGAACACGAGCATAAGCGCCGTCTTTACCGCGGCGTATATGGGTGGAATGCTGCTGGGCTCTCTTTTGGGCGGCGTTATCGGCGACGCAATAGGGCGCAGAAAGGGTTACCTGCTCTTTGTCGGTTTTCATGCCTTGACGATGTATCTTGCCGCCCTCGCGTCCTCGATGCCAGTTCTTATAGCGTTACGTGCGGCGATGGGCTTTGGCTTGGGCGCTTTACTTGTGGCCCTTTATGCGGGCTTTGTCGAATATGTTCCCGCTTCGACGCGGGGCTGCTGGATGGGCAGGAACACCTTTTTGGGGAACTGCGGCGGTCCAATCTGTTCTGTTTTGGCGACGCTCATCACTCCTTTCGTCATGGCTGATATGAACTGGAGACTCATGTTCGTGATTCCCGCGGTTTTATCGACTGTGGTATGGATTGTGGCATTGAAGCAGTATCCCGAGTCACCCCGTTGGCTTGAATCGAAAGGTAGATTCGAGGACGCCGATCGTGTTATGTCGGATATCGAGATGGAGGTCCAACGTGATCGCGGAGAGGCCCTACCGGAGTATGAGAAGGAACGGGCCATTGTGCATAAGGCGCAGGAGGCGTCGTATTCCGAGTTGCTTCACGGTAGGCTGCTCAAGCGCGTAATCTTGGGTTCGGTTGCGCTAATCGCAATGAATGTGACCGCCTATACCCTTATGACTTGGCTTCCCAGCATGCTTTTGCTCAAGGGTATCGACATCCACTCGTCGTTTTTGCTGTATACGCTCACCGTCCTTGGTGCACCTATAGGCGCTTTCTTGCTGATGGTCTGCATCGACAAACTACCACGCAAGGTCATGGGGACATTGCTGCTCATCTTTATTGCTTTGGTGGGCCCCCTGTTCGCGATCCAATCGGATCCTATTCTGATTTGTCTATTGGGTTTCTTATTGCAAGTTGTCGTCGAGATGTATGTTTGCTTCTCTTCCGGCGTGTATATTCCCGAAATATGGCCTACGGAAATCAGAATGAGAGGGTCGGGCCTTGCAAACTCCATCGGTCGCGTAAGCGGTATGGCAATGCCGTTTCTTGTGGCGTATCTGTTGGATGGTTACGGCGTCTTTCCCGTTTTCATCATGATGTCAATCGTTGCTGTTATGGCTGCTGTGGTGATTGCGGTCCTCGGAGTGGACACAAGAGGGACTTCTGTTGGTCAAATCGGAAATATTTCAGCTAATAATTGTGAATGAATGGAATAAAGTTCCTATCGGATTGCAGGTATGATTATTCGTCAATGACACCTGAGAGGGGGGCGAAATAATGTCGGCACAAGACAGGCTTGACCAAATTAAACTAGAACTTATCGATAACGGTCAGGTATCGGTTTCGGGCCTGAGCGAGAGGCTTGGGGTCACCGAAGAGACTGTTCGTCGAGATCTCACACGTCTTGAAAACGATGGGCTTCTTAAAAGGACGTACGGCGGTGCGATTTTGCTGCAGCGCAAGCAGGAAGCCGACACCAACTTCACTAAGCGTGCAGGTCTCCATAAAGCCGAAAAACGCTATATAGCGCAAAAGGTGCTTGCTTTGATTGACGGCATGAGCGCCATCGCGATTGACTCGAGCACTACTGCCATGGAGGCTGCGAAAGCATTTGCGGATAGAGATGCAGTCACGCTGCTTACGAACTCCACGGCGGCGTTCCAGGAGCTCTCGGACTCAAGGCTGACGATAGTGTCGTCCGGTGGTGAGTTCGATAAAGTTACGATGTCGCTTCGTGGTCAGGCGGCAAAGCGCGTTCTTGAGCAGTATCGTGTCGATGCGACGCTCTTTAGCTGTAAGGGGTTCGACGAAAGTGGTGCATACGACTCCCGTGAAAGCGAGTCCGATGTCAAACGCGTGCTTCTTGATATGGGAGCAAAGCGCATAATGCTTGCCGACCACTCGAAGTTCAGACGTGCGGCGTTCGTTAAGTTGATCGAGCTTGATCGTATCGACTACTTGGTTACTGATCGGGACCCCTCGGAAGAGTGGAAGGATATCTGCGAGCAGCATGGTATCCAACTCATTTTCTAATCTGACTCAAAAGCTCAGGACGCTGTTTGCGGTGAGGGTGTTTTATATATCTTGAGTTGCTTCTGAGCGTGAGGTGAGTTGCGAGGATTTCGCCGAGATTCGGCTTATAGGACAAAAAGTGTGTCCGCTTCAGGGGCATCGGCGCAGGTCGATGCCCCTTTTTCGGTCGTTTAAATTCCGCATCCGCTTTTAACCACTCGGACGGAATGTGTGTCCGGTTGCATATCGTTCCCGCAGGTAGATAACCTTTTCCGGAACCGTTAAAAACCATTTCGGAAGAGGTGCCCATGAAGGCCGTTTATTGCCCCTGCTGCGGCGGTCGGACCAAGCGCAACGGCAGGACGTCCTTGGATTGGCTACACTGATATGGACAGTTCCGTGAGGGGCGCGAGAGACGGGAGGGCCGCATATGAGGGACCCCGGGCACCCGAGGCATTTCACCGACGAGTTCAAGAGGCAGATAGTCGACCTGTACAACGCCGGCAAGCCCAAGCGCGAGATCATGGCCGAGTACGACCTCGGCAAGAGCACCGTGGAGCGGTGGGTCAAGTCGATAAACGCGACCGGCTCGTCGCGCGCCGCGGACAGCCGCACTGAATCTACCCCGATTCCATTGACGCCTTCTACGCCGCCTTCGGGCGGCCTTCGTCGTCCGGCCAATTGGCCTCTTCGAACTCCGCGGGGCTCAGATCGCCCAGCGCCGTGTGCATCCTGGCACGGTTGTATATGACCTCGATGTACTCGAACAGGTCCAGCGCCGCCTCGTCGCGCGTGGCTTAGACCCGTGCGTGCACGCCCTCCGACTTGACCAGGCCCATAAGCGACTCCATGGCGGCGTTGTCCCACGGTGATGATATCGAGCCCATCGAGGGGCGGATGCCGTGCTCGCGCATGGTCCTGGAGAGCAGCAGCGACACGTACTGCGAGCCGTGGTCGCCGTGGTGTATGCATCCCCTGGGGTCGCCCCTCCTGGCCAGGGCCATCTTCAGCGCCTCGTCGGCCAGCTCGGCCGTGATGTTGGGCCCCATGGCCCAGCCCACGGCCCGCCTCGACCATATGTCCATCACGAGGGCCAGGTACAGCCAGCCCTGCCGGGTCTTCACGTAGGTGATGTCGGCGAACCACGCCCTGTTGGGTCCGTCGGCTTCGAACCTGCGCCTGACCAGGTCCTCGGCGGAGTCCTTCCTCGATGCGCGCTTCTCGCCCGAGGGGCGTTTGGCGCACGCGCGCGCCACCCCGCGCCACCCGCGCTCGCGCATGATCCGCGCCACGCGCTTGCGCGAGGTGCGCACGCCCGACCGCCTCAGCTTGAGGAACACCTTCGGTGCGCCGTATATGTCGCGTACCTCCGCTCTGACCTGGGATATCATCGCCGCAAGCTCCTCGTCGCGCATCGCGTGCGCGCTCGGCGGGCGCCTCTTCCACGCGCAGTGGCCCTGGCGGGTCACCTTGAGCGCGGCGCACATCTCCGACACCGGCCAGGCGCCCTCGTTGAGGGAGATGAACTCGAGCTTCGCCCTCTTCGCCGACTCGCCTACAGCTGCCTGCTGGCGAAGAAGGCGCTCGCTTTTAAAAGCATCTCGTTCTCACGCCACGCGCCTGCGCAGGTCCTCGGCCATCTGGAACGGGTTGTCTCCCGTCCCGAAATCAGCCGCGTCGGCCTTCTTGACCCAGTCCGAGAGGCTGCCCGGGTCGTACCCGAGCCCGCGCGCCACCTCGGCGTAGGTGGTGCCGGACTTTCCGTAAAGCACCACGGCCTTCCGCTTGAACTCGGCCGTGTGCTTGGGCGATGGGGTTCCCATGCCTGCCTCCAATCCTCCGTTGCCCGCGTCATGCGAAACGGAAATCGACTTGTCAACGGGAATGGGGCAGATTCAGATTCAGATTCAATCATTCACTGTGTCCAGGGGCACGGTCATCTCCTCCATCCTTCCCGGGCGGGCTCGCCAAGGTGACCGCCCGGGGAAACCATACGGCGAGGGCCGCGCCCCCGGTCCCCGGGGCGCGGCCCTCTTGCTTAAACTGCTCAATTATTCGTGCTCGCGGTGCTCAGTTCACGATGATCACTCGGACCGCTTCTTAGTGAACACCAACAAGATTCACCCACGAAAGGCCGAGGCGGGCGCGCTCGTCGCTCTTCTCGCTCGTGTCGGCGGGGACGCTGTTCACCTACCTCGACCCCGGGCTGGCCAAGGCCGGCCCGCTGCCCTCGACCAACAACATGATCGAGGGAGGGGTGAACTCGCAGCTGGGGGAGGTCCTGCGCAACCACCGCGGGCTGACGTCGCTCAAGCGCGTGAAGGCGGTGTTCTGGTGGTGCCACGCGCACCCGGGGGACGCGAGGGCGGCGCGCGAGAAGCTCGCCACGATGCCGACCGACGCGGACATCGACTTCCTGTTCAGCGTCTACTCGGCATCGCCCGCGCGCGACGACGGCGGGCCGGAATGGGGCGACAGGGCGGTGTGGGAGGACCTTCACCACAGGGACCCGTTCCCGTTCTGGCTGGATTAATGGATGGAAACGGATGTTCTACCCAGACATACTTTTTTGTTCTATAAGCCCGTTTTTCGAATCGGACTTTACGAGATGCAAATGTTGTTCTTGAGGCTATCCGATTGCCGTTCATTGGCAAAAAAGTGTCGTTCACGGAACGAAATCTTTGTTCCAAAGAATAATTATTTGAAACAAATATTTTATGATATAGTTCTAGTTGCATAGAGGTTTGAAACAAAAGGCCACCACCATTAAACCTAGATGCAGTTAAGAATGTGAGAAGAAAGGATAAGGCAAATGAAGTATCAGGAGACAAGGGAGAAAGTCCTGGAGATTGCGGTGAAGTGCGCAGAGACTGGACTGATTCATGGAACCGAGGGCAATGTTTCTGCCCGCGTCCCTGGCGAGGACCTTTGCGTCATCACCCCGAGTGGCATCCCCTACGTGACGCTGAAGCCCGAAGACCTTCCTGTTGTCACTCTTCATGGGGAGGTCGTTGAAGGAGAGCACAAGCCGTCTTCGGAGACTCCGATGCATACCGCTATCTTCCGTGCTCGTCCGAACGTTAACGGTATCGTCCACACTCATTCGAAGTATGCCACGGTGTTCTCCATTCTCCAGAAGGAAATTCCCGCCATGGTCCCGCCTTCGTCTGCATTCGCTCCCGTTCCCTGCGCCCCCTTCCAGCTCCCTGGTTCTGAAGAGCTCGGCGAGTCCGTTGTGAACGCTTTGGGCACAGATCATCTCGCCGTCACCATGCAGAACCACGGCCAGATCGCTGTTGCTCCTACGCTTGATATGGCATATCGAGGCGCCGAGGTCGTTGAAGAGGTCGCCGAAATCGCATATCTCTCCATGCGCGGCGGTTCCTTGAACCCGGTCCCCGAGGACGCCGTCGTCGAGCTCCGTCGCCGCGCCCTCAAGGGTCAGGCAGTCTAGTCAATCTTAGCTTGCAATCGTTATTTGATTTTAAAAGGAAGGCGATACTAATGAAACAGTATCGAATTTTGGGAGTATGCGGTGCCGGCCTCTCTACCTCCACGACGGTGGCGAAGACGCTCCAGAATGGTATGGAGGAGCGTCAGATGCCGGCGCAGATTCGCACCTGCAGCGTTATCGAGGCAACTGGCACTATCCAGGGCTATAGGCCCGATGTGATCTTGGCGACGGTCGCCACCAATTCCTTTGAGAATCCGAGCGATGCAAAGGTGTTCTCGGGTGTGCCCCTGCTTACCGGCATTGGCTCCGATGAGCTTATGGACACCATTGTTGAGTATCTGAAAAGTCTTGATGAGTAATTGATTTCTCAGATTAAGAAGGGAGGCGCCATATGGATGCAGTAGTTGGTTTTGTCGAAACGATCGTCAATATGGGCGCATTCGTGATGATGCCCGCGATTCTGTTCATCATGGGTCTCGTATTTGGAATGAAGGTCAAAGATGCCCTTCGCGCCGGCATTGTCGTCGGTATCGGATTCAAAGGTATCTCTCTGACTTCGAGCTTGATTTCCGGCACGATGACCCCTTTAGTTCAAAAGCTTCAAGAGCTTTGGGGGCTGAGCCTGAGCGCTGTTGACGTGGGTGTTCCTGTAGTCAGTGCGATTGCATTCAGCGATGGCACGTTTGTTATCGTGATGTTTGCAGTGCTTCTGCTCGTCAACATTGGCTTGCTGCTTCTCAAGGTAACCAAGACTCTGAATGTCGATATCTGGAACTTCTGGCACTATCTGTTCATCGGTATGTGTGCTACTGCTATCTCTGGCAACATGTGGATTGGTGTCCTGCTCGGTACGATCTACTCGGTTTGCAACCTTTTGCTTGCCGATCGCAACCAGGAGCTCATTTGCGAGGTCTGTGGTGAGCAGTATCGCGGCCTGTCCTTCTGTACCATGGCCTTCCCCGTCCTTCTTCCCATCGTTCGCGCCATCGATTGGGTTATCGATAAGATTCCCGTCATCCGTGACATCAACCTGAACATGCGCGAGCTGCCTAAAGGCATGTCCTTTATCGGTGAGCCGACCATTCTGGGCTTCATCATCGGATTTGTTCTCGCCTTGATCGCGCAGTACTCTTGGGATCAGTGCTTTGTCGTCGGCATGACGCTTGCCTCTGCAATGCTGCTCCTTCCCCGCATGATTTCCATCCTGGTCGAGGGCCTTTCCGCAATCGTCGCCGCTACTCGTAAGTTCGTTACTTCCAAGCTTCCTGGTCGCGAGCTGCGCATCGGTATGGACTTCGCTCTGCTCGTGGGCGATCCCGATATGATTAGTCTTGGCTTGGTCATGGTCCCCATTTCCCTGGTCACTGCGGTTATCCTGCCTGGTAACAGCGTGCTGCCGGTCATCGGTCTCACTAACCTTAGCTACATGATGATGGCTCCGGTTATCGGCACGAAGCGCAACATGTTCCGCGCACTTATCGCAGGCTTTATCTGCATCGTGATGATTTTCTATATGGCCACTGCGCTTGCTCCTCTTATCACCGGTCTCGGTATGCAGGCTGGCCTTTTGGAGGCGGGCGGAAGCTACTCGCTCTTTAACACAGGCGAGCATATCGGCTTTGTGCTTCTCCAGATTCTGCAGCTCTTCTTCCACTAGAACGAGCTGGTTGGTTCAAGGCGAGCGTGCTCGAATGAGGGGCGCTCGCCTTTTTTCTTAAGATTGAAAGAAGGAATTCGTATGGGAATGCCCAGTAGGGACGAAATCGTCGAGATTTACGCAAAGGCGATTGCCGGCGGATACGCCATCCCCCACATCAACCACTCCGATTTCGGCGACCTGTACGCCATCTCGGAGTCCGGCGTTAAGGCTCACACTCCAATCGTCGCCGCCGGTACCCTTATGACGACAGATGCGCTCGGCCTCGATAAAATCGCTGCCGTCGCAAAGCTTCTTGCCGCCGAGATGGACACCCCGTTCATCTTGCATCTCGATCACTCTTCATCGCGCGAGAAGTGTCTAGAGGCAATCGACTGTGGTTACAATTCAGTGATGATTGATGGTTCCGACAAACCGCTTGAAGAGAATATCGAGATTACCAAGAGCGTCGTGGATTATGCTCATGCCCGGGGAGTGTTCGTCGAAGCGGAGGTCGGCCATGTTGCGCGCGGTGGCGAGACGACCTCGTGGGATGCAAATGTCGAGGAGGCCGTTAAACTCGTTAAGGCGACTGGCGTTGATTCTCTCGCCGTTTCCATCGGTAACGAGCACGGTTTCTATAAAGAGCCCCCCAAGCTCAACTACGAGCTTCTCTCTCAGGTACACGAGGCCCTGCCCGACGTTCCTCTGGTCCTGCATGGCGGTACGGGTATTCCCGTCGAGGATGTTCGCCATGCTATCGAGTGCGGCATCCGCAAAGTTAACGTTGGAACCTATGTACGTTGCACGTATGTTGCCGGCTTGCGTGACGGTATTGCCGAAATGGGCATCGAGCGTCACACTGCCGATATCGTCGCTTTTGCTCGCGAACGCGCGAAAGAGAAGATTGATGAGGTCATCGATATGTGCTGGGCGAACAACAGGGCATAGACTTTGGTTGTCCCCAACTGCTGAAATCCGGAGAAGGGAAGCTTAATGAGCAGCAAAGATGATATTGAGTTGCTGACGCCTGAATTGGTGTTTTGCGATATCGAGGCTGACGACACCGATGATTTTTTCCATAAACTTCAGGCGAAACTTGAGCCCATGGGCTATATAAAAGATAACTGGTTTCAGGCTATTACCGATCGCGAGCGTTCGTATGCAACGGGCCTGCAGACGCCGACCATCGGGGTCGCGATTCCGCATGCGGACGGCTGCATCAACCGCCCATATATTGCGGTTATCAAGCCGGTGAAACCTGTGACGTTTCAGCCTATGGGCGGAATCGGCGGGCCTGTTGATGCCGAGCTGATTGTTAACTTGGGAATCATGAGCGAGGGCGGCCAGGTCGAGATGCTCCAGGGCCTTATGCGCATCTTCACGAATGATGAAGCGGTCGCCGACATCATGGCGCAGATGACGCCGGAGGATCTGGTCGCTTCGATTAAGGCTCATTTCTAGAGAATAGCCCCGTCGTTGACGGTGGCTGAGCAGGGACTATTTATTGCTCTCTTCAAAGTCCCCGACCCTATAGTGATTTGCGTCCCAAAACTTGGGCGGTTTAAATAAAGACTGCGTGGCTGGGGACTGGCCCCGGAACTCCTCCGGGGTCAGTCCCTTCGGTTTAACCTGGCGCCTCCTCGTGTTCCAATGGACAATATAGTAGTCGGGTTCCGCCTTGGAGGACTCGAAGTCTGGCCACTCTCGGCCCCGGAAGAACTTGTCCTTCATGTAGCCGATTGCCTGCTCCGTGGTCCCGTTGTCGATACGATTTCCCTTGCGCGACATTCCCTGGGTTATCCTCGCCTTCTTCAGGCGGTGCGTCCGTGTCTTGTGCTGCTGTCAGCCCATATCGCCGGGCGGGACGGGTCTTGTCCTCTCCGGCATCCTCTCCAGCAGCCGATCGAGTAGAATCACCTGCTGCTCCATGTCAGGACTGGTCGACGTCGGCTATACCATGATCTCTTTGCTGTCGAAGTCGTACGACGGCGCGAAGCAGGCTTTGCTCCGGGGTTGCTCGAGCTCGGTGACGTCGGTGTCCATCTTCCGCCACGGCGTGCCGGCGGAAAAGTTGCGCCCCATGGCGTTCTCGAAGATTTCGCCGACGGTGCCCTACAGCTCGGGTCTCGTGGGACCCTTCTGGTGCGACAGCACGTGGAGGCAGCTCGACTTGGCGAGGTCATCGTGCTCGAGTGGGTCGGAGAGGGGCGCTGTCCTGAAAGTTCGCTTGCGACGACCGTCTTTTCGCGGTTCGGGAGCGCTTCTCCGCCTTCAAGGCTATCGTTTTTTGGTAGGCGTTCCCCGTCTCTCGCTTCCGGGTCTGCCGCTCAAGTCCCCGCTCACGCGTCGTCTCCCTGGGCGGGGAGGACGTTCTCTTGCGCTTGTCCTCGGGCATTGACATGAGTGCATCTGGGCCGCTCTCCCGGCGCGCCTTCTGCCGGGTCTTGAGAGGGATGGTGGAAGCTATTCCGAACCTTGTCGCGATTTCGGGTTTGGTGACTCCCTGTCTATGACTGCTCTGGTGGTCGCCAGCTTGATCTAGAACGAATATGCTGTGCGCTTCTCGCCCATCATGGCCGGCATTTCGACGTCAACCGATCTTTAAGCTGTCCGCCGTTCTCTCACGGCTTCCAGGGGCATGTCCGGTGGAGATGCGACTACGTAGCTGCCGTATCCTTGTTCGTACAGTTCGATGTCGCGTAGTCTCCATCGAGACGTTGTGACGAGCGTTTCTGGCCATAAAGGACCCCCTCTCATGTTCGAGAAGGGGGGCAGTTCAAAAAGCAAGACAGAGTAATTTTGCCATGCTTTGGGCCGGTATAAGAAAGCAGGGCAGAACCAACATGGGCTCTGACCTGCGTCTTCATAAAATGTGACAAAATAAACCTGACGACTTAGTGTCACTTAGTGTCACGTTGGGTTAGTGGGCGGAGTAGTGGAATCCGTCTTCGGCGGCACGCTTGAGGTATTCGTCGCGCTTTTGGATGTTCTTGGCGTTTTCGTACTGCACAGCGATGAAGTACTCCAGACGGCCGCGTTGGGAACCGCTTGTTTTGTCGAGCAAGGCCTCAAGCTCTCCAATGTGGTTGGATTTCCTCAGGATCATGATGTCGTACGAAAGCAGTGCATCGTGCTTGTACGGCTTGTACTCGTCGCCTTCCCAATTGAGAATCTCGTCGAGCATGTTTTTTGCCTGCTGCTTCTTACCCTGGCCAACATAGATGTTGAAGGCCTTGAGCACCAAGTCGACGCGCTGCTGATGCTTGAGCGGGTAGCGAAGTAGCATCTCGAGGGTTTCGTTGGCTTTTGCGTAATCCTCTTTAAGCAAGTACGCATTGAGCTTGAAGTAGTTGATGTTGTAATCGGGATACAAGGCGTTGGTGAGCGGAGCATCGATGAGCTTGAAGAACTCGTCATACTGCTCGCGCGCAAGATAGTTGCGCAGCTTCTTGTACGTTGTGCGCTTCTTGATGGCCTTGAACGAAATCATGCAGATTAAGATGATGCTCAAGATAAAGGTGGCGATACGGAAGTTCATGCCCTGCTCCTCGGGGATGCCGTTGTATAGACCAAGCTCGACACATAATAGCGCGCACCGCGTTCGAGGCATTTCGGGATTGGCCTCTCGCGAAAATATCT
>NZ_JBNPKM010000024.1:0-5415 GCF_050312955.1 Collinsella sp. SGI.241
GGCGTGCACCTTGAGAACCGGATACTGCGAGGATGGACACACCAGATGTGTCGCATCCGGGCAGACATCGAACCATTTGAAATGGTCTGACTTGGATTCGTTTTTCGCAAGGCCGCCGAGAGGCGGCCCCGAGAAATTCCTTTTCCTATCAAACAGAACCATATGAATCGAACGGAACCGATCAGCGAATGACTGAGAGGACCGGACGGGCTCGAGGCCCAAACATATTTGGACGGAGAGTTCGATCCTGGCTCAGGATGAACGCTGGCGGCGCGCCTAACACATGCAAGTCGAACGGCACCTATCTTCGGATAGAAGCGAGTGGCGAACGGCTGAGTAACACGTGGAGAACCTGCCCCCTCCCCCGGGATAGCCGCCCGAAAGGACGGGTAATACCGGATACCCCCGGGTGCCGCATGGCGCCCGGGCTAAAGCCCCGACGGGAGGGGATGGCTCCGCGGCCCATCAGGTAGACGGCGGGGTGACGGCCCACCGTGCCGACAACGGGTAGCCGGGTTGAGAGACCGACCGGCCAGATTGGGACTGAGACACGGCCCAGACTCCTACGGGAGGCAGCAGTGGGGAATCTTGCGCAATGGGGGCAACCCTGACGCAGCGACGCCGCGTGCGGGACGGAGGCCTTCGGGTCGTAAACCGCTTTCAGCAGGGAAGAGACGAGACTGTACCTGCAGAAGAAGCCCCGGCTAACTACGTGCCAGCAGCCGCGGTAATACGTAGGGGGCGAGCGTTATCCGGATTCATTGGGCGTAAAGCGCGCGTAGGCGGCCCGGCAGGCCGGGGGTCGAAGCGGGGGGCTCAACCCCCCGAAGCCCCCGGAACCTCCGCGGCTTGGGTCCGGTAGGGGAGGGTGGAACACCCGGTGTAGCGGTGGAATGCGCAGATATCGGGTGGAACACCGGTGGCGAAGGCGGCCCTCTGGGCCGAGACCGACGCTGAGGCGCGAAAGCTGGGGGAGCGAACAGGATTAGATACCCTGGTAGTCCCAGCCGTAAACGATGGACGCTAGGTGTGGGGGGACGATCCCCCCGTGCCGCAGCCAACGCATTAAGCGTCCCGCCTGGGGAGTACGGCCGCAAGGCTAAAACTCAAAGGAATTGACGGGGGCCCGCACAAGCAGCGGAGCATGTGGCTTAATTCGAAGCAACGCGAAGAACCTTACCAGGGCTTGACATATGGGTGAAGCGGGGGAGACCCCGTGGCCGAGAGGAGCCCATACAGGTGGTGCATGGCTGTCGTCAGCTCGTGTCGTGAGATGTTGGGTTAAGTCCCGCAACGAGCGCAACCCCCGCCGCGTGTTGCCATCGGGTGATGCCGGGAACCCACGCGGGACCGCCGCCGTCAAGGCGGAGGAGGGCGGGGACGACGTCAAGTCATCATGCCCCTTATGCCCTGGGCTGCACACGTGCTACAATGGCCGGTACAGAGGGATGCCACCCCGCGAGGGGGAGCGGATCCCGGAAAGCCGGCCCCAGTTCGGATTGGGGGCTGCAACCCGCCCCCATGAAGTCGGAGTTGCTAGTAATCGCGGATCAGCATGCCGCGGTGAATGCGTTCCCGGGCCTTGTACACACCGCCCGTCACACCACCCGAGTCGTCTGCACCCGAAGTCGCCGGCCCAACCGAGAGGGGGGAGGCGCCGAAGGTGTGGAGGGTGAGGGGGGTGAAGTCGTAACAAGGTAGCCGTACCGGAAGGTGCGGCTGGATCACCTCCTTTCTAGGGAGATACATTCTTAGAGAGATCAACTTAACTCGAATGGAGGGCAGGAGCCCGTCCGGTGGATGTCTGGCCCGGATACGTCCCCGCAGCACCCGGTCCCCGGGGTCGCACCCGCGTACCTTGAGAGCCGCATAGCGATAGGAGAGAGATGGAAGAGTATCCTCTTCCAGACTCGATTCTTTTCTGCGATTAAATCAAGAATGATAGCAATCATTCATCCGATCCAAACAAGAGGAATTCACTCATTGATGAGTGAGGAGCATCTGATCGCGAGCACAGTGGAACACGCTGTGCCGCGGTATGAGATACCCGAATTGCGACATGAGAGCGCTATTCATGATATCGATTAATTTATATTAGCGACACGTGGATATCCCGCGGGCCCGGAGCGGTCCCGCAAGATACCACGGGCGCACGGCGGATGCCTTGGCACAGGGAGCCGATGAAGGACGCGGCAAGCTGCGATAATCCCCGGCGAGGAGCACACATCCTTCGACCCGGGGGTCTCCGAATGGGCGAACCCATGCACAGCAGTGTGCATATCCCCGGCCTGAACGCATAGGGCCGGGGAGGACAACCCGGGGAACTGAAACATCTAAGTACCCGGAGGAGAGGAAATCAATCTCGAGACTCCCCGAGTAGCGGCGAGCGAAAGGGGACCGATGGCCAAACCGTCGAGCGGGCGTACCCGGCAGGGGTTCCGCCGGCGGGGTTGCAGGGCCGCGCATCCGGGGGCTGCCGCCCCCGGGCGCAGGTCCGGCTGGGGAGCGGAACGGCATGGGAGGGCCGGCCGCAGCGGGTGACAGCCCCGTACGCGAACCCAGACCGGACGGCGCGACGCGGTCCCTGAGTAGGGCCGGGCACGTGAAACCCGGTCCGAACCTGGGTGGACCACCATCCAAGCCTGAGTACTACCCTGTGACCGATAGCGCACCAGTACCGTGAGGGAAAGGTGAAAAGCACCCCGGGAGGGGAGTGAAACAGTACCTGAAACCGTGCGCCCACGAGCAGTCGGAGCACCCTCCGGGGTGTGACGGCGTGCCTTTTGTAGAATGAGCCAGCGAGTCGCTGGCGCGGGGCGAGGTTAACCGAAAGGGAGCCGTAGCGAAAGCGAGCCTTAACAGGGCGACTTGAGTCCCGCGCCGCGGACGCGAAGCCGGGTGAGCTATCCGTGGGCAGGCTGAAGCGGGGGTAAGACCCCGTGGAGGGCCGAACGCACGTCGGTTGAAAACGGCGGCGATGACCTGCGGATAGGGGTGAAAGGCCAATCAAACCCGGAGATATCTCGTTCTCCCCGAAATAGCTTTAGGGCTAGCGTCGCGCGTTCACCGCCGGAGGTAGAGCACCGGATGGACGAGGGGGCTTCGCCGCCTACCGAATCCAACCGAACTCCGAATGCCGGCGGCCCAGAGCGCGGCAGTCAGAGCATGTGGGCTAAGCTGTGTGCTCGAGAGGGAAACAGCCCGGACCGCCCGCTAAGGTCCCCAAGTTCCAGCCGAGTGGCAAAGGATGTGCGTCCGCCCAGACAACCAGGATGTTGGCTTAGAAGCAGCCATGCATTCAAAGAGTGCGTAACAGCTCACTGGTCGAGTGGACATGCGCCGACAATACACGGGGCTAAGCTGGACACCGAAGCGGCGGGATTTTATCTATAGAATCGGTAGGGGAGCTTCCCATGGGCGGAGAAGCCGGAGGGCGACCGACGGTGGAGCGCATGGGAGTGAGAATGCTGGCATGAGTAGCGAGAGACGAGAGAGTAACTCGTCCGCCGTGAACCCGAGGTTTCCTGGGCAAGGCTAATCCTCCCAGGGTCAGTCGGGGGCTAAGGCGAGGCCGGGAGGCGTAGCCGACGCGCAGCAGGCAGACATTCCTGCACCGCGCACGCGGCGCTACGACCGACGGGGCGACGGATGGGGGTGGCTCGGCGGGGTTCTGGACGTCCCCGTGATGGAGCGCGGCCCGCGGACCAGGGAAATCCGGTCCGCATCGAGGGCGAGGCTCCGGACGAAGCACTTAAGCGAAGCGAGTGAGCCCGAGGTCCCTAGAAAAACCCCTAGGCAGGCGCGTGCGCGCCCGTACCGCAAACCGACACAGGTGGGTGGGTAGAACATACCGAGGCGATCGGGTCAACCATGGTCAAGGAACTCGGCACAATGGCCCCGTAACTTCGGGAGAAGGGGTGCCCGCGCGTACGTGAACGGACTTGCTCCGGGAGCGGAGGCGGGCCGCAGTGGAGAGGCCCAAGCGACTGTTTACCAAAAACACAGGACTCTGCAGAAGCCGCAAGGCGACGTATAGGGTCTGACGCCTGCCCGGTGCCGGAAGGTCACGCGGAGGAGTTAGCGCACCGCGCGAAGCCCCGAAGCCAAGCCCCGGTAAACGGCGGCCGTAACTATAACGGTCCTAAGGTAGCGAAATTCCTTGTCGGGTAAGTTCCGACCTGCACGAAAGGCGCAACGACTTGGGCGCTGTCTCGACCATGGACCCGGTGAAATTGCACTGGTCGTGAAGATGCGACTTACCCGCGGAAGGACGGAAAGACCCCGTGAACCTTCACTGCAGCTTGGCATTGGCCGCTGGTCCCGCGTGTAGAGGATAGGCAGGAGGCGAAGATCCGGAGGCGCCAGCCCCCGGGGAGCCGCCCTTGGAATACTGCCCTCGCGCGACCGGCGTCCTAACCCGAGGCCGTCAACCGGCTCGGGGACCGTGCCAGGCGGGCAGTTTGACTGGGGCGGTCGCCTCCTAAAGGGTAACGGAGGCGCGCGAAGGTCCGCTCGGGACGGTCGGCAACCGTCCTTTTGAATGCAAGAGTACAAGCGGGCTTGACTGCGAGGCCCACAAGCCGAGCAGGTGCGAAAGCAGGCTCTAGTGATCCGGCGGCCCCGAGTGGGTGGGCCGTCGCTCAACGGATAAAAGGTACTCCGGGGATAACAGGCTGATCTTGCCCAAGAGTCCACATCGACGGCAAGGTTTGGCACCTCGATGTCGGCTCATCGCATCCTGGGGCTGGAGCAGGTCCCAAGGGTACGGCTGTTCGCCGTTTAAAGCGGTACGCGAGCTGGGTTCAGAACGTCGTGAGACAGTTCGGTCCCTATCCTCCGTGGGCGCAGGAGAATCGATGGAGGCTGCCCCCAGTACGAGAGGACCGGGGTGGACGCACCTCCGGTGAACCGGTTGTCGACCAACGGCACGGCCGGGTAGCCGCGTGCGGCGCGGATAACCGCTGAAGGCATCTAAGCGGGAAGCCGTTCCAGGGATTAGTTCTCCTTCCGGTAAGGGCCCAGGTAGACTACCTGGTCGATAGACGGCAGGTGCAAGGGCGGCGACGCCCTCAGCCGAGCCGCACTAATCGCCCGAGCTCTTCCGGAACCGCACCTCGCGGCCCGCGGGACCCAGCGCTTGCGCGGTCCGGGCACGAGGATGCCCCCGAGTCAGTTTCTCCCCTATGCGCCATGCGGCCCCCAGGGCACGTGAAGAGACACCGGACACCGAAGATACGGTGGGCGCCGCCCACCGGTCAGCGGCCAGAGCATGGGGGGCACGCCCGGTCCCGTTCCGAACCCGGAAGCTAAGCCCCATCGCGCCGAGAGTACTGCGGGGCCAGCCCGTGGGAGGCCAGGGCGCCGCTGACCGGTGGACGGCACCGAGCCGTCATCGAGAATCGAGAAGGGGGAGGC
>NZ_JBNPKM010000025.1:0-2472 GCF_050312955.1 Collinsella sp. SGI.241
TGTTTTTCACAACAACTAAATTTAGGATTTCACGACTAATTTCTTTCGGGTTTCACCGTTTTGCAAAGGTGCCGCACCCTTTCTTCGCTAACTGTCCGATCTTCCCATCATCAAGGCTTCCTCGAACCTTCTGCTCTGCCCGCCGAACTCAACCAGCCGACCATGATGCATGATCCTGTCAATCGTCGCCGTGGCCAGGTGCGCGTCTCCCAGCACAGTGCCCCATTTGCCGAACTCTATGTTGGTTGTGACGATCATGCTCCTCGTCTCGTACGTTGCCGACATCACCTGGTAGAGCAGCCGAGCGCCCTCGATGTCTATCGGGATGTAGCCGTACTCGTCGATTATCAGCAGGTCCGCCTTGGCTATGTCGCGAAGCACCTGCTCGAGCCTGTTGTCGGCGACGGCCGCCTTCAGCATCAGCACCAGCGACGCGGTCTCGAAGTACCTGACCTTGTAGCCCCGCTCGGCCGCCAGCACGCCCAGTGCGATCGACAGGTGGGTCTTTCCGCGTCCGCATCCTCCGTAGAACACGAAGTCCTGGGCCTGCCGGACAAACTCCAATGACACCAGGTCATCGACGGTGTAGCCGTCTGGGAAGGACACCTCGCCGAAGTCGAAGTCCGCGACCGACTTCACGGCCGGGAATTTGGCCTGCCTCATGAGCCTTGCCTTCCTGTTCTCCTCCCTGGTGGCGTTCTCGCTCCTGATCAGCTCGCATGCAGCCACCAGCTGGCCTCGCGTGGCATCCTTGGAAAACGCCGCGATCGTCGACTTGGTGAAGTACATGGTCCTGGCCAGCGCGGCGAACTCCGCCTCGATCTGGCCCCTCGTCATCTGCTCGATGTCCATGGCTAGGCCTCCTTTGCGAAGACGGCGTCGTACATCCCGAGGTCGGGGCTGTCGTCGTATGCGATGGACCCTTGGCCGTTCGCCGTGCATGCGGCAGCCAATGCGACGTCAGCGCGGCTGGGGACGCCGCCGTCGGCGCCGAGCGCGGCCATCGCCGCTACCGCGGCCTCGTAGCCCGCATCCGCGCTGACGTCGCGAAGCATCCTGAGCATCGTGCCCCTGTCGGCCCTGCCCATGGAATCCATCGACCTGGCCAGCGATTTCGGCAAGGTCGCCCTGACGGCGCTGTTCTGCCATCCGCCCGGCTTCCTGCAAAGGAGCGCCAGCTGCGACATGGGGTCGCTGGCCTTGGTGGGCGCATCCCCGTATGCTCGGTCGAAGGCGGCGATCTGCGTGCCCTCGCCGTCGTAGAAGGCTACCCGGAATGCGCCCAGCTCGACGATCACCCTCTCCTCGCCGTGGTCCGGCCCGAGCGGGTAGCGGTGTCTGCCGTCGAGGCACGCGTCGCCGTACTTGTCGGTCTTGGCCGTGACTATCTTCGCGACGCGGAAGGGCTTCGCCGGCAGGTCGGCCATGGCCACGCAGTCCTCCATGAACAGCTGGCGCTCGGGCTCCCCTTTGAGGTAATGGTCCTTGCCGGCGCGATCCAGGCACCTGCCGAGGATCCGCTTGTTGTAGGCGGGCAGGCTGTCGATGCGGGGAACGGGGACGAACAGGTTGCGCCGGATGGCCCCGACGGCATTCTCCACGGAGCCCTTCTCGTGGCCGGAGTTGGGGTTGCAGAAGGAGAAGTCGAACCCGTAGTGGGCGGCGAAGCGCGTGAACGTGTCGGCGGTGCTGACAACCTGGCCGACCCTTCTGCCGACGCCCGTGGCGTTGTCAAACACCAACCGGGTGGGCACGCCCCCGCAGAACTCGAACACGGCCTTCAGGCCCTCGCAGACGCATTCCGACGTCTCGCCCCAGAAGCATTGCGCCAGCGACACGTTGGAGAACGGGAAGGTGACCACCAGGTAGTGCACCTCGCGCATGACGCCCAGCACCCTGAAGTCGCACACGCCGAAGTCGACCTGCCCCTCGCCGGGCGCCCATTCGAGGTTGAGGAACTCGTCTTTGGCGCCTTTGAGCTCGGCTTTGCGCTTCTTGACGTAGGCCTGGACGATTGTGTAGCTGCCGTCGTAGCCGCATTCCGCGACGAGCCGGTCGAATACCCGCTGGGCCGTGTGTCGCTGCTTGGGGCGCCGCTTCCTGTCCTCCGCAAGCCAACGATCTATCGTCGCCTTGAACGGGTCAAGCTTCGAACCGCGCCTCTTCCTGGGCTTGACCTGAGGGGAGAAGTCGTCCATGTCGCGGTATTTGCGCACCGTGGGCTCGGAGATTCCCTCCTCCCTGGCTATCTGGGCGACGCTGTCGCCACGGGCAGCGCGCTGCTTGATTGCTAGAATAGTTGACATGCCGATCATTTCCTTTCCGGCCTCCTTGAGTCGATTACCGAAGCAATGACTAAGTTAGGCCATCCGTTGGAGGTGGTCGGCGCCTTTGCTTATGAGGCGAAACAATCGTCGTGAAACCCGAAACTTTTATCTCGTGATTTCCTAAAAATAAAAGCTATCAAAAACA
>NZ_JBNPKM010000026.1:0-2077 GCF_050312955.1 Collinsella sp. SGI.241
CGTTTCTCAGGTAATTTAACTAAATGACATTTTTTACAACGATATCATCTGCCGTCTTATTCAGACGTTCACCGTTCTCTTGGCAGTCTCACACACTCAATGGATTACTATCTACCTAAGCGTGATACTGCGCTTGACCTGTTTTAGGCGGGCCGTTTTATTGATTATGAAGGAAGGACGCACATGGCAGATGTTCACGAGCTGCTTGATACTTGGATTGCCAATGTCAAGGATGATGAGCTGCTGACCGAGCTCAACACGATGAAGGAGCAGGGTGACGAGGATGCCATCACCGATGCCTTCTTCCAGGATCTTGCCTTCGGCACCGCCGGCCTGCGTGGCACGATCGGTGCTGGCACCAACCGTATGAATATCTATACGGTCGGCCGTGCAACGCAGGGCTTCGCCGACTATCTCAATGCGACTTTTGAGCATCCGGCAGTTGCCATCGCTCGCGATAGCCGCAATAAGGGTGAACTGTTCGTCAAGACGACTGCTGCTATTCTTGCGGCAAATGGTGTCACCGCCCTTGTGTATCCTAAGATTTCCCCGGTGCCTACGCTATCTTGGGCTGTCCGCGATCTTGAGTGCTCCGGTGGCATTTGCATGACCGCTAGTCATAATCCGGCGCCTTATAACGGCTATAAGGCCTATGGCCCCGACGGCTGCCAGATCACGAGCGAGGCCGCCGATGCAATTTCTAAGGCTATTGCCGAGACCGATACGTTCACTGGCGTGAAGTCCATGGACTTCGATGAGGCTCTTGAGCAGGGTCTGGTCAAATGGATCGATGACTCGTGCCTCGAGCGTTATTACGACGCCGTTCTCGCGCGCGGCGTGACCAACCTTTCTGCCGAGGAGATCGCTGGCGCTCCGCTTAAGCTCGTCTACACTCCGCTCAACGGCACTGGCCTCATTCCCGTCACGACGGTGCTCGAGCGCGCCGGCATCACCGATGTCACGGTTGTTCCCGAGCAGAAGGACCCGAACGGCGATTTCCCGACCTGCCCGTATCCTAACCCCGAGATCCGTCAGGCCATGCAGAAGGGAATCGACCTGTGCGAGCAGGTTCACCCCGATCTGCTGCTTGCAACCGATCCTGACGCCGACCGTGTTGGCGTTGCTGTTAAGAATGGTGATGACTATCTGCTGCTGACCGGCAATGAGATGGGCGTTCTGCTGCTCGACTATATCTGCAAGACCCGTGCCGCCCGCGGCGAGGATCTCACCAAGAAGGTCGCGGTTACTACCATTGTTTCTTCCGCCATGGTCGATGCCCTGGCCGAGGAGTATGGCTTTGAGCTCCGTCGCTGCCTGACGGGCTTCAAGTACATCGGTGACATCATTACCTCGCTTTCCGATGCTGGTGAAGTCGATCGATTTATCTTCGGTTTCGAGGAGAGCTACGGTTATCTGGCCGGCGACCACGTGCGCGACAAGGACGCCGTGAGCACTTCGCTTCTGATTTGCCAGATGGCGCAGTATTACAAGCTCCAGGGCAAGAACCTGGCCGATGCGATGCACGAGCTGTACGAGAAGTATGGCTACTATCACAACAAGACGATTTCGCTGAGCTATCCGGGCGCTGAGGGTGCGGCAAAGATGGCCGGCATTATGGCGGGTCTGCGCGAGAACCCGCCCGCGGAGCTCGCAGGCTCCAAGATTGAGGCCGTTGTGGATTACAACACGTGCGTGAACGGCCTGCCGAAGGCTAATGTCATTGAGTTCGATCTTGAGGGTGGCAACAAGGGTATTGTCCGTCCTTCCGGCACCGAGCCCAAGATCAAGCTGTACATCTTCGCTAAGGGCGCGGATGCCGCCGAGGCTGATGCAGCACTTGACGCGATTGAGGAGTCAGGTCGCAAGCTGTTGGCCTAAGGTTTTGAAAGCCTATTTCTATAGATAGACGAAAAAGGGGATCTCGGAAACGAGGTCCCCTCTCTATTACCGGTAAATACAGCTGAGAATCCCAAACTGTGTAGGAGTTGTGTGCAACCAGATTCCCGCCCCGCGGGCCCCTCCGGTCTGGCAATATATCTCCTTGCCGCGCGGCCCGGTCGGACCGGGGACCGGCGCA
>NZ_JBNPKM010000027.1:0-1199 GCF_050312955.1 Collinsella sp. SGI.241
TACACTGATGTGGACAGTTCCGGGAGGGGCGCAGGAGACGGGAGGGCCGTATATGAGGGACCCCAGGCACCCGAGGCATTTCACCGACGAGTTCAAGAGGCAGATAGTCGACCTCTACAACGCCGGCAAGCCCAAGCGCGAGATCATGGACGAGTACGACCTCGGCAAGAGCACCGTGGAGAGGTGGATCAAGTCGATAAACGCGACCGGCTCGCCGCGCGCCGCGGACAACCGCACGCCCGAGCAGAACCGGATCCTGGAGCTCGAGCGCGAGAACCGCAGGCTCCGGATGGAGGTCGACGTCTTAAAACAAGCGGCGCTGATATACGCTCGAAAGTGAGGGCCATAGCGGCCAACGAGGGCCGCTACCCCATATCAGCGCAGTGCAGGCTCCTCGGCGTCGCGAGGTCGACGTACTACTCCATGCGCTCGCGGGCCGACCGGCCCGCCGCGCCGGACCCCGCCGCGCCGGCCGTGGTCGCGGCCCACGCCGCCAGCAAGGGCCGGTACGGCTCGCGCAAGATAAAGGCGTCGCTCGAGAGGTCGGGCGTCACCGTCAGCCGGCGCCGGGTCTGCCGCATCATGAGGGAGAACGGCCTGGTCAGCGCATACGGCAGGAAGAGGTTCAAGGTGCACCCCGGGGCGGTCAACGAGGCCGACGTGCCCAACGTCGTCGCGCGCGGCTTCGGCGGCAGGGCGCCGCGCACCCATATATGCAGCGACCTGACCTACGTGCGCGTCGGGGCCTCGTGGAACTACGTCTGCCTGCTCGTCGACCTCTACAACAGGGAGATCGTCGGCCACTCCGCCGGGCCCAGGAAGGACGCCCGGCTGGTCAAGTCGGCGTTCGCGACGCTCTCCTTCCCCATCTCGGACATCGAGGTCTTCCACACGGACCGCGGCAGCGAGTTCGACAACGCCGAGATCGACCTGATGCTCGAGGCCTTCGGCATTGAGAGGTCGCTGTCGGCCAAGGGCTGCCCCTACGACAACGCCGTCGACGAGTCGACCAACAGGATACTGAAGGCCGAGCTCGTCCACCGCGAGACGTTCGGCACGACGCGCGAGCTCCGGGCCAAGCTCTCGGACTACGTGCACTGGTACAACAACTTCAGGATCCACTCGACGCTGGGTTACATGTCTCCGGTCGAGTTCAGGGAGGCGGGGCTGTCCCTCCCGGAATCGTCCAAATAGGTGTT
>NZ_JBNPKM010000028.1:0-882 GCF_050312955.1 Collinsella sp. SGI.241
GGGACTGCGGACGATTTCTTGGACCGTTACGCGGCCCTTCCCAGCGCGGCGCGGAACTCGGCCGGCGTGCGGCCGCCGAGCGCATCGCTGCGCCTCTCCGTATTGTATCGGCCGATCCAGCCCCCGAGTTCCTCGATGAAGCGGGCAGGGGTCCAGCCCGACCAGTCCCTGCCGTGCCAGAACTCCCTCTTGAGCAGGCCGAAGAAGCCCTCCATCGCCGCGTTGTCCGGGCTGCAGCCCTTGGCGGACATGCTCCTGGCGAGGCCGTGCCCCTCGCAGATCGAGATCCAGCCGGGCCAGCGGTAGTGGCCGCCGCGGTCGGAGTGGATGACGGGGCGCTCGCCGGGCGCGAGCAGCGCGCAGGCGTCCTCGAGCGTCGAGTTGGCGAGCGCGGCGTCCGGTCTCTCGCCGGCCCTCCACGCCACGACCGAGGAGTCGAAGCAGTCCCTGATGGCCGACAGGTAGACCTTCCTGCCGGAGGGCAGCCTGAACTCGGTGATGTCGGTGAGCCACAGGAAGTTCGGCAGGGCCGAGCGGAAGTCGCGGCGCACGAGGTTCGGCGGGGCCGGCGTCGGCTCGCCCGCATAGGAGCTGTAGGGCCTCCTCTTCCTCCTCATCCACCTGGGGACCAGGCCCTCCTCGCGCATGATGCGGAGGACGACCTTCTCCGAGGCGCGCACGGGCTCGTCGAGCTCGCGCAGGCGCGCCGTCACGAAGCGGTACCCCCGCGCCCCCTCGCCGTCCTCGGTGAAGATCCTGCGCACGAGCGCGCGCAGGGGCGCGCGCCGGTCGGGCCTCGCGATCGCGCGGCGCTGGTACTCATAGGAGCTCTTTGATATCCCCAAGGAACTCGTGAGTTCTCTCAAGGACCACTTCCCGCAC
>NZ_JBNPKM010000029.1:0-742 GCF_050312955.1 Collinsella sp. SGI.241
CAACAGACCAGAAATCTTATTAGCAGAATCGACGAAAAGAGAAGAAGCGCCCTGATCTGTCGCATAGGAATACGAAGCAGCCATAGGCCAAATCAAGAAAGCAACAAATATCGCAATGATGAGCTTACGGCAAACTGTCTTCATCGGAATCAGGCATCCTAATAAGCGAAGGTATATAACTGAAATCAAAAGACGACTAGCACTGAAGGGCAAATCGCACCGTTAGATTATTCTATTAATTATCGCGGCGATTCTTTGACCGTAACCATCCCCAGGGACAGCCCATAAACCATTGAGGTCCTCTAGGCACGGAGCGATCCCCAGATACCCCCTATCAACAAGTACTTGATAACGAGGATCGACACAAACGTTGTTCAAGGGCAAACGGGTCGCATAGCCTTTTAAATGCTGAGATTGAGCAAGCAACCCCTGATATACGTTGTCAAATCTTGCTCCACCAACCTGAGGACCGGTAGCGCCTAGGCCCGCGAAGTTGCACTGGTCTGCAGATACCGAACCTCCAAACTGAAGCCATCCAGTCTCAAGCATCGCTTGGGCAAATACAACCTCAGGTCTTACGCCTTCAGAGGAGGCGGCCAAAATAGCCTGATTACAAAACTCAGTAATGCTAGAAGCACCCCTTTGCGAATAAACCTCAGAGGGATAAGTATGTCCGGTAGAAACAAACAAACGAGCCATGGATTCAGCAGATATCGTAGACGTACCCATAATTGGCGTACCA
>NZ_JBNPKM010000030.1:0-622 GCF_050312955.1 Collinsella sp. SGI.241
GAGTGGTCCGTGCCCAGGCGCTGCATCGGCCGGCGCGTGAGCGTCGTGGCGATGCCCGGCGGCCAGGTCGTGGTGAGGATGGCCGGCGAGGAGGTCGCCGTCCACGACGCCGCGTCCGGGCCGTCGAGGCCCATCAACTACGACCCCGACCACTACGAGCAGGCCCTCGAGGGGAAGCGGGGCCTGGCCGACGCGGACATCGCCGAGGCCGCGCGCGCCAACCTCGCGCTGCTCGACTCGCTCGGAGGGGCGTGATGGGCGCCGTCGCGGAGGGCAGCCCCTCGATCAGGGCGCAGGCGAACCTCTCCGCGCTCGGGCTGCACGAGATGGCGGCGTCCCTGCCCGACTACGTGAGGATGGTCGCCGCGGGCGAGCGGAGCTTCGCCTCCGCCCTCGAGGAGATGACGCGCGTCGAGGTCGCCGCCCGGGAGGCCAGGATCACCAACCAGCGCATACGGTCGTCGGGGTTCCCCTACGTCAAGGGGCTGGCGGACTTCGACTGGGACTTCCAGCCGTCGGTCCCGCGCGCCGAGATCGAGGAGCTCGCGACCCTGAGGTTCGTCGAGCGGGCCGAGAACGTCCTGTTCGTGGGGAGCCCCGGCGTGGGCAAGACGCACCTCGC
>NZ_JBNPKM010000004.1:0-154642 GCF_050312955.1 Collinsella sp. SGI.241
AAAAACAATCATTCGATGCAGCCCTTTCTGCTGGCATAAAAAGCGTGGCCGAGGGCGGTGATACCCTGGCCACGCTCGTGTTCTATAACGGTGCGCGTCCTAACGGTCGGCGAGTGGCTTGTACTCCAGTGGCTCGATTACCGGACGGTATGCCGGGCGAATAATACGGTGTGCGCAGAAGAGCTCTTCCATGCGGTGTGCCGACCAGCCTGCCATGCGGGCCACGGCGAACATCGGCGTAAAGAGTGTCTCGGGTACGCCGAGCATCTTGTAGATAAAGCCCGTGTACAGGTCAATATTGGCGCAGATAGGCTTGGTCATGCCGTGGTCGCGCATGACCTGGGGCGCCAGGCGCTCGATGCGCTCGATCAACGCGAATTCCTCGCCCAGATCTTTCTTGGCGGCGAGCGAACGTGCGTAGTGGCGGCAGACCTCGGCACGCGGGTCGCTGAGCGTGTAGACGGCGTGCCCCATGCCGTAGATGAGCCCCGTGCCGTCAAAGGCCTGCTTGTCGAGAATCTTGCTCAGATATGCAGCGACCTCGTCATCGTCTTCCCAGTTGGAAACATGCGCGCGAATGTCCTCGTGCATGGATACGACCTTGGAGTTGGCACCGCCGTGACGCGGGCCCTTGAGCGAGCCGATAGCCGCGGCGTAGGCGGAATACGGGTCGGTGGCCGAAGACGACAGCACGCGGCAGGCGAAGGTGGAGTTGTTACCGCCGCCGTGCTCGGCGTGGAGCATGAGCATCACGTCGAGCAGCATGGCCTCGTCGCGGGTGAACGCCATGCCGCCGCGCAGGACCTGCAGAATGGTCTCGGCGGTGGAGAGACCGGGCGTGGGGTGCGGCACGTGCATCTCCGAACCGTGGCACTTTGCGATCGAAGCCATGTGCGCAAAAGCGGCGATGCGGGGCAGACGTGCCAGCATGGAAATGGCAACGTCGATCTCGTGCTCGGGTGTGATTACATCGGGCTCGGCATCGAAGGCATAGAGCAGCAACACGGCGCGCTGAAGCACGTTCATGATGCTCGAGGATACCGTGGTCATGGGGAACACGCGGACGTATTCGTCGCTCAGGTGCCTAAAAGCACCCAGGCGTTCGCAAAAACCGTCAAGCTCTTCCTTGGTGGGCAGAGAGCCCGTGATGAGCAGGTAGGCGACTTCTTCGTAGCCGTAGCGGTTCTCGGCCTGGGCATTGTTGACCAGATCTTCGATGCTGTAGCCACGAAGCGTGAGCTTACCCTGATCGGGCACAACCTTTCCGTCGACCTTGTTGTAGCCATGCACATCCGAGATGCGAGTGAGGCCCGCAACCACGCCCGAGCCATCTGCATTGCGCAGGCCGCGCTTGACATCGTGCTCGACAAACAGGTCCTCGTCATAAGGGTTGGTCGGCAGGCCGTAGTATAGATTTTCGCTTTCGGGCGAAATCTGGCGGCTTGCTTCGTAGTCCAAGACCAAGCGGCTCAGGTGGTCGTCGAAGCGGTAATAGATTTTCTTGGCGTCGTAGGCCATGTGCGCTCCTCTCCGGGCCATGTGGCGACGTTGCGCCTGGGCGCACGTTGGGCCGTCGTCACGCAGCCTGTTCGCTACAGGCGGTACATAAAGTTAAAGACGTCCTCGCGCTGGATGGACACGTTAACGCCCGAAAGCTCGCCGGCCTCGGCCAGGGCCTTCTGCAGCTCGGCGAAGTCGAGCTTGGACTCGGCGGTGTCGGCCAGCATGGTCATGGTGAAGATGTCCTCGATAATGGACTGCGTAATGTCGCGGATGTCGACATTGGCTTCGCCCAGGACGCGGGTGACGCCGGCGACAATGCCGGGGCGGTTCTTGCCAAGGACGGTGATGACGATACGGGAGGACGAGATCTCGGCCATGGGAAACCCTTTCGCGTGTTAGCGGCGCGCGGCGGCGCTCCGCTACGGTACAGTGTTCATCATTGTACCTGTCCCGTGCAAAAAGGGGCACCTTTGCTGTGGCGTTACACGTCTGCAACATGGAGCGCTTGTCTCGTAGGGTGTATTTTTGGCACCCTGGACAGCTCGGGCGGCTCTGTTGGCGCCGCGATCGGGCAGATTTGCCTGTGCGCTCCGGCGTAAAGACCGTGAACCTTTTGTGGGACGCTCGACGCCGTGGTAACATAGCCGAGTTTGTTGTCTTGGTCGGAAACCAAGACGCCTTATGCGCTGATCGGTAACCAGCGCCTGACCAATAAGGAGTCCTACCATGAAGCAGGGTATCCATCCCCAGTATGTCGAGTGCACGGTGACGTGCTCCTGCGGCAACACCTTCAAGACGCACGCTACCGTGTCCGAGATGAGGGTCGAGCTTTGCAACGAGTGCCACCCGTTCTACACCGGCCAGCAGAAGTTCGTCGACACCGGTGGACGCGTCCAGCGCTTCGCCGACAAGTTCGGTGGCGCCGCTGCCGCCCAGCTCAAGAAGGCCGAGGAGGCCAAGGCTGCCAAGGCCGCCAAGGCTGCTGAGGCCGAGGCCGCTCGCAAGGCCGCCGCTGAGGCTAAGGCTGCCGAGAAGGCCAAGCGTGCCGCTAAGTTTGCCGAGGAGGCTGCCAAGCAGGCCGCCGAGGCTCCCGCAGAGGCTCCCGTCGAGGAGGCCGCTGCCGAGGCCGAGACCACCGAGGCTGCTGAGTAAATAGCTCGCCGAGGAATCGCTCGCATTCATGGCAAAAGGGCCGTGCATCCAATTGGGTGCACGGCCCTTTTCTTATCGACGCAAAGTAGCACGTCCTCTTTGCACCGAACGGTGGGGATTTTTCGTTTGCCCAGATAAAACCTGCCAAAATAAACCTGTCCCTTTTTGGCAGGTAACCGATAGGAGGCTACGTGGACACATCGACGTCCTTGGGCAATCGCGAGCTCGCGGTGGCAAAGAAGCGTGCGCTCGATGCTGCCTATTTTAGGAAGGGTATCGCTGTCGCGGCGCTTTCGAGCTGTATGTATGCGCTGTACACGGCCTTTGTTACCGCCGGTCAGCTCTTTGGCGTTTGGGCCGGTTGGTTCGATGCATTTGCTCCCTCCGGCCTTTTGGCGGTATTCATCTTGCCCACAATCGCCTCGGGCGTCAATGACGTGCTGAGTGCCGTCTGGGCCACGTTTTTCACTGCCGGTCAGGGCAAACTCGCCGACCTAGGCCGCTGCATCGCCTCAAAGCCCGGCGTCATCGTTATCGCCGCCGCCTTCATTGGCGGGCCCATCGCTTCTGCCGCCTACGTTATCGCGCTTTCGCAGGCAGGCACGCTTGCCGTGCCCATCGCCGCGCTCAACCCCGCGATCGGTGCGGTGCTCGCCCGCGTGCTCTACCGACAGCCACTTAGCCCCCGTGTCGTCACCGGCATCGTTGTCTGCGTGGTCGCCGGCGCTATGATCGGTAGCGCCGGCCTGAGCGGGCAGGCATCTTCCGGCATGCCGCTTGGCTTGGGCCTGGCGCTGTTAGCCGCCCTGTGCTGGGGCGTCGAGGGATGCGTGGGCGGCCGCGCCACCTGCATGATCGATCCTCAGATCGCCATCAACATCCGTCAGCTTGTCTCGGGCGTCGGCAACCTGTGCTTGGTACTGCCGGCCCTAACCTTGGCATGCGGAGAGCCCCTTGGTCAGAGTTACGTCCTTGTCGCCCAAGCGCTCACCGACAAATCCTCCGTCGTGTTTTTCGCCTGCTCCGGTTTTGCCGCCTACTTTTCGTTTATGAGCTGGTATCGCGCCAACTCCATGTGCGGCACGGCGCTGGGCATGGCCATCAACGGCACCTATACCTTTACAGCGCCGCTGTTTACGTGGATTATCGTCGGCCTGGTCTTGGGCTTTGACGGCTACGCGCTTCCGTCCGTCGCATGGGTGGCGGCCGTCGTCAACCTCGTCGGCATTTGCCTGATCGCCGTGAATCCCCTCGACATGGTTAAAAAGGACGGTGATCGGGATGCTTCCGCTTAACTATGCCATGCTCGATTATTTTGTTTGCCATGACGAGGCTTGCGTCGACGATGTGATGGCCGATCTCGCGGCCGAGTACGCATCGTTTGCCGCCTTTGCAAGGCCGCGCATGCAGGAGGCGCTCATGACCGCGCACAAGAATGGCCTGATTGACGAGACGCGCTTTGATTTGAATGCCGAAGGCGAGCTTCGCGTCTACTATCGGGCGAGCGCCGAGCAGCGCAAAGTTATCGGCGCCTATCTGGGCCGTAGCCACTAAAATAAAACGTCCCTTTTTGGCAGGTCGGTCGTAGTTATTACGTGGGGGATGAGGTCGAGCGTATAGCGTGCGTCCCGTTTGGCTAAAGTACAACTATCTGTGTTTAACTCGCCCAGTGCGGTGCGCTACGGGCGATGGCCAAAAAAGGAAAACCACATGGGATTCATGTCAAAGCTGCTGTCCTTTGGATCCGATAAGGACCTTAAGCGCTACTACAAGATCGTTGACCAGATCAACGGGCTTGAGCCTCAGTTTGAGAAGATGACCGAGGAGGAGCTTCGCGGCCAGACCGACAAGTTCCGCGAGCGTTACGCTAACGGCGAGTCGCTTGACGACATGCTCCCCGAGGCCTTTGCCACCGTGCGCGAGGCTTCAAAGCGCATCACGGGCATGCGTCACTTTGACGTACAGCTCATCGGCGCCATGGCGCTGCACGAGGGTCATATCGCCGAGATGAAGACCGGCGAGGGCAAGACACTCGTCTCCACCCTGGCCGGCTATCTTAACGCCATCGCCGGCAAGGGCGTGCATGTCGTTACTGTCAACGACTACCTGGCAAAGCGCGACTCCGAGTGGATGGGCCGCATCTACAAGTATTTGGGCATGACCGTCGGCCTGCTGCAGAACAACATGCCGCTCGAGCTTAAGCGCCCGGCCTACCAGGCTGATGTCACCTACGGCACCAACTCCGAGTTTGGCTTTGACTACCTGCGCGACAACATGGTCACCCGCCCCGAGCAGCGCGTCCAGCGCGGCCACAGCTACGCCATCGTCGACGAGGTCGACTCCATCCTGATCGACGAGGCCAGGACCCCGCTGATCATCTCGGGCGCCGGCACCAAGTCGGCCAGCACCTACAAGGACTTCGCGCGCGCCGTGCGCGGTCTGGAGCGCGGCGAGGACGTGTCGCACGATATGCTCACCGCCACCGAGGATGTGGAGCCCACGGGCGACTACGTCATGGACGAGGCCAAGCACACCATTGCCGCCACCGAGCGCGGCCTCAAGAAGATCGAGCGCCGCCTGGGTATCGAGGACATCTACGCCGACCTTTCGGGCCAGCTGGTCAACCACCTGCAGCAGGCGTTGAAGGCCCAATACATGTTCCACCGCGACAAGCAGTACGTCGTTACCAACGGCGAGGTCAAGATTGTCGATGAGTTCACCGGCCGCATCATGGAGGGCCGTCGCTACTCCGAGGGCCTGCATCAGGCCATCGAGGCCAAAGAGGGCGTGCTCGTGCGCGAGGAAAACCAGACCCTTGCCACCATCACCCTGCAGAATTACTTCCGTCTGTATGACAAGCTCTCCGGCATGACCGGTACGGCGCTTACCGAGGATGCCGAGTTCCGCGAGATCTACAAGCTGCCCGTCGAGGTCATCCCCTCCAACAAGCCCGTGCAGCGTGTCGATCACGAGGACCTGGTCTACCGCACCATCCAGGCCAAGTACAACGCCGTTGCCGATGATGTCGAGCAACGTCACGCCAAGGGCCAGCCGGTCCTGGTCGGTACCGTCTCCATCGAGAGTTCCGAGAAGCTGTCGGCAGCCCTTACCAAGCGCGGCATCGCACACGAGGTCCTCAACGCAAAGCACCACGAGCGCGAGGCTCATATCGTTGCCCAGGCCGGTCGTTACGGCGCCGTGACCATCGCCACCAACATGGCCGGTCGTGGTACGGACATCTTGCTGGGCGGCAACCCCGACGAGCTGGTGCGCGAGCGCCTGGAGTACGAGGGCCTGACCATGGAGGACGTGACGCCCGAGCAGCTCGAGCAGTTTAACGCCGAGGCCAAGGAGACCTGCAAGGCCGAGCGCGAGCGCGTGCTTGCCGCCGGCGGCCTGACCGTCATCGGTACCGAGCGCCATGAGTCCCGTCGTATCGACAATCAGCTGCGTGGCCGTTCTGGCCGTCAGGGCGATCCGGGCGAGACCCAGTTCTACCTGTCGCTCGAGGACGATCTGATGCGCCTGTTCGGTGGCGACAAGATGGACCGCGTCTCCAAGATGATGGTCACGGCAGAAATGGGCGACGACATGCCCATCCAGCACAAGATCATCTCCAAGGCCGTCGAGAGCGCCCAGCACAAGGTCGAGAGCATCAACTTCTCCATGCGCAAGAGCGTTCTTGAGTACGACGACGTGATGAACAAGCAGCGCCAGGTTATCTACGCCGAGCGCAACAAGATTCTGGATGGTAAGGACCTGACCGACCACATCACCGAGGTCATGCACGACACCGTGTACCGCTGCGTGCAGGAGTTTTGCACTAAGGACAGCCACGACGGCGAGCGCGACCTCGATGGCCTGCGCAAGTGGGTCGTGGAGCTGACCGGCCATATCGATACGCCCAAGTTCCCCGACGAGGATTACGAGGCCCTTGCTGCCGATGTCCTAGCCTACGTCGAGAAGTGCTACAACATGAAGGCCGAGCGCTTGGGCGAGGACCTCATGCGCGAGCTCAATACTCAGGTTATGTTGCGCGTCATCGATACCCGCTGGATGAACTACCTGCAGGAGATGGACTACCTCAAGACCGGTATCGGCCTGCGCGGCTTTGGTCAGCGCGACCCGCTGGTCGAGTACAAGACTGAGGCCTATGGTGCCTTCCAGATGCTCGTTGACACCATGTACGAGGATTACCTGCGCACCGTCCTGCGCATCGAGATCAAGGCCGCCCCGCACGCTGTGGAGCGCAAGGAGGACCCCGCGCTCGAGGGTGCGCGCTTCTCCGGCCCCGCCGACGTCGATGGCGACAACGGCAACTCGGTCCTGCGCAAGGAGGCACGGGCACAGGCTCGCACGGCCGTCCAGGGCGGACCGGCAGCTGTCAACAACGGCGCTAAGGTGACCACCTACCGCAAGTCCGAGAGCGACGACCCGTATGTCAACGTGGGCCGCAACGAACCGTGCCCTTGCGGCAGCGGCAAGAAGTTCAAGCACTGCCACGGCAGGAATCGTTAATGGCCGAGGCTTTAGAAGTAACGCCCGCCGAGCTGGACGCGTTTGCGGACCGGCTCGGCGAGGTTGAGTCGTATCTCCATTTGGACGAGAAGCGCACCCACGTGACCGAGCTTGAGGCCAAGAGCGTCGCTCCCGGCTTTTGGGACGACGCCGATGCCGCTCGCGCCACGATGGAAGAGATTGCGCGCGCCAAGGAGGATATTGCCGCCGTGGATACCGCGCGCGGCGAGCTCTCCGATGCCCGCGCGGCGCTGGAACTTGCCGAGGAAATGGGCGATGACCCCGATGCCGCTGCACTGCGTGAGGAGGCTGCCGCCACGGCTGATCGTCTGGCGCGCGCCATCGACGAGCTCGAACTTTCGAGCTGGTTTACCGGCGAGTTCGATCACGGTGACGCGATTGTGACCATCAAGCCCGGACAGGGCGGCTTGGAGGCGCAGGACTGGACCTTCATGCTCTTTAAGATGTACATGAAGTACTGCCAGCGCCGCGGCTGGAAGGTCACCATCAACGATTGCCCCGCTGCCGAGGTCATTGGCATTGATCGCGCGACCTTTACCGTTGAGGGCAAGGATGCCTTCGGTATGCTTCGTGCCGAGGCCGGCGTTCACCGTTTGGTGCGCATTAGCCCCACCGATGACAAGAAGCGTCGACAGACTACGTTTGCCGGCGTCGAGGTCATTCCGGTGCTGCCCGACGATATCGATATCGAGATCAACCCCGACGATATCCGCGTCGACGTGTACCACGCAAGCGGCCCGGGCGGCCAGGGCGTCAACACCACCGACTCCGCCGTGCGCGTGACGCATTTTCCCAGCGGCATTGTAGTGACCTGCCAAAATGAGCGCAGCCAGATTCAGAACAAGGCCGCGTGTATGCAGATTCTCAAGGCCCGCCTGTACGAGATTGAGCTCGAGAAGCGCGCCGAGGCGCTCGACGAGATCCGCGGTCCCAAGACCACGATTGGCTTTGGCAACCAGATCCGCAGCTACGTGCTCTATCCGTATCAGATGGTCAAGGACCTGCGCTCGGGCGTGGAGACCAGCAACGTCGACGCCGTTCTCGACGATGGCGACTTGGATCCGTTTGTGATCGGCTACCATCGCTGGGCTACCGGCAATGCTGATGCGGAGTCTCCGTCCGCTTAAGCCCCGGGTGAGTCACGGACCGACACTAAACTCTGGACAGGCGGTTTTATATCCAGAGCAAACCCGCCGCGGGGTGGTTTTTCCTCGGCGAATCGGTAGAATCAAATACGGTAAGAAGTTCAAAGCGCACCCAATGGGGTGCGCTTTTTTGAGGGAGGTAGCATGGCATATCGTCTGGATATTAAGCGCATTCTTTCAATGAACTTCTTCCACGATCTACCCCAGATCATGCTTGGGTGCGCTTTGGCGGCCATCGCGACCGACCTGTTTTTGATTCCCAACGGTCTTGCCGCCGGTGGCGTTACGGGCCTTGCGACTATTATCCAGGCGGTCGGTGCCGCGCGGGGCGTGTCGCTGCCCGTCGGTATCCAAACCATCGTGATGAACGCCTTGCTGTTGCTGGTCGTAATGCGCGAGGGCGGCATGTTCTATGTGGTACAGACGGCGACAGGCTTTGTGCTACTGGGCTTCTTTACCGACCTGTTTGCCCCGTTTGTAGCGCCTCTGGCAGATGCAGACCTGATGCTTCCCGCTATGTGGGGCGGCATTATCACGGGCATTGGTTACGGCATGGTGTTACGCGCCGGCGCCAACACCGGCGGCTCCGACACCATCGGCCAGATTATCTCGCGTAATACCTCGCTGCCGGTGGGTTCGACCGTCATGGCGATCGATGTCGCCGTATGCGCGGCATCGGCCCCCGTCTTCTCTCTAGAGAACGCGCTGTATGCAGGGCTTTCGATGGTAATTAGCGGCTATGTGATCGACGCTGTGGTCGATGGCGGCAACAAGCGCCGTATGGTGCTCATCATCTCGGACAATTTCCCCGATATCGCGGCCGATATCATGTATGGCCTGGGTCGCGGCTGCACTAAATTTAAGGCGACCGGCATGTATTCGGGCGCGGAGAAGCCGGTGATTATGGTGATCGTTAGCCGCCGCGAGCTCAATACACTCAAGACCATCGTGCGCGAGCGCGATCCTCAAGCTATCGTGACGGTCGCCGACGTTACGGAAGCCTTCGGTGAGGGGTTCAAGGACATTAACGCGTAGGGCAGACTGCGCTCCATCCAAAAGACGTTCACATTGATAAACCGATTCATCAGCGGGTCTGCCAGCTAAATTATTCAAATAATGATAAAAACTCTGGTAAAGCCTTCAGTTTCCAGCATAATGAATGGCGCACGTGCATTGCGGCTGGGTTGGGATTACCTTCTGCGCCGTGCGCATCTTGTCTAAAGAGGATGAAAGGAAGGCACAATGAGCGACGAAGAGCTCAAAAAGGTTGCCAACGAGGTAAGGAAGGGCATCGTCACCGGCGTGCACGCTGCCAAGTCCGGCCATCCGGGCGGTTCGCTCGGCTCTGCCGACATCATGACTTATCTGTACTTTGAGGAAATGAATATCGACCCGGCCGATCCTCGCAAGGCCGACCGCGACCGCTTTGTGCTCTCCAAGGGCCATTGCGCTCCGGGTCTGTACGCCGTGCTCGCCGAGCGCGGATTCTTCCCCAAGGAGGACCTCGAGACGCTGCGCCATATCGGCAGCCACCTGCAGGGCCACCCCAACATGAACGACACCCCGGGCGTCGACATGTCCACCGGCTCGCTGGGCCAGGGCATCTCCGCCGCCGTGGGCATGGCCGTCGCCGCCAAGCACTGGGGCGATACTTACCGCACGTACGCCCTGCTGGGCGACGGCGAGAGCGAGGAGGGCCAGGTCTGGGAGGCCGCCATGTTTGCCGGCAATCAGCAGCTCGACAACCTCTGCGTGATCGTTGACCACAACGGTCTGCAGATTGACGGTCCCGTCGAGGAGGTCAACGATCCCATGCCGCTCGCCGACAAGTTCCGCGCCTTTAAGTTCCACGTGGTGGAGCTCGCCGACGGCAACGACTTCGGTCAGATTCGCGCCGCCTTTGCCGAGGCTCGCGCCACCAAGGGTCAGCCTACCGCCATTATCGCCGAGACCATGAAGGGCAAGGGCGTTTCCTTTATGGAGAACCAGGTTGGTTGGCACGGCAAGGCCCCCAACGATGAACAGTTTGAGCAGGCCATGGCAGAGCTCACGGCCGCCGGAGAGGAGCTCTAGGATGGCAGACGTCAAGAAAATCGCCACGCGTGTAAGCTACGGCGAGGCCCTCGTTGAGCTCGCTGCCGAGCACGACGACTTTGTGGTCCTCGACGCCGACCTGGCTGCCGCCACGCAGACCGGTAAGTTTAAGGCCGCCTGCCCCGACCGCTTCTTTGACGTGGGCATTGCCGAGAGCAACCTGATGGGTGTCGCCGCCGGTATCGCGACCACCGGTCGTACTGCCTTTGCGAGCACCTTTGCCATGTTTGCCGCCGGCCGCGCTTTTGAGCAGGTCCGTAACTCCATCGGCTATCCGCACCTCAACGTCAAGATCGGCGCCACGCACGCCGGTATTTCGGTGGGCGAGGACGGTGCCACGCACCAGTGCTGCGAGGATATCGCCCTTATGCGTGTTATCCCTGGCATGACCGTGATTGTCCCGGCCGACGACGTGGAGGCCCGCGCCGTGGTCCGCGCCGCCTACGAGTGCGACGGCCCCGTGTACATGCGCTTTGCCCGTTTGGCCTCGCCGGTCATCAACGACCCCGAGACCTACAAGTTCGAGCTGGGCCGCGGCATCGTCATGCGTGAGGGCGCCGATGTGACCATCATCGCCTGCGGCCTGATGGTTGGCGAGGCTCTCGAGGCTGCCGAGCAGCTCGCTGCCGAGGGCATCGACGCCGAGGTCATCAACATGCACACCATTAAGCCCATCGACGCCGATCTGATCGTCAAGAGCGCCGCCAAGACCGGCCACGTCGTGACCGTCGAGGAGCACTCCGTGATCGGCGGCCTGGGCAGCGCCGTTGCCGACGTGCTCTGCGAGCAGTGCCCGACGCCGCTCAAGAAGATTGGCGTCAACGATACCTTTGGCGAGTCCGGCCCGGGCGCCGAGCTCCTGCACAAGTACGGCCTGGATGCCGCCAACATCGTGGCAACCACCAAGGAGTTCTTGGCCTAGGGCAAGACGAGGCAAAGTATCGCTTTAGCAACCGTAAGCAAGCCAGAACAGGGGCGCCCCCAAAGAGGGCGCCCCTGTTTTTGTCGGTAACAAACAAATTAGGCCCGCACCAAGCAAGGGCTTCCTCAGGGAAGCGGGCCCAGGCCAGCAAAGTGCAACTCAGCCCTTCCAACTTTGTATATGCAGCACCCCAAGAAAAACGCGGCGACTCCTTAGTAGCCGCAGGCCGCGCACAGGGCTACCTCCCAAATCATTCCGCAGGACGGAGGAGTCCCCGCAGCGCGAAGCGCGCAGCGGGGACTCCGACATGTCCGAGGACGATTTGGGAGGTAGCCCTGTGCGCGGCCGGTGAGACCAAAACCCTGCCATGCTTCTTATGTGCAGCGAAGCTAATGCTGCTAAAATACAAAGCGCTCATGTAGTTTAAACGCACGATGATAAGGAGCACCAGTGGGTAACCACTTCCGTACCTCCGGTGCGGGCGATGAGGCCCCCAAGACACGGCAAGGTGTCCCGGGCACACGTTTCGCCACTCCGGATTCAGAGGGCCAGCATATTGCCCAGGCCCCCGCACAGCCGGCAGATCAGGCACGGCCGGCATCCGATCCCTTTGCCTACAATCCCACCAGCGATGTCGAGCTTTCCGCCGCTGCGGGCTTTGAGCCCGTCCAAAAGGTGACTGCTCGCGTGAACCAGCCTCAGACGTCAGCCGAGCCTCAGCCGACCATGGCGGGCATTCCCGATCCCATGGTTCCTGCTACGCCCGCGCCGCAGCCGGCGCAGTCCGGCCTCTTTGCCGGCATTCCCGATCCTACGCAGCCCGCTGCGCCCATGGTCGAGAATGATCAGGCTGCCGAGGTCGCAAGTCTTGACAATGCGCTCAACAACCCCGATTTTACGTCGGTGTTCGCGCCTATCGATCCGCAGGCAAGTCGCAAGAAGATGGCCAAGCAGGCCGGTGTCGAGCCCGTCATTCTGATGGAGCATGTCACCAAGATCTACCCGGCACAGCCCAACAAGCCCGCACTCGACGACATCAACATCGAGATCTATCCGGGTGAGTTCGTCTTCTTGGTCGGTCATTCCGGATCGGGTAAGACCACGCTGCTTTCCACGCTCAACCGTGATGTCAGGCCTACGAGCGGTCGCATTTTGGTCGCCGGTCAGGATCTCATGAAAATCAAGAACCGCAAGGTTCCCTTCCTGCGCCGCCAGATTGGCGCCGTGTTCCAGGACTTTAAGCTTTTGCCGCAAAAGACCGCCTATGAAAACGTGGCGTTTGCCCTGCAGTGCATAGGCAAGCCCAAGGGCGTCATTCGCAGCCAGGTGCCCGAGGTACTGCGTCTGGTCGGTTTGGCCGATCAGATGGACTCGCTGCCCGATCAGCTTTCCGGCGGCGAGCAACAGCGCGTGGCCGTCGCCCGCGCCATGGTCAACCGTCCGCCGCTGCTGATTTGCGACGAGCCAACGGGCAACCTCGACCCGGCAATTTCGCTCGGCATCATGAAGCTGCTCGAGCGCATTAACCGCACCGGCACGACCGTGATCGTGGCTACCCACGATCGCGAGATGGTCGATAGCATGCATCGTCGCGTGATCGCCCTCGAGGGCGGCCACGTAATCCGCGACCAGGAGAGGGGAGGTTACGGCAACTATGGCACCAACTAACGTGGGCTATTCGCTCAAAGAGGCAATGAGCCACTTCTTCCGTAACTGGACCACCTCGCTCGGCGCCGTCATCACGATTTTCCTTTCGCTGTTTATCATCGGCCTGTTCATCATGGGTTCCGCGATGCTGAACTCCGTGATCGGCACCGTTGAGGACCAGGTTGTTATCAACGCGTTTATTAGCGATGACGCCGACCAGGCCGACGTCCAGGCTTTCGAGAGTGAGCTCAAGACGTGGAACAATGTTAAGTCCGTGACCTATAAGGACAAGGACGACGCGCTGGCCGAGTACACGAGCAAGATGTCGGGTAACGCCGACGCCACTCTGAGCGCGCTTGACGGCCAGAATCCGCTGCCTGCTTCGTTCGCGATCGAGATGGACGATCCGTCCCAGGTCGAGAGCACGGCCAAGAAGCTCAAGAAGAACTCCGATTTCCAGAAGATCGCGGATGACGGTGACGTTGACGCGAGCGTTCTGTACGGTCAGGAGGAAGTGAGCCGCCTGTTCCAGGTGACGAACTACATCCGCATCGCTGCCGTTGTGCTTGTTGGTTTGCTGACGTTTATCGCGTTCATCTTTATCAACAACACGATTCGCCTGTCGATTACGGCTCGCCGCCGCGAGATTGCTATCATGCGCCTGGTGGGCGCCAGCAATGGCTTTATTCGCGGTCCGTTTATCACCGAGGGCGTGCTGCAGGCCGTTTTGGGCTCGCTGCTTTCCATCGGTGTTTTGGAGCTGCTTCGCAACCTGTTGGTTCCGCGTCTTCAGGAGAGCATTGGCTGGATGTCGTTTGCGCTGCCGATGCAATACTACCTGGTGACGTATGCCGCACTGATCCTGGTCGGCGTGATCATCGGTCTCTTTGGTTCCGCCATTGCCATGCGTCGCTACCTGCGCGTGTAGACACAGCTGGAATTAGTTTTGCTAACGGGCCGTCCCGCTCTGGGGCGGCCCGTTTTTTGATCCCGTGCGACGGAGGAAAAGGGCTCACCGGCAGTTCGGCTTGTTTCGATAATTCGATTTTCTCCGTCACATAGGGATCATGACGCGAGGTGCGTGCCCTGTTATTGATTGGGTAGACTCTTTGATGCGTGCGGTTTAGGCCTGCACGGTGTTTTGACATGATGCGGTTGCGCCTGCGGGCCCCGCAACAGATAGTAAGGAGGCGCCATGGGGCGCAATAACAAACATAAGCGTAGCGCTCGCAACAAGCGCGCGCTGGTGCGCAGCGAGCGGCGTCCCAGCCTGACGGGCCGCGTGCAGCTCCATGAGCACAGCGCCTATGTTGTCACCGATAATGGCGACTATAAGGTTATGGGTCGCGGCAAGCGCGAGATTATGGACGGCGACATCGTGGCCGTGAGCATTAAGACCGGACCGCGCGGCGATCGCCGTGCCGTGATCGAGGGCGTTGTCGAGCGCGCGGCCATAAGCGTGGTGGGCACGTATCAGACGGCAGGCCCCCTCGGTGTGATCGAGCCGCTTGATTCGCGTCTCAAGGCCGATTTCTTTATTTTGCCCGAGGATACTTCGGCGGAGCGTTTGGGCGTGCATCCGGGCGATGCAGTCGTCGCACGCATTTTGAGCTATCCGACACGCTTGGAATCGGGCACCGTGACTCTTGAGCGCCGCATTGGCGGCGACGATGCACCCGACTTGGGCGTTCAATATGTCATGGCTCGTTACGGCTATACCGATAGTTATCCCGAGACCGCCCTTGCCGAGGCCGAGGAGCTATCGCTCGACGTGGCGACAGCTCTTAAGGACCCACTTCGCCGTGATCTGCGCGACCGTTTTATCATCACGATTGATCCGGTCGACGCGCGCGACTTTGACGACGCCATCTCTTTGGAGCGCACGACGCAGGGCGGCTACAAGCTGGGTGTCCATATCGCCGATGTATCGCATTATGTGGCCTGGGATGGACACATCGACCTAGAGGCTCGCCATCGCACGACGTCGGTGTACCTTGCCGATCGCGTGCTCCCCATGTTGCCCGAGCGCCTGTCGAATGACCTGTGTTCCTTGCGCCCCGACGAGGATCGCCTGGCGTTTACCGTCGACATCGAGCTCGATGCGCAGGGGCACGTCCGCCACTACGATCCGTATCCCAGCGTGATTCGCTCGCGCGTGCGCATGGACTATGACGGTGCCGAGGCATTGCTGGTGCGTGCCGGTGCGGTGGAGTACTCCGTGTTGGAAGGTGCCGCCGAGGATGTTGCTGCAGCCGAGGCGTCGCGCGAGGAGGCGCTTGAGCGCGGTTTGACTTGCGAAGAGACTGCCCGCGACTACGACGTGGATCTGAGCGATTTTCTAGTCGCTGCCAACGAGCTTGCCGAGCGACGCCGTCGCATTCGCCGTGCGCGCGGCTCGGTCGACTTTGACACGGCGGAGATTCGCGCTTTGCTGGACGAGGACGGCATTCCCGTGCAGATCGTGGCCCGCGAGCGCTCGTGTGCCACGTCGCTCATCGAGGAAGCTATGCTGCTTGCCAACGAGTGCGTTGCCGAGTGGCTGGCAGACCGCGATATTGAGGCATGCTATCGCGTGCATGAGGATCCCAGCCCCGACAGCTTGCACGGGGCCGCTGTGGCGCTGGCGCAGCTGGGTATCATCGACGATCGCCGCGCGGCCGGCATTGCCCTGGGAAGTCCCGATGAGCTGCAGGCGGCGGTTGACGCTGCCGCTGGCACGGCAAATGCCCCGCTTGTCAACACGTTGCTATTGCGCAGCATGCAGCGCGCGCTGTACAAGCCGCGCAACGAGGGCCACTTTGCGCTCGCCGCGCCGTGCTACTGCCACTTTACGAGCCCTATCCGACGCTATCCGGACCTTGTTGTCCATCGCGTGCTCAAATTGCAACTGGTGTATGAGCAGCTGGGCGGCAAGGATGCCTTGGCGCGCACGCCGCGGCTGATCGGCAAGGGTCGCGAGTCGCTGCCGCGCATCTTGCCGCAGATTTGCCGTGCATGCAGCGATGCCGAGCGTGCGGCCGACGCCGCCAGCCATGCGACGCAAAAGATCAAGATCGCCCAGTATTACGAGGATCGTCTGGGCGAGCGCTATGCCGGAACCATTTCGTGGGTCAGCAGCATGGGCCTCTTTGTGCGCCTCGACCTGACACAGGTCGAGGGCTTGGTCTCGATTAAGAGCTTGGGAAGCGAGTGGTTCGAGTTTGACGAGGACGCGCTCACGTTGACGGGTGCCGACACGGGGCGCCGTTTTGAGTTGGGGCAACGCGTGATCATCGAGGTCTCGCGCGTCAACACGACCCGCGGGCACTTGGATTTCAGGCTTATTCATTAGCCGGAATTTGGTGATTGATAGAGAACGGGGCGGTCTTTTGGGGCTGCCTTTTTCGTGGCGGTTCAATCGTCTTGCCGCTCGCGCGCTTGCGTCTTCCGCCTGCTATAGGGGAGATAAAACCTACCAAAATAAACCTGTCCCTTTTTGGGAGGTTTACGAGAGAGCGGGGATGAGATGACAACGGTGTACGGGTATGCGCGGGTGAGCTCGCGTGATCAAAATCTGAATCGGCAGCTGGATGCGCTGGGCGCCTATGGCGTGGAACCGGCGAATATCTTTGCCGACCATGCGAGTGGCAAGGACTTCGATCGACCGCGGTATCGCGAGCTGCTGTGCGCGTTGGATTCCGGCGATGTGCTGGTGGTACTTTCCATTGATCGGCTGGGCCGTAACTACAGCGAGATCCTCGAGGAATGGCGGTGCATAACCAAAGAGCTCGGCGCCGCCATCGTGGTGCTGGACATGCCATTGCTCGACACGCGCGCCAGAGACTGTGGTGGGTCGGACGTGACGAGTACGTTGATTGCCGATATTGTTTTGCAGCTGCTGAGCTATGTGGCGCAGGTGGAGCGCGAGAACATCCACCGGCGCCAAGCCGAGGGCATTGCGGCGGCGCGAGCGCGCGGCGTGCGCTTTGGCCGGCCCCGCAAGCCCTGTCCCCCGCAATTCGAGCTGGTACGCGATGCCTACGAGGCGGGTGATATCACGCGGAGTCAGGCGGCAAAGCGGCTAGGCGTGTGCGTGGGGACGTTCGATCGCTGGATGCGCGAGATGGAGTAGGGGCGCCACGGTCCTTTGGCGCCCCGATTCGAACATTTTGGATTTCGCTACGGCGACAACTGCATTTGGGGGTACACTCGCTGCTGCTCAAAAAATGACGGAGGTTAGCCCTTAGCGCGTGTGAAGCACATGGTCGGATGGATTTCGATTGTCCTGCTGGTCGTGACGCTGGCAAGTATTTGGATGCTGACGGAGCAAAACGTGGAGCAGACGTCGTCGCTCAGCGAGTCCACCGCGCGCGCGGTGGAAGGACGGGCCGCGGACGTGCGGCCCGACGCCACGCAGGAGTTCCAGGCGGGGGATGCCGTCGAGGGCACGGATTCAACGACTGCCACTGTTCATCCCGACCCGCTTGCGCCCGTTCGTCTGTGGATGGGTGCCAACATTCGTCGCGTCGCACATACCGTTGAGTTCTTCTTTGTAGGACTGTTTGCTTCGGCGACAGTGGCATGCCTGGGCGAGTGCCTGCCATGCGCGCGATTCCGGTACGTACTCGCTCTGCTCTTTTGCGCCGTCTGCTCTGTCGGTGACCAAGTGCACAAGATCTTTGTTCCTGGTCGTCATTTCGACATGATCGACCTGGGCTTCGATGCCGCGGGTTACGTTGTCGCCATGCTGTTGGTGCTGTTGGCGGCCGCGCTGGCTCGGTGCGCGTCCTGTCCCATTGGCGCCCATGCGAGGCGCTAACCTCAAGATGGAAAATCGCGACCGCCTGTACGTCGGCGCTGGTTACAATATCGGCATCGGTCGCAGATGGCCATCGATGCGCTGTTTGCCAGACACTTGTCTTTTCTAAGAAGGGAATCCCCATGGCAGTGCTGTTTGTTGAATACCCCAAATGCTCGACGTGTAAAAAGGCCAAGGCCTGGTTGGACGAGCATGGGGTTGAGTACGTCGATCGCGATATTGTTACAGACAATCCTTCGGCTGAGGAACTTGCGACCTGGATTGCTCGTTCGGGGCTGCCGGTGCGACGCTTCTTTAACTCGTCGGGCATGAAATATCGAGAGCTTGGTCTGAAAGCGCGCCTGGATGCGGGTATGACGGACCAGGAATGCTGCGAGCTGCTGGCGACTGACGGCATGCTGGTTAAGCGCCCGCTGCTGGTGGGCGACGACTTTGCGATCCCCGGCTTTAGGGAAGCGGCTTGGACCGAGGCGTTGCTGTAGCGGCTTCGGAAAGTGCGTCCCATTTTGAGTGCTGATTCTGGGATGTGCTTTCCGGTTGAGGGCTCTATCGGAAATGACATCCCGTTTCGAGCGCTGATTCTGGGACACGGTTTCCGGTTGAGGGCTCGACGGGAAAGTGGGGACCAGTTTGAGCTTGAAATCTGGGATGCGCTTTCTGCCGGCGGGCCTACTCCAGGGCGGGCCTGCCCCAGTCAGTCCTTCAGCTGCGCCCATTCGTGTGGGTCGTAGATCTTTACGTGCTTGTCGGGCGTGTCGCTCCAGTACTCTTCGTCCATAAAGGGCAGGTATGCCTGAGTGCCGGGGCAGATAAACGGAATTCGTTGCCGCTGCAGGCGCTCGCGCTGCCGCCGCTCCAGGTTCGTCTCGGATATGACGGTCGGCATGCCGGACAGCTCGACGAGGCTTGCCTGGATGCGCTTGAGGTCGGGGAGCGCCGCATGCCATGACGTCCGCATGATCAAAAGATACTTCGATTGTGTTGCCTGGTGCTATCGTTTTCGCGTTAGTATCTGCCAACGGTTGACGGCTACCGCTCGCGGCGTTTTGCCCTTCGTGCACAGCGGTCGGCTTCACAGGTCCTTCACGGGCTGGACGAAATTAGGCCAATTTGACCGAATTTTAAAAAAGTCAAAATTAAGACTTGCGTCATCGCGATGCTTCCCGTATATTTCTTTCTTGCGCAAAGGCACAGCCGAGCGCAGCGATGCAGTCATTGGGATGTCGTCTAATGGCAGGACAGCGGATTCTGGTTCCGTCAATGGGGGTTCGACTCCCTCCATCCCAGCCATTGCATTTGCTACATATGGCCCGTTCGTCTAGCGGTTTAGGACGCCGCCCTCTCAAGGCGGAGATCACCAGTTCGAATCTGGTACGGGCTACCACAAATTGAATGCCCGGGCCTCGCAAGAGACCCGGGTTTTGTGTATACACCGCATGTGTGGAATGAGCCGCGTTTCACCTGGACCGAGGAGTTGCCATGGACCTGCCCATCAGCCTACAAGACATTACGTATGCCGAGAATTACCTGGCGCAGGGAGACCTGGCCACGGCGACGCCGCTGCTGGAGCGTTTGGTGGAGCTCGCCGAGGAGTATATCGATGCCGAGTGCAAAACGGAGGAGAACCGCCAGTACTTTAGCTTCGATAGCAAGTTTGAGCGCCTGGCCTACCGCCGCGTGGAAAAGGATCCACGCGAGCTGGTGCAGGTCGAGGTGCCGTTTGATCGCCTGTACTCCGACATGGCGTTTGCCTACATCCGTCAGCAGGATTATGTGAGCGCCCGCAATGCCTTGATGCAGGCCGTGCGCTGGGACCCCATGAACTGCAACTACCGACTGGATCTGGCCGAGCTGTTCCGTGCGCTCGAGGACAAGCAGGAGTGGGCTTCGCTTTCGTTTTCGGTGCTGGAGCGTGCGAGTGACGGCAGGTGCGCCGCCCGCGCCTACGCCAACTTGGGCCAGTACTTTTTGGAGCCCGAGACCGAGAACGTCTCGGCGGCCGTGGGTTGCGCACGTCTGGCGCTGCGCTTGGCCCCTGGCGATTCACATACGACGCGCTTGCTCAGCAAGATCCATGCCACCTATCCGGATGCCGCCGACGAGAGTGATGAGCATGTGATGGGCGAGCTGGCGTTGCAGGGCGTACCGACCTCGCCTTCGGCCGAGATTGCCATTTGTCTGATTATGTGTGCGACCGATGCTGCGGGTGACGGTGACAAGCAGGAGGCTACACGCCTGACGGTCCGTGCCCGCGACCTGGTGGGCGAGGAGGCATGCGCGGCGATCATTAAGCTGGTGCGCGAAAGCGATGCCGAGCTCAACGCCGAGCGCAAGGCCAAACGCGAGGCCGCGAGCGGGAAAGCCGATGACGCCGAGGAGGCCGGCGATGCCCAGTAAGCGCGAGCGCAAGCTCATCTCCAAGAATCGTTCGGCGCATCACGAATACTTTATCGACGAGACATTCGAATGCGGCATTGAGCTGAGCGGTACCGAGGTCAAGTCGATTCGCGAGCGCGCCTGTCAGATTACCGATACTTTTGCGCTGATTCGCGGCGGCGAGTGCTGGCTGGTGGGTTTGCACATCCATCCCTATAGTCACGGTGGCGTGTGGAACCGTGATCCCGATCGCCGGCGCCGTCTGCTGCTGCATCGCAAGGAGATTGATTTTCTTGACGGCAAACTACGCAACCGCGGCTATGCACTGGTGCCGCTCGAGCTCTACTTTAATACCGATGGTCGCGTTAAGCTGCTGTTGGGCCTGGGCCGTGGCAAAAAGCTCTACGACAAACGCGAGGACATGGCCAAACGTGACGTTCAGCGCGAAATCGATCGCGCGCTTAAGGAGCGTAATCGCTAAGGGTTGATATCCGGGCGGGCGGGGATGTTCATCCATCACTGTTGTCGTACTCCCGGTCTGCTCCTCGCAAGTTGCGGTGGAATAGTTCCTGTTTGTTGGGTATCCAGGCTTAAACAGGGACTTTTTCACCGCAACTGCGTGTGGCTCATTTTTCTTACCGTTCTGACACATATGTCTCATTGTGGGTATATACGTCTGCAAGGCTCAATTCCGAGTTAGGGGAGTGATCGTTTTGGATAAAACTGCGTTCTTTACGATGCCGTGCGGGCTGTATGTGGTGAGTGCCGCGGCAGATGGGTCGCGCGCCGGCTGCATTATCAACACCGCGGTGCAGGTGACGTCCACGCCGCCGCGCATTTCGGTTGCCGTGAACAAGGAAAATGTCACGTCTGGCGTTATCTCGTCTGCCAAGGCCTTTGCGCTGACCGTGATCGATCAGACGGCCGATATGCCCTACATTGGTAACTTTGGATTCCGTACCAGCAGCAACTATGACAAATTTGCCAAGTACGAGACGCGCGAGACCGCACTGGGCATGCCCTATGTTCCCGAGCATGCGGCGGCCTTGTTTAGCTGCCGTTTGATCGACACAGTGGATGTGGGCACGCATCTACTGTTTATCGGCGAGGTCGAGGATGCCGAGCGCCTGAGCGACGAGACGCCGCTCACCTACGATTACTACCATAAGGTCCTGAAGGGCAAGACGCCGCCCAAGGCGTCTTCGTACCAAGGGTAGAAATGCGGTAAAACCGCTTGTATTATATTATTAAGAATATATACTAATTAAGCAAAGTACACCAGCAGCCACGTTCGAGAGGAGAACATCATGGCCGAGGAAAAGAAGACGTACAAGTTCGTGTGCACCGTTTGCGGTTACGAGGTAGAGGTCGACACGCCCGAACTGCCCGAGGATTACGTGTGCCCGGTGTGTGGCGTCGGTCCCGATCAGTTTGAGCTCGTCGAGGAGTAGCTCGTAGACACACGACTTGCAGCAACATATAGCTCTGTCCAAGGGCCCCGGTCGGATATCCCGGCCGGGGCCCTTTTCCTCCGTCCCCAAGGGATCACGGCTGCTATTAGCCGATCCTGTCTGTTGTGAGTCCGGCCGACCTTTTGTCTTAACCTGCAACATCTAACGGCTCAAAACGGGTCTTCCTGTTACAGAACGAGACAAACCAAAACCATCATTCTCAAAATCTCAATCTATAACATTTAGGCACGTAAAACCCCTCTACTTGTTACAGATCGAGACAAAAGGTTGGGGCTGAAGAAATATCTCGATCTGTAACATCTGGGCGCGGAAATTGGGTCCACTTGTTACAGATCGAGACAAACTGAAACTATCTCTCAGAAAATCTCAATCTGTAACATCTAAGGGCTCAAAACGGCCTCACGTGTTACAGATTGAGACGTTATATCTGGACAGTCACGCCATCCCATTACATCCCCGTTAGCAGCACGATGTCGAGAATCGTCACGATGACACCGATCCCTACGAGCAACGCGTTGAGCGGGCGCGAGTTGGCGTATTTGCCCATGACGCGGGGCGAGCTGGTGAGTCGTATGAGCACAAAGACCGTAATCGGCAGCTGAAGCGACAACAGTGCCTGACTCCAAATGAGACCCTCAAAAGGATTCGGGACGATCAGGCACGCCGCCACTGCGCCGACGAAACAGGCCGCCACTCCGATCGAGGAATGTCGGTCGTGGATGTCGTATTCCTCGTCGAATATGCCCGCGGTGATGGTGCCCGCCGCCATGCCCGCCGTCACGCTACTCGATATGCCCGCAAACAGCAGTGCCACCGCAAAGATGGTCGAGCTTGCCGGGCCCAGAATGGGGGAGAGCGTGGCCGCTGCGACGGCGAGGTCGTCTACGACAATGCCGTGCGCAAAGAAGGTCGTTGCGGCCAGGATGACCATGGCCGAGTTGATTGCCCAGCCCACACCCATCGAAAAGAGCGTGTCGAAGAGCTCGTAGTGCAGGCGTTCTTCGATAACCTGCTCGCCTTGGCCTTCGAAGTGCATGGATTGGATGACCTCGGAGTGCAGGAAGAGGTTGTGGGGCATAACGACCGCGCCTAGGACACTTACGATAATCGCGACTGAGCCGGTGGGCATACTGGGTGTGATCCAGCTTGTGGCGGCTTGCGGCCAGTCGACCCTGACCAGCAGAAGCTCGGCTAAAAACGAAAGTCCCACCACGCCCACGAAGGCGATGATCCAGCGTTCGGCGCGTTTGTAGGAGCTTGTCATGAGCATGACAATCGATGCCGCCGCCACGATGATGCAGCCGGCACGTACGGGCAGGCCAAAGAGCATTTGAAGTGCGATCGCACCGCCCAGGACTTCGGCCATGGCGGTGGCGACCGTGGCTAGATACGCGCTGCCGAGTATCGCACGCCCGACGAGGCGGGGCAGGTGGCGCGTCGTGGCCTCGGCAAGACACATGCCCGTGGCGATGCCCAAGTGAGCCGCGTTGTGTTGCAGCACGATGAGCATGATCGTGGACAGCGTGACGATCCACAGCAGCGCGTAGCCAAACTGCGAGCCGGCAGCCATATTGGAGGCCCAATTGCCCGGGTCGATAAAGCCGACGGTCACGAGCAGCCCGGGGCCGATATGCCGTGCGATGTCGAGTCCGCCGTGGCCGCCGGTGCGCGGGGAGCCAAAGTGATGTTTGAGATGGTCGATCATGGTGCACTCCTGCGTGCCGTTTGTTTGACGCCGCAAAGGATACCCGTTTTAGGCTCAAAATTTGACCATGACTAACAAAATTGTTGTATTTGAATAGGGTGGTAAAAGGGGGTTGCCGAAATGTCTTGATCTGTAACAACTAGGGATGGAAATTGGGCCTAGGTGTTACAGATCGAGACAGGACGAAATGGTCCTATGGAAAATCTCGATCCGTAACAGCTGACCGCCAAAACCGACCCCTCGTGTTACAGATTGAGACATTCGTAACCGTCTCTCGAGAACATCTCAATCTGTAACAGTTAGTCGTCGAAATTGGGTCTTCCTGTTACAGATTGAGATGTTTGAAGCGGTGAGCTTACAGGCCGAACCTGGGGCCCTTGTTGTTGCCCTTGAGGTCGGCGGTGTCCACTCGTAGGGCGTGCGTTACGCAATTGTTTCGAAACGGGCGGGAAACACAATGGGCCGGCGATGCTTCTAGTATGCCTATTCAACTGACTGTCTAAATATCTAGGGGAGGATCGCGATGCAGGCAGATTCCGCTCAGCAGCAGGGCCTTTATCGCCCCGAATTCGACCACGATGCATGTGGCATCGGCGCTCTTGCCGATATCAACGGCGAGCGCCACCACCAGATTCTGGACGATGCGCTGTCCATTCTGGTCAACCTGGAGCACCGCGGTGGCACGGGACTCGAGAAGAATACCGGCGACGGCGCCGGCATCCTGTTCCAGGTTCCGCATCACTTTTTCCGCAAAGAGGCTCAAAAGTGCGGCCAGATTCTGCCGGCAGAGGGCGACTATGGCGTGGCCATGCTGTTCTTCCCGCAGGACGACAAGGGCGTGGAGGATGCCCGCCGCGTGTTTGAGGAAGGCTGTGCCGAGGCCGGCGTCCCGCTGCTCTTTTGGCGCGAGGTGCCGGTCGACCCTCACGATCTGGGCGAGACGGCCCGCGCCTGCATGCCCACCATCCTGCAGGCCTTCCTGGGCCGTCCGGACGACACGCCCGCCGGCGATGCCTTTGAGCGTCGCCTGTACGTGTGCCGCCGCACCATCGAAAAGAAGGCCGACGCCGAGTTTGCCCTGCGTGACAAGATCTTCTATGTGTGCTCCATGAGCTCGCGCACCATCGTGTACAAGGGCATGCTGGTCGCCACGCAGATGCGCCGCTTCTTTATCGATCTCAACGACGCCGCCGTCAAGACGGCCGTGGCGCTCGTCCACTCGCGCTACTCCACCAACACCACGCCTAGCTGGGAGCGCGCACATCCCAACCGCTTTATTATCCACAACGGCGAGATCAACACCCTCAAGGGCAACGTCAACTGGATTCGCGCCCGCGAACCTAACCTGTACAGCCCCGTGCTGCAGCATGATCTTGAGCGTGTGATGCCCATCATCAACCGCGAGGGTTCCGACTCCGCGATTCTGGATAATGTGCTCGAGTTTTTGGTCATGAACGGCCGTCCGCTCACGCGTGCCGCGTCCATGTTGCTGCCCGAGCCGTGGGACCACAACGACAACCTGAGCGAGGAGCGTCGCGCCTACGATGCCTACCAGTCCATGCTCATGGAGCCCTGGGACGGCCCGGCGGCCATCGCCTTTACCGACGGCCGTACGCTGGGTGCCGCCCTCGACCGCAACGGCCTGCGCCCGGCTCGCTACTACGTGACGCGCGACGGCCGCTTTATGCTGGCAAGCGAGGTGGGCACCATCGAGGTGCGCCCCGAGAATATCCTGACAAGCGGTTGTTTGGGACCGGGCCAGATGCTCGAGGTCGATTTTGCCCGCGGCCGTGTGATCTACAATGACGAGCTGCGCGCCCGCTATGCCAAGGAAAAGCCCTACCGCGACTGGATTGCCGAGGAGACGCTGACCGTTGACGCGCTCGACAAGCCCGCCGCGGCAACGCCTGCCGAGGATGCCGAGGTGCCTGCCGCCGTGCGTATGGCCAAGCTCGGCTACCACTGGGATGATGTTGACGAGGTCGTGCGCCCCATGGCCCAGCAGGGCAAGGCCCCGCTCGCCTCGATGGGTATCGATGCGCCGCTGGCCTGCCTGTCCAAGAAGACACGCTCGTTCTTTGACTACTTCTATCAACTGTTCGCCCAGGTCACAAACCCGCCGATCGACGCCCTGCGCGAGCATATGGTCACCTCGACCACGCTCTACCTGGGCAACCACGGCAACCTGCTCGAGGACTCTCGTACGGCCTGCCAACTGGTGCGTCTGGAGCGCCCACTGCTGAGCGAGGAGGAGTTCGACCGCATTTGCGCGATTGACCGTGTTGGCTTTAAGACCCGCCGTTTCCGTGCCGTTTACCGCCGCGATGCCGGCGAGGGCGCGCTGCAGGCTGCGCTCAAGCAGCTTGCAGAGGACGTTGAGGCTGCGGTCCGCGACGGCGTGAACATCGTGGTGTTGAGCGATCGCGCCGGAGCGGACGAGGTGCCCGTGCCGTCACTGCTCGCCGTGGGCTGCGTACACAACCACCTGATCCGCGCCGGCGTGCGTACCTTTGCCGACATCGTGGTGGAGTGTGGCGACGCCGTGTCTCCGCACGACTTTGCGGCGCTGGTGGGCTACTCCGCGAGCGGCATCTATCCGTACAACGCGCATGCGTGCATTCGCGACCTGGCGGCGCACGGCGATCTGGACGTGACAGCCGAGCAGGGCATCGCCAACTACAATAAGGCTGCGACCGCCGGCATCGTTTCCATCATGTCCAAGATGGGCATCTCCACGGTGCAGAGCTACCATTCGGCGCAGATCTTCGAGGCCGTGGGCTTTACGTCGGAGTTCGTCAACGCGTACTTCGCCGGCACGGTGAGCCGTGTGGGCGGTATGGGTGTCGAGGACGTTGAGCGCGAGCAAAACGAGCGCTACGACGCCGCGCTCGCTATCCTTAAGAGCCCGGCTCCCGATCAGCTGCCCACGCTGGGTCTGACCAAGTGGCGCCCGCTCGGCGGCGAGGATCACCTCATCGATCCGCAGACTGTCTACTTGCTTCAGACCGCCTGCCGTGAGGACAGCTACGACACCTTTAAGGAGTACAGCGCCCGCCTGCACCGCACCGGCCGTGCCGTGCGCCTGCGTGACTTGCTCGACTTTAATGCCAACGGCCGCACGCCGGTTTCGCTCGACGAGGTGGAGCCCGCGCGCAACATCGTCCGCCGCTTTAACACCGGTGCCATGTCGTACGGTTCTATCAGCAAAGAGGCGCACGAGTGCATGGCCATCGCCATGAACCGCCTGCATGGACGCTCTAACTCGGGCGAGGGCGGCGAGGATCCGCGTCGCGAGACCCCGCTGGCTAACGGTGACTCCAAGAACTCCGCCATCAAGCAGGTGGCAAGTGCGCGCTTTGGCGTAACGAGCCGCTACCTGTGCAGCGCCTTCGAGATTCAGATCAAGATGGCCCAGGGCGCCAAGCCCGGCGAGGGTGGCCACCTGCCCGGCAAGAAGGTCTACCCCTGGATCGCCGAGGTCCGTCAGTCCACGCCCGGCATCGGCCTGATCTCGCCTCCGCCGCACCACGACATCTACTCCATCGAGGACCTGGCAGAGCTGATCTTTGATCTTAAGAACGCCAACCCCGGTGCGCGCGTGTCGGTCAAGCTGGTCAGCGAGGCCGGCGTCGGCACCATCGCCACCGGTGTGGCCAAGGGTGCCGCCGACAAGATCTTGATCAGCGGCCACAATGGCGGCTCGGGTGCCGCGGCGCGCGATTCCATTTGGCACGCCGGCCTGCCGCTGGAGCTCGGCCTTGCCGAGGCTCAGCAGACGTTGCTGCAAAACGGCCTGCGCTCCCGCGTGGTGCTCGAGGCCGACGGCAAGCTCATGGACGGCACCGATGTTGCCGTCGCCTGCCTGCTGGGCGCCGAGGAGTTTGGCTTTGCGACCATGCCGCTCATCTCCATGGGCTGCCTCATGCAGCGCGACTGCCAGCAGGATACCTGCCCGGCCGGCATCGCCACGCAAAACTGTCGCCTGCGTCGCGGCTTCCGCGGCAAGCCCGAGCACGTTGAGCACTTTATGCTCTTTGTTGCCGAGCAGCTGCGTGAGGTCATGGCGAGCCTGGGCTTCCGCACCGTCGACGAGATGGTCGGCCATCCCGAGTGCCTGCGCCAGATCGAGGTACCGGGCAACCGCAAGGCCAACCTGCTTGATCTGTCGCCCGTGCTGGCGAGCGCGACCTGCGAGTTCGGTGCCCATATCCCGGGCGCCGACGGTCGCCACTTCCTGCCGCAGATGGCTGCGGACAGCGAGCTCGACAAGACGCTCGACTCCACGTTGTTCGTGCCCTATACGGCCGATGCCCGTGCGCACCTGCGCCCGATTCGGTTCCGCGCCGATATCGCCAACGTCAACCGCTGCGTGGGCACCATCCTGGGCAATGCGGTGACCAAGGCGCATCCCGAGGGCCTGCCCGCCGGCTCCATCACCATCGATTGCGATGGTTCGGCCGGTCAGAGCTTTGGCGCCTTTCTGCCGCGCGGCATTACGCTCAACGTGTGCGGCGACGCCAACGACTACTTTGGCAAGGGCCTTTCGGGCGGCGAGGTGTCGGTGCGCCCCAACCCGCATGCGACCTACAAGTTCGACGAGAACATCATCGTGGGCAACGTGGCGTTCTTTGGTGCCACGAGCGGCCGCGGCTTTATTAACGGCCTTGCCGGACAGCGTTTTGCCGTGCGTAACTCCGGTGCCACCGTGGTGGTCGAGGGCTGCGGCAACCATGGCTGCGAGTACATGACGGGCGGCCTGGCGCTCATCTTGGGCGAGGTCGGGCAGAACTTCGCCGCCGGTATGACGGGTGGCGTGGCCTATGTCTTTGACCAGTACGGCACGCTCGAGGCCCGTGTGAACCACGAGAGCGTGGAACTCAAGGCCCCGACGGCTGGCGAGCTGGCACAGATTCGCGCGCTCATCCAGGAGCACGTGGACGCGACACAGAGCCCGCGCGGCATTAAGCTGCTCTACAGCTTCGAGACGATGAGCAAGCACTTTGTGAAGGTCATTCCGACCGAGTACGAGCGCGTGCTGGCGATTGTCGCTGCGGCCGAGGCCGTGGGCAAGACGCATGCGCAGGCCGAGGAGTTGGCGTTTGACATCGTGACCGGCCGCGCGAGCGCCGCGGATGTCGCTCGCTTTGATGTCGCGGGCGGTGCTGCGCCCGTGGCTGTCAGCTCTGTTGCTTCGACCAAGAAGGAGGCGTAAGTGCCATGGGTAAGCCCGGTGCTTTTCTTGATATCGATCGCGTGACCCACGAGCTGCGCCCCGTGGAGGAGCGCAGCCGCGATTTCGATCCGCTGTACGTGGAGCTCGACGACGATGCGCGCCGCGCCCAGGCGAGCCGCTGCATGATGTGCGGCGTGGCGTTTTGCCAGATGGGTGCGAGCTTTGGCAAGGCGCGTCCGAGTGGCTGTCCGCTGCACAACCTGATTCCCGAGTGGAACGAGCTGGTGTATCGCGGTCGCTGGGACGAGGCGGCCGAGCGCCTGTCGCTCACCTCGCCCATGCCCGAGTTTACGAGCCGCGTGTGCCCGGCACTGTGCGAGGCTGCGTGCAACCTGGGTTCGGTCGACGGCCAGCCCACAACGATTCACGATAACGAGCGCGCGATCAGCGACCACGAATGGGCAAACGGCGGCCCGCGTCGCTTTGAGCCGGCAGGGGAGGACGCGCCCTCGGTCGCCGTGGTGGGCTCCGGCCCGGCTGGCCTGGTGGCTGCATGGGAACTTGCGCGTCGCGGTGCCCGCGTGACGGTGTTTGAGCGCGACGACCGTCCGGGTGGCTTGCTCATGTACGGCATTCCCAACATGAAGCTCGAGAAGTCCGTGGTCGAGCGCCGCGTGGCGCTCATGCGCGAGCTGGGCATTGTCTTTGAGCTGGGTACTGACGTTACGAACCCTGCGGTGGCGGCCAAGCTCAATGGTTTTGACGCCGTTGTGGTGGCTGCCGGTGCTCGTACGCCCCGCGGTCTTTTGGCTACGAATGTGGATGCCCCGGGCGTGGTGTATGCCGTGGACTACCTGACGGCTTCGACCGTCTCGGTGCTCGACGGCGACGAGCCCGCGGTGAACGCGCGCGGCCTGGACGTTGTGGTCATTGGCGGCGGCGATACCGGCAACGACTGCGTGGGTACCGCGGTGCGCCAGGGTGCACGCAGTGTGCGTCAGTTTGAGTTCTTGCCGGCCGCGCCCGATAAGCGTGCGGCGAGCAACCCCTGGCCACAGTGGCCCAACGTTAAGAAGACCGACTACGGTCAGCAGGAGGCTATCGCTGCCATGGGCGGCGAGATGCGTGCTTGGGGCGTGGATACGCTCGAGGTATTGCTGGACAAGAAGGGCGCTGCCGCGGGCCTGCGCGTGGTCGATCTGGACTGGTCGGCCGGCAAGCCCGAGCGCATTGCGGGCTCCGAGCACGAGGTGCCGGCCCAGCTGGTGCTGATCGCCTGTGGCTTTACGGGTCCGGAGCACGGCGTGTTCGACGCTGTTGACGTGCCTATTGCCACGGCGGGCCGTCCGTTGCCCGTGATGGCCTCCGAGGACTCGCATCTTGCGGCTCGCGTGGATGGCGTTGCCGCGGATGCCGCGCCGGTGTATGTGGCCGGCGATGCCCGCAACGGCAGCTCGCTCGTGGTGAGTGCCATGGCCGATGCCCTCGCCTGCGCAGCCGAGGTCGCCGAGGCGCTGGGGCTGTAAGACAATCACGGAGTTACTCAACAATCGAATCGGCAAGGGCTGTCCCCAACGGCCGGCATATAAGGAACGTCCCCAAGTGCCGGCAGCTGGGGACGTTCCTTACGTGCCGGCATCCGGGGACACTCCTTGCGGGTTTGCGAGCGTTTTGCTCGTTTGCCGACGTTTGGCTGCCTACCCGTTGGCGTTTGCGCCCGTTGCGCTCTGCTGTTTATGTGGCGGCTTTAGTTGTTTGCGGACAGCGGCGCGGGTGATTCGTCTAGTTCTACCCGCGATTTTGTGGCAATTTGTATAATCTGCAAGTATCCCGTCAAGTGCTTGGTCAGCATCTGGTTTGCAGCCCGATGCCCATTTCGCCCGTGATGGCGGCGACCACCCGCCCTCCTCGTAAGCTCAAATTGAGGTTTATCAGTTTGAGGAGGATGCCATGGCTGATCATGTTTTGGACCGGGGACGTCTGGCCGAGGCCGTCGGTGACGATATTGCCGGCATGGCCCAGTTTTGGATGCTGCGCAAGTTTCAGTTTTTGGAGTCGGCGCGTACACAGTTCGAAGTGATAGTCGATCCATGGCTCAGCTATTGCGAGGAGCCCTCGCAAAATGAAATCATGGCCTATAACATGGCATTTACCGATTGGCTGCTGTTCGAGCGTCCCTATTACCATGGCAAGACGCTGCTTGAGCTGTATGTTGACGAGCCGCCGGCGTCGCTTTCGCCTACTTCGCTCAAGCGGCTCGAGCAGGTGCGCGACACGCACTATTTTTCGCGCTTTGGCATTTTGGATAAGGATCCCGCGACCGGTATGGTCGCGCTGCGTGACACGCGTACCGACCGTCGCTTTGACGTCTACGATCCGCATATCGTGCAAAAGGAGCACTGGCGCGATGGCGCGATTGCGGTGCGCCTCGCGTGCGTCGACGATGTCTGGCTGACGGCGGGGCAGCTCTACCTCTACGACATTGCGCGCCTGAGCGACACGGCGGTCGACGGGCCTGGCGCCGTGCATCCTGAGGACCTAGAAGATGGCTTCGATACCTCGTGTATCAGCTTCTTTCTGAGGCTGGTTCGCGACATCATGGGTGCCCAGGGGCGCTACGTAAAGTCACTCAACATCTACGAACAGGAATGGGAGTAGGGGATGGGCATCTGCCGCCTGCCTTGCCTTCTGCCTTTATATCTCGATCTGTAACGTCTAGGGACAAAAAACCGGTCTACCCGTTACAGATCGAGACGACTGCTTGGGCGTTGCTGGTTTGTCTAAATCTGTAACGTTTAGGGGTCTGGAGAACGCCTAACTGTTACAGATCGAGATGTTTGGAACCCGGCAGGGGGGATGTCTCGATCTGTAACATCTGCAGGCCAAAATTCGACCTAACTGTTACAGATCGAGACAAAGGCTGGACGCGGTGCCGAACAATCTAAATCTGTAACAACTAGAGGCTCAAAGACTGTCTTCCTGTTACAGATCAAGACATTTGTCAGCGGAGGCAACGGTGACGATGGTCCATTTGTCTGACGTGGTGGTGATGAAAGTGTCTAATACCGTTTTCAAACACAAACATGCAACACGTAGCACCTTGGCGCGGAATAGGATGCTTGCCAGACTCACGGAGGTGGCTGAACAAGGCGTGCTGCTTGCGACGCACGATAATGCCGAGCTCATGTGGCTGCGGCGCCATGTGGGCACAGACGATATTGCGGAGCCCGAATCGCACCTATTCTGTTTTCAGCATGAATGGGATGCGTTGACGCCGCCGGAGCGGGCTCGGCGGACCATCAAGGGGCTTGCGGAGTTTCATCCCGATTGGGCGTTTTGGGGGTATGACGCCGCGCTGATATGGGGTCTGGAGGTGCCGAATGATCTGCTCGGGCCGCGTTACTTGGTCAAGACGGGTTGTTCGGTGGCGTTGAGTACGGGATATAGGCTGCTGCGTCCGCAGGCGGCGGGAGCGCTTGAGCGCGTCGACGGCGTGCGAGTGACGCCGTTTTGGCGCACGGTGGAGGATTGTCTGCTGCGTGCGCCGTTTTCATATGGTCTGGCGATTGCCGATTCTGCGCTGCGGGCGAAGGGCATATCGCGCGACGATCTCTGCGAACGGCTCCAGGCCGATTGCGAGGGCAGACGCGGGTATCGCAGAGCTCAGGTGATTGCGTCGCATGCGGACGGGCTGTCCGAAAACGGTGGCGAGTCTCGGTTCCGAGCGTTCTTTATTGCATACGGTTTTCCGGTGCCAGAGTTGCAGGTGGAGTTTCGCGATCCGCTCGATTCGAGCCAGGTGTTTCGGGTCGATTATTTCTGGAGGCTCGAGGACGGGACGTGCGTGATTGGTGAGCTCGACGGAAGAGGAAAGTATACCCTGCAGGATGGTGGGGATCGGGAGTCGGTCGATCCGTTCGTAGCAGAGCGTCAGCGGGAATCTCATCTGACATTGCTCGGGCACAAGGTGCTGAGGTTCACGTTTGATGAACTCAAGAACCCGGGGAAGCTGGCTGAAAAGATGAGGCTGGCGGGTATTTCGCAGCGGGCCGATTTGGCTGAGGGATGGAAGCGTCAGTGGTATGGGCGCTGAGGGATACGACTAACGCGGATGTGGTTGTTCCTGTCGAGTTTGTCTCGATCTGTAACAACAAGGGGCCGTTTGGCCTCGTAACTGTTACAGATCGAGACAGAAGGTTGGCTGCCGCTAAAAGATCTAAATCTGTAACATCTAGAGGCCGAAAACCTGTCTACATGTTACAGATTTAGATGTTTGACGACAGGGCTGGAGAATATCTCGATCTGTAACATCTAACGGCCAAAATTCGACCCAACTGTTACAGATTGAGACAAAGGTTGGCCGCGGTGCCGAAAGATCTCGATCTGTAACATCTGGCTGCTAAAACCTGGTCTACCTGTTACAAATCAAGACGTTTTGCTGGAACGGCCGGAGCATTGCCGTGCTGTCTCCGTTTGCCCTCACAGCTCTCTCGTCCCTCCGCTAACCGATATGTTCGACTTTAGTTTGCTGCATTAGGTGATAATGGACAAATGTTCAAGTTAATCGTGAGGGAGGAGCTCGATATGGCGTCTGCCGATCGTTCCACGTTGTTTATCAATGCGACCGTCCTGGATGGTTCGGAGCATATGGAGCCGCAGCCCGACATGGCCGTGGCCGTTGAGCGCGGTGTCATCACGTGGATGGGGCCGAGTGCTGTGGCGCAGGCGCCTGCAGGTGCCGAGGTCCTCGACCTGGCCGGGGCGTATCTCATGCCGGGCCTCATCAATATGCATGTGCATCTGTGCGGCTCGGGCAAGCCGGTTTCGGCGGGCGATGCGGGCGCGCTGATGAAGAAGCTCGATAATCCCGTGGGGCGCGCTATCGTGCGCCATATTCTTAAGGGCAGCGCCCAACAGCAGCTGGCAAGCGGCGTGACCACGGTGCGCGGCGCGGGCGACCCGCTGTTTGCCGATCTGGCCGTGCGCGATGCTATCGACGCCGGCAAGTATCAGGGTCCGCGTTTGGTGGCGCCGGGAACGGGCGTCACGGTGCCGGGTGGCCACGGCGCGGGCTTGTTCGCCCAGGTGGCCGACAGTCCCTCCGAGGCGGCCGAACAGGTGCGCGACCTGTATGCGCGCGGTGCCGACGTCATTAAACTGTTCGTAACGGGCGGTGTGTTCGATGCGACCGAGGTAGGCGAGCCGGGCGTGCTGCGTATGCCGGTGGAGGTTGCCGCGGCGGCGTGCAAGGCAGCGCACGATATGGGCCTTCCGGTTATGGCTCATGTCGAGAGCACCGAGGGCGTGAAGGCCGCGCTCGAGGCCGGCGTCGATACGATCGAGCACGGCGCCCCGTTGACGCCCGAGATCCTGGAGCTGTACCGCGGCGCCGCGGGAACTCAGCTCGAGGGGCGTGCGCCGAGTGTGACCTGCACGATCAGCCCCGCACTGCCGTTTGTGCTGCTCGATCCGGAGAAGACTCATTCGACTGACACGCAAAAGAAGAACGGCGATATCGTGTGCTCGGGCATTATCGAGAGCGCTCGTGCGGCGCTGGAAGCCGGTATCAAGGTAGGTTTGGGTACGGATTCGAGCTGCCCGTTCGTGACCCAGTACGACATGTGGCGCGAGGTGGCCTATTTTGCCAAGTACGTGGGCGTGAGCAATGCGTTTGCGCTGCATACGGCTACGCAGGTCAATGCTGAGCTGCTGGGGCTGGGCGGCGAGACCGGTGCGATCGAGTGCGGCAAGGCTGCCGATATCCTGGTGACGCGCGAGAACCCGCTCGATGACCTGTGCGCTCTGCGCGAGCCGATGCACGTGATGTGTCGTGGCGATTTGGTGCGCAAACTCAAGGTGAAGCGTATTCCCGAGGTGGACGCCGAGCTCGACACGATTATGGCCATGCCAGCCGAGGCGCTTGCCGAGGAGCTTGCCCGCGACGGCGTGGCGTAGGTGTGACGGGGGCGGGCCCTTTGTCGCATTCAAAAAAGCCGAGGTCCCAGTGCGAGGCCTCGGCTTTTATTTTGTCCTGCGGTATGGCGGCTACGAGCGCGTCTCCATCTTGGCGTGGCACTTGGGGCAGGTGACGCGGATTTTGCCTTTGCCCTTGGGAACGGAGAGCATCTGGCCGCAGTTGGGGCACTTGAGGTATGCCGTGGTCTTGCGACCCTTCCACATCTTCTTGGCCGTGCGCTTGGCACGCTCAAAGTCTTCCTTACTGGTGCCGGCCGCGCGTGAGGTGCTGGCCGCTGCAGCGCCGCCACCCAAGCTGGCGACAAACTTGCCCAAGCCGGGGACCTTAGCCGAGCCGGCGACAAAGGCCTCGTTCTCCTTGCGACGTGCGTCGATGTTTTTGGACAGGCCGCGCAGCACGCCGATCACGATGACGGCGATGGCGACCCAACTGAGCCACTGGACGCGGGCCATCGATCCGATCATCGCGATGACGATGCCCGCAAAACCCATCACAATGGTGAGCTCGTCGGCGCCATTGCGGCCCTTCATAAAGTCATTCATGCAAATTGCCTTTCGTTCGATATGCCGCACGCCTTTATACCCGATTTAGAGCAAGGGGGACAGGTTAATCTGCACCAATGTGGTGCAAACATACCTGTCCTCGGAACATCAAGACGGTGCAAAGTGGTCTGTCCCCAATGCGCCGATTACTTAGAGAGCTTGTCGACGACGTGTTCGATCTCGGCGAGCTTCGCGGCTTTGAGGTCTTCGTCGCCCGATTCGATTGCCGAAGTCACGCAGCCCTCGATATGCGCCTTGAGCACGTCGGCGTTAATGCGCGCGAGGAGTGCCTGTGTGGCCATGAGCTGCGTGGAAATATCGACGCAGTAGCGGTCCTCCTCGACCATCCGCAGGATGCCGTCGATCTGGCCGCGCGCCGTCTTGAGCATACGGTTCACCGATTTGTGGTCTGCCATCATGGCGGGTCCTCGTTTCTGGTCGATGGGGTCGAATGCTTCTGGTAGCTGCTAGGCTGCGGTCACGGACAGGGCGTGGAACTTCTCGCCGGCGCTCTCGACGGCGGCAGCGAGCTGCTCGGCGGCCACGGTGTCGGCGCACTCCACCTGTACCGTCTGAGTCTCGTGATCGGCATCGGCGTCGGTCACGCCGGCAACGTTGAGCAGTGCCGTCTCGACAGTAGCGTCGCAGTGGCCACACATAAGGCCGGAAGTCTTAATTGTGTAACGCATGGGTATTCCTCTCTGTTATGTTGGCTTTCCCAGGCACCCGACCTTGACCTTCAAGCCGTCGCTCGCGTACCAAAGTACGCGTCGCTCCTCTTTCAGGTCAATCTCGTGCACCTGGAAAACCCGTTCTAAATGGACGTAATGGTGAGCCTATTTTGCCACTTTAGGCTTAAAGGATTTCAGGCGCAGAGCATTGGACACGACGCACACGCTCGACAGGCTCATCGCCGCGGCGCCAAACATCGGCGAGAGCTGCCAGCCGGTGAGGGGGAAGAACGCGCCCGCAGCGAGCGGAATGCCGATGCCGTTGTAGAACAGCGCCCAGAACAGGTCTTGCTTGATGTTGCGAATCGTGGCGCGCGAAAGCTCGATAGCGCGGGCGACGTCCATGAGGTCGCTGCGCATGAGTACCACATCTGCCCCTTCCTTGGCGATGTCGGCGCCGGTGCCGATAGCAAGGCCCACGTCGGCGCGCGCCAGGGCAGGGGAGTCGTTGATGCCGTCGCCCACCATGGCGACCTTGCCGCCCGCATCCTGCAGTTCGCGCACGTGGCGTTCCTTGTCGGCGGGAAGCACGTCGGCAATGACCTGCTTGCTGCTCAGTCCTACGCGGCGGGCGATTGCTTCGGCCGTCACACGGTTGTCGCCGGTGAGCATGTGCACGTCGACGCCGAGCGAACACATTACAGCGATGGCCTCAGCGCTCGTCTCCTTGACCTCGTCAGCTACGGCAATGGTGCCGACAAGCTCGCCGTTCTTGGCAAAGAACAACGGTGTCTTGCCCTCGGCGGCAAATCGCTCCGCAAGTCCTGAGGGCACGGTGATACCCAGCTCGCTCATCAGGCGAACGTTACCGGCAGCGATGGCGTTTTGTCCCTCGCGCGCCGTAACGCCTCGTCCAGGCACGGCGGCAAAGTCCTCGACCATGCGCGCCACGATTCCGCGCGCCTCGCACTCGGTCATAATCGCCTCGGCCAGCGGATGCTCGCTCGAGCGCTCCAGCGCGGCAGCGAGCTTCAGTAACGCCTTTTCACTCATGGCGGGCGAGCCGTCGGCGCGCGTGGCTACCGCGATATCGGTCACGGCAGGTTTGCCGCGGGTGACCGTACCCGTCTTATCGAGCACCACGGTACCCACGCCGCGCAGGTTCTCCAGCGCCTCGGCGCTCTTAAACAGAATGCCCATCTCGGCGCCCTTGCCGGTGCCTACCATAATGGCGACGGGCGTGGCTAGGCCGAGCGCGCAGGGACAACTGATCACCAGCACGGCCACGGCGGAGGTAAGTGCCTCGTTTATGCTGCCGGTCAGTGCCATCCACACCGCAAAGGTCACGGCCGAGATCACGAACACCACGGGCACGAACACGCCGGCGACCTTGTCGGCCATGCGGGCGATGGGCGCCTTGGTGGCGTTGGCGTCCTCGACGAGCTGGATGATCTTGGCGAGTGATGTCTCGGCACCAACCCGCGTGGCGCGGAAGGTAAACGAGCCGGTGCGGTTGACGGTGGCGGCGTTGACGGTGTCGCCGGCGGTCTTTTCCACGGGGATTGACTCGCCGGTGAGCGCACTCTCGTCCACGGCCGAGCTACCCTCGAGCACCACGCCGTCGACGGGGATTGACTCGCCGGGGTGCACGCGCAGGACCTGGCCGGGAAGGATGCTATCGACGTCGACGGTGGTTTCGCTGCCGTTGTCGGCAACGACGGTCGCGGTTTTAGGCGCCAGATCGATGAGCGCCTCGATGGCGCCGCCGGTTTTGGACTTACTGCGCGTCTCGAGGTATTTGCCCACGGTGACGAGCGACAGGATCGTGCCCGCGCTCTCAAAATACAGATTGTCCATGCCTGTCATCATGGCTTCGTGCACCTGCCCCGTGGCCAGCTGGTCGGCCATGATGAACATGGCATAGAGCGACCAGGCAATGGAAGCGGTGGCGCCCACGGCAATAAGGGCATCCATGGTGGGTGCGCCGTGCGCGAGCGATTTAAACCCGTTGATAAAGTACGCGTCGTTGACGTAGACGATGGGGATGAGCAGAACGAGCTCGGTGAGGGCGAGCGTCATGCTGTGGATATGGTCGGTGAAAATGCCGGGCAGCGGCCAGCCGAGCATGTGTCCCATGCCTATGTAGAACAGTGGGATGAGGAAGACGATCGAGACGATGAGGCGGGTGCGCATGGCAGAGGCGGCGGCCTCCAGCTTTTTGGTGGGCGACTCCATATGGGCGGCGCCAGACCTGGCTTGTGCGCTGCCGTCTGAGCCGGCGGCACCGGTGCCCGTGCTGACGGGTGAGGCCGAGTAGCCCGCGCGGTCGACGGCGGTGCAGATATCGTCGGGGGAGACCTGCGCGGGGTCGTAGTCGACCATCATGGAACCGGCGAGTAGGTTGACCGCGACGCTTTGGACGCCGTCGAGCTTGCTCACGGCACGGTCCACGTGCGCCTGGCAGGCGGCGCATGTCATGCCGCCTACGTCGAACTTATCTTGAGCCATGGCCTCTCCTTTCTGTGGTTCGGTGTTGGAATTGTTAATCTCTCGATACTATACACCCATACCCCCTGGGGGTGTATTGCAAAAGTTGAAATGTATGACATTCCGATACGGGGGTCGACTGCCAAGTTAGCGCACCATCCTCGCCCTTCGTCTCAATCTGTAACATCTAGTTCCGTTTTTGCCGAGTTACTGTTACAGATTGAGACAAACAATTCGGCGGTTGCTTAACATCTCGATCTGTAACATCTGGCAGGGAAAATGACCTCTATCTGTTACAGATCGAGATGTTGTTTTGCGAGGTTTTGGTTTGTCTCGATTCGTAACGTGTAGACCTGGTTTTGCCTCGTAACTGTTACAGATTGAGACAATTGGCCCAGACCCACCCCGTCCGCCTCGTCATCTGTGGTTTACGTGGGGGCATACGGAGTGCAGGTATACTAACCCGCGGCGAATCTGCTCCATCGCTTAGAGCTGCTGCGTCTGGACGGCGCGTGATATGGCTGCCAAAGCGATCGCCAGCGTGCTGAGCAACGTCCTCTCTGTGCGCACCCGTTTTTGTATGTACTAGCGCACTACCAAGCACGCCCGCGCGGCCGCATGCCGTGCCCCTTGCGCGTGCAGATAAGGAACAACAACATATGCGTAATTCTGTATCCGACGTCACCGACGCCGAGATCCTGGACGAGACCCGCGAGGCCATGGCCCAGGCTGCCTTCGATGCGGCCGACGAGGCCAGCGCCGCCGAGACCGTCGAGTCCGCTATCGAGAACCTGCCCGCCTTTGACGAGCTGGGTCTTTCGGACGAGATACTTCGTGCCATCGAGAACCTGGGTTACACGGCGCCGACGCCCGTGCAGGCCGGCTCGATCCCCGTGGTGCTCGAGGGCCGCGACCTGCTTGCCGCCGCTCAGACCGGCACCGGCAAGACGGCCGCCTTTTTGCTGCCGACCATGAACAATCTGGAGCACATCGCTCCTCCCAAACCTGTGCGCGAGCGCGGCGGCCGTAACCGTCGTCGCGGTGCTAAAAAGCCCGAGGGCAACGGCCGCGGCCCCGTGATGCTCGTCATCACCCCTACGCGCGAGCTCGCCCAGCAAATCGACGAGGTCGCGAGCAAGATCGCCGACGTCACCGGCCATGTTGCCGTGACCGTCGTGGGCGGCGTGAGCTACAAGCCGCAGACCGCTGCCCTCAAGTACGGCTGCGACATCCTGGTCGCAACGCCGGGCCGTCTGGTCGATCTGATCGAGCAGGGCGCTTGCCACCTGGACGAGGTCAAGGTGCTGGTGCTCGACGAAGCCGACCGCATGCTCGACATGGGCTTTTTGCCCGCCGTTCGCCGTATTGTGCGCGAGACGCCGGCCGAGCGCCAGACGCTACTGTTCTCGGCGACCCTCGACGAGGAGGCCGTGGGCGAGATTACCGACCTAGTGAGCGACCCGGCCCGCGTGGAGATCGCGCCCGCCACGTCGACCGCCGACACCGTCGACCAGTTTGTGTTCCCGGTGTCCATCGAGGCCAAGAACAACCTGCTGCCCGAGTTCCTCAAGAAGGAAGGCCCGGAGCGCACCATCGTCTTTATGCGCACCAAGCACCGTGCCGACAGCTGCTGCCGTCGTCTGGAGCGCAAGGGCATCAAGGCTGCCGCGATTCATGGCAACCGCAGCCAGGCCCAGCGCGAGCGCGCGCTTTCGGCCTTCCGCGACGGTACCGTCGACGTGCTGGTGGCAACCGACGTGCTCGCCCGCGGCATCGACATCAGCGACGTGCGCTACGTCGTGAACTTTGACGTGCCGGCCGAGCCGACCGACTACATCCACCGTATTGGCCGTACGGGCCGCGCCGGCGAGCTGGGCTGGGCCATCACGTTTGTGACCGAGCAGGACGTGGATGAGTTCTACGAGATCGAGAAGCTCATGGACAAGACTGCCGACATCTACGAGGCCGGCGACTTGCACGTGGGCCCCAATCCGCCCGCGGTTGACCCCGAGCGCGACCCTGCGGCCTTTAAGGTGAAGAAGAAGACCAAGCGCGGCAAGGCCAAGAGCAAGAAGAAGCTTGAGCATGCGCGTCGCGACGGCAAACGCAACGGCGACGATTACGGCGATGTGGCCGGTCGTTCCAACCGCGGTCGCGATGAGCGTCGCGGCGACAGCGAGCGCCCGAGCCGTCCCAAGCGCGGCGGCAAGACCCGCGTGCGCGAGGGCGTTCAGGCTCGCGTGGACGAGGCCGTGGAGAGTGTGGCCCGCGAGGTGGCTGCCGAGGAGCGCGGCGGTGCTGGTGCCGTCGAGCCGGCCCCGCGCGGCAACCGTGCCGAGCGCCGTGCCAAGCAGTTCCAGGGCGAGGCACATCGCCGTCGCCGCGAGGACGAGGATCGCGGCGGTCGACGCCGTGTTGAGCGCGAGGACGAGGGCCGTGGCTCGCGCGGCGGCAAGCGCGGCGCGAGCGACCGTCGTCGTTCCGGTCGCGATGACGAGCGCGGCGGCCGCGGCGGCGAGTCCCGTGGCGGCAAGCGCTTTGAAGAGCGCGGCGGCCGCGGCGGTGAACGTCGCGAGGATGCTCGCGGCAATGGCGGCCGCAGTGGCGCCGGCCGTTCTGGCGAGTCGCGCGATCGTCGCGATCCGCGTGCCAGCCGCGATCGTCGCGATGATTGGCGCAACTACGACGATACCCGCGAAGAGCGTCGCGGCGGCTATCGCGGCGGACGTGGTAGCAACCAGGCCGGCTCCCGTGGTGGCCGTGCCGGCGGTCGCGATAACCGTGGCAGCTATGGCAACAGCCGTGGCGGCAAGCGCGGCGGCAGCTCCCGTCGCCCCGGTGACGGCGGCGGCAAGCGCAAGTAACATACGCGTCGCGCGCTAGAGCGAGGTGAACTAAGGGCCCCGAGCAACTTCGCTCGGGGCCCTTTTTGGTGCAAGGGGGACGGGTTCATATGCACCAACGTCTTGAAGTTGCGGTGGAGTACGGACTGTTTTGGCCTTTTGAGCGGCTTTTCAGTCCCTATTTCACCGCAACTCATGATTGGTGCAAAGTAACCTGTCCCCAATGCACCAAACAAGGAGTGTCCCCAAGTGTCGCCTAAATACCGTTTATCGAAGAAAAAATACCGTTCATCGGTCATAATGGTTGTTCCGGCTTTGGGCTTGTCTACAATAACTCCCGTAAAAGAAATGCGGAAGGTTACCGAGTCCCTCGGACGTGGGCCTAACCAAAGTCTTTGAACGGGTGTGTCTCTATGGATGCATTCGCTTGATTTTGGTTGGGCTATATTTATGAAGGGACATGCCACCGTGGGTTTCTTTTCTCGCCTGATGGGCGGTTCGGATGAGCAGAAGACTGCAGCTTCCGAGTTCGAAATCCTCGCTCCCGTTTCCGGCGAGCTTGTTCATCTAGAAAATACCAATGACCCCGCTTTTAGCAGCCGTGCGGTGGGCGATGGCGTTGCCGTGGTTCCCCAAGAGGGAACGGTGTGCGCTCCTGTTTCAGGCACCGTTGCGGCGCTGTTTCCGACTGAGCACGCGCTGGGCATCATGTCCGACGACAGCTCTGCTCAGGTGATGCTGCATATCGGAATCGATACTGTTAAGCTTGAAGGCAAGGGCTTCCATGCGCTTGTTGCCCAGGGTGACCATGTCGACGCGGGCCAGCCCCTCGTCGAGGTCGATTTCGACGCGGTCCGCGCCGCCGGCTTCGATCCCACGGTCTTCGTTATCGTGTGCGAGCGCTCAGAGAACTCGACTCTTCGTGAGCATGCTTCCGGCCCTGTTGTTGTTAAAGAGTCTGTCGTCTGGCTTTCTGAGTAAGTTCTTGTGGTGGGTACCGTGGTTATCAAGCGAGTTTTTAACAACAACGTCGCAATGGTCACTTCGGACGATGGCTCCGAGCTCATCGTCATCGGTCGAGGCCTCTGCTTTGGCCGTCATGCCGGCGATGCCATCGATGAGGCGTCGATCGAAAAGACCTACGCGTTGCAGGAGGGAACTTCTCAGGATTCGCGTACGATTGACCGCTTGGCGCATCTTTTGGAGTCCATCCCCACCGTCAACCTCGTGATTGCCGAGGACATTGTTCAGATGCTCCGTCGAGAGCTCAATGTTGATATCAACGACAAGATTCTCATTGCTCTCGCAGACCATATCAGCCTTGCTTTGGAGCGCGAGCGCAAGGGCGTCTCCTGTGAGAATCCGTTGCTGCTCGAGATCCAGCAGTTCTATCGCAAGGAGTATGCGCTTGCGGGCCGTGCGTTGCAGATTGTCAAGGAGTATATGGGCATCCAGATGAGCGAAGAAGAGCAGGGTTTCATTACGCTGCACATCGTCAACGCCACCATGCCGCAACGCTCCGATCGTTTGATTGTTTCGGTCCAGCTTGTTCGTGACGTGCTCGCGATTGTTTCCAAGCGCTATGCTACGACCCTCGATGACACCTCGCTGCCTTATGAACGTTTCGTTCGTCACCTGCAGTTTTTCGCACAGCGAGCGCTCGATCCTACGGCCGGGCAAATCAACGGAGACGCGCTGTTCCGAATCGATGAAACGGCGTATCCGTGTGCATTCTCGTGCGCGGACGCCATAGCCGCCCACTTGTCGTCTACCTATAACGTTGTCGTTACCGATGCCGAGAAGAGTTATCTCGCATATCACATTGTTAACCTGCTTGGAGAACCTGGTCTCTAGGCATAACGTGCCCACACATCGATTGATATAAGGCAAGGCTCACGGTCTTGTCTAGGGCACATCTGTCTTAATTTGCGGAAAAGGAAGGGGAGTACCGCTATGACCGCAAAAAAGAAGTTCAATTTCAAAGCGTCGTTGGAGGTGTTCGCGAAATCGATCGTCCAGCCGATGATGTATCTCTCGGTTGCCGGCATCCTGCTCATCGTGGGCATTATTCTGACCAACAAGACCATCTGCGCCATGGTCCCTGTGCTGGGCTTCGGTCCGTTCCAGCTCGTGGGCGCCGTTGTCTATCAGTCGCTGATGTTTATCATCAACAACCTCTCGATTCTGTTCTGCGTGGGCATCGCCGGCGCCATGGCAAAGAAGAACAAGGGCCATGCTTCGCTGATCGCCCTGATGTCGTTCTTCCTGTTCCTGCAGGCTAACAACATCGTGCTCAACGCCACCGGCTCTCTTGCCGAGGCGAGCGGCATGCTCGGCCTTACCGGAACTGGCCAGAGCACCGTTATGGGCATCCAAGTGCTCGATACCGGCGTGTTTGGCGGCATCATTCTTGGTTGCATCACCGGTGCCGTATTCAACAAGTACTCGAACAAGCAGTTCCCCATTGCCCTGTCGATGTTCTCGGGCGTTCGCTTTCCGTTCCTGATCATGATCATCATCTCCTGGATTATGGGCGCTGGCTTTTGCATCGTTTGGCCTCCGGTTCAGGGTGCTATCTCCTCCGTTGCCGGCATCATTAAGGAGTCGGGCAACATCGGTCTGTTTATCTACGGCATGCTCAACAAGCTGCTCGTTCCCACCGGTCTGCACCACCTCATCTCCATCCCGTTCCAGTTCTCCGATGTGGGTGGCACCCTGACGCTGGGCGATCAGGTTATCGCCGGCGCCTATCCCATCCGTGTCGCCGAGATGGCAATGACGGGCCAGCCCTTCTCCGATAGCACCTACTTCAACAGCTATGCCTTCAACAACCTGTGGCCCTACATCGGTATCGGTCTCGCCTTTATCTTCACTGCTTACAAGGGGAACAAGGACAAGACCAAGGCTGTTATCATCCCGCTGATCATCACCGTCGTGCTCTCCTGCGTGACCGAGCCCATGGACTTCCTCTTTGTCTTTGCCGCTCCCGTGCTCTTTGTCGTTCACTCGGTTCTTTCCGGCATCTTCCTGGTCCTGCTCAAGGTCCTCTCCGTGCCCGCTTCGACTGCAGGCGGCATCATCAACGTCGTGGTTTCCAACCTGGTCCTGGGTGTCGACAAGACCAACTGGCCGGTTATGCTGGTGCTTGGAGTCGTCAACGCCGCTCTGTACTTCTTCCTCTTCACCTTCCTTATCAAGAAGCTCAACCTCCACACTCCCGGTCGCGAGGAGGAGTCCGAGCTCGCCGAGTCCGTTGCCGAGGGCGAGGCCGCCGCATCTGTTGCGGTGAAGCAGGGCGCTGTTGCCGCGGCTCCCGCAGAGGGCGTCGATGCAGGCATTGCCGACCTGGTCGCAGGTCTTGGCGGCAAGGACAACATCGAGGAGCTCGAGAACTGCTTTACGCGTCTCCGCGTGAACGTTAAGAACCCGGACCTCATCGATGAGGACCTCATCAACCACGTGCCCAACAGTGGCATCAACCGCAACGGCAACAATATCCAGATCATCTTTGGCATGAAGGTCGCCGAGATGCGTGACAAGGTCGAAAACACAATTGAGAAGGAGCAGTAAACAATGATCATTACTCTGTGTGGTGGCGGATCCACCTTTACCCCCGGCATCGTCAAGTCCATCGCCCTGCGCAAGGACGAGCTCGACGTTGACGAGATTCGTCTGTACGACATCAACGAGGAGCGTCAGCGCAAGATCGGCGTTCTCGTGGACTGGATTTTGCACGAGGACCTTGGCCTGGACATCAAGCTTACGGTGACCACCGACAAAAAGACGGCTTTTACCGACGCGAGCTTCGTGTTTGCCCAGATGCGCGTGGGCGGCTACGCCATGCGCGAGCAGGACGAGAAGATTCCGCTGCGTCACGGCTGCGTGGGTCAGGAGACTTGCGGTTGCGGCGGCCTTGCCTATGGCATGCGTACCATCTTCCCCATGGTCGAGCTGATCGATGACGTTGAGAAGTACGCCAAGAAGGACTACTGGATTCTCAACTACTCCAACCCTGCCGCCATCGTCTCCGAGGCCTGCCGCGTTCTGCGTCCCAATGCTCGCATCATCAACATCTGCGACATGCCGATCGCGATTATCGACGTGGTTTGCGCCGCGCTCGATATCGACAAGAAGGATGTCGAGTACGATTACTTTGGCCTCAACCACTTTGGTTGGTTCACCTCGATCCGCCACAAGGGCGAGGAGGTGCTCCCGCAGCTGCGCGAGTACATCAAGGAGCATGAGATTCTGCTGGCCGATTCGTACCTCAAGGGCATGAGCTCGCTGATGTCCAAGAAGCCCGAGGAGGCCACCGACGAGCATCCCGAGCAGAACCGTCACACCAAGGGCAGCTGGTACTACGTCTGGAAGGGCGTGTACGAGATCATGGAGTGCTTCCCGGAGTATCTGCCCAACACGTATCTGAACTACTACCTGCAGCAGAAGGAGTTCGTCGAGCACTCCAACCCCGAGCGCACCCGTGCGAATGAGGTCGAGGAGACGCGCGAGAAGAACCTTTTTGATGGTATCGATCACTACGAGAAGACGGGCGAGATCGACGAGAGCACGTTCTATGCGGGCAGCCACGGCGACTGGATTGCCGACCTGGCTATCGCTCTGAAGAACGACACCAAGCAGCGCTTCCTGGTCATTTGCGAGAACAAGGGCGCTATCCCCAACATGCCCTACGACGCCATGGTCGAGCTGCCTGCCTACATTGGCAAGAACGGCCCCGAAGTCATCAGCCGCGACAACATTCCGCTGTTCCAGCAGGGCCTCATGATGCAGCAGCTGAACTCCGAGAAGCTCCTGGTCGAGGCTACGATCGAGGGTTCGTACGAGAAGGCGCTCAAGGCCTTTACGCTGAACAAGACCGTGCCGTCGATGAAGGTCGCCAAGGAGGTTCTCGACGACATGATCGAGGCCAACAAGGGTTACTGGCCCGAGCTTAGCTAAAGGCAGAAGACGCTGGCGCAAAAGAGTCGCTGACCGCAAAACTTGATTAATGCCTCGTTCGCGTGCTTGCGCGGACGGGGCATTTCCGTTTTGCGCAAAGGATTGATACGGGGGATGGGCTCTCTGACATCAACGCAGGGCATGAGGTTTTCTGCTGACGCGCGGCGGCTGCGGTGCCCGGGCGGACACGCCGGGGATTTCGCCCGCTGCCTGGCGCCCTTGCCGCCATCCGGCTTTCGCGCTCGCATTCTTTTGGATGCGGGCGTGTTTTTCGTGGCGCGCACGGGTCCCCCGGGGCGCGCCGTGCATTTTCGGGAGTTTTCAGCAAGCCGGGGTGACTGCATACGCGCCGGAATCGTCTTTTTGAGCCAGCGGGATCCTTCGGCAGTCGATTTGGGTTGGCTGACGGCGTCCGGCGCGGCGATAACGCGCGTTTCGCGTCGCGCCGTGCCCCAAAACGACGCCAATCGCGCGGCGTCCACGATTTGCGGCACCGCCTGCGGGGGCCGCGATGCTGAAAACTCCGGTTTTTGCACGGTCCAAGCGGGGGTACGTTGGGACGAGAAGGGGTGCCCCCGTCTTTTTATGCATGGCATAAGCGAAATTATGCAAGACAATAGGGCGCCATGCGCCGGATACCCAGCCTGGGCGCGCCATACGCCGACGCTTAGGACCTCGATATCTCGGACATCATCACGCTCTAAATACTAACCCAGCAACAAAATAATCCGTCTTTTCTCCGTCCCCATGGGGCCGGGTGTGGTATTCTATCTGCCGGGTATAACGCAGGAATACCAAGTAATACCAACGCCGCAGAAACAAACTCCAGATGCGGGCCAATCGGGTTGCCTTCACAGCCCGTCGCCCAGCCGCGTGGCCCGCATCTATCCGCACTACCGTTGTTTCAAAAAGGAAGCGCCATGGCAGAACACATGACCCCGGTTGTCGCGAAGGTCTTGCCCGAGGAAAAGGCGGCCTTCGCGGCGGCAACCCAGCTCGTGGGCACCACGCCGTCCAACGCCATCCGCATGTTTATCGCCGCGTTCAATCGCTGCGGCACCTTCCCGTTCGACATTTCGCCCAGCGGGGCCTTTGGCACTGCACCCGATTCTCATCAACAATGACTGTCCCAAACTGTCGGTACTTGGGGACGTTCATTTTCTGCCGGCAGTTAAGGAACGTCCCCAAGTACCGGGTTTTGAGGAGGCTGGCATGCTCAATGCGATAGCGTGGGCGCTCGCCTGTTTTGGCGTTGTCGCTGCCGATATAGCCCTGAGGGTGGTTCTGTTTTCTGTTCTCGATGCCGTGTCGGTGCTGACGGGCTATCCGATTGACAATCTCGATATTCAATGGTTCCAAGCCGCCGCTCAGACGGCGTCGTTTTTGATGGCGCTGCTGTGGTGGCGTTATCTGTGGCCGCGCTCGTTTATGGCGCGTTCGCAAAGCGAGCATTCGCTCGGCGGGGGAGCGCGTGGGGCGTGGAAGCGCATCGCCTGCGTTATCGTGATCGGTCTTGCCCTGCAGGTGGTCGTTAGCTACGTGACCGACGCCGTGCTGTCGCTGTTGCCCGATGCCGCGGCCGACTACAGCGAGCTTGTCGAGGAAACGGGCATGGGCGATACCAGTCCTCTTGCCGTCCTGACCACGGTGCTCGGCGCGCCGTTTTGCGAAGAGCTCCTGGTGCGCGGTGTCATCTTTGAGTTTTCGCTGCGTGCGTTTAATCCCCAGTGCCGTCCGCTCTGGAAGCGCCGGCGTCGTGCGAGTGCGCAAGACGGCGCCATAGTGCCCTGGGCGGCCCCAAGCACGTGGGGTGTCGCCGCGGCGATTATGCTGCAGGCGGCAATCTTCGGTTTTATGCACATGAATTGGGTGCAGGGTTGCTACGCGGGTGCCGCCGGCCTCATCTTTGGTTGGTTGCTCGTGACGACCGGAAAGCTCCGCTACACGATCCTGCTGCACTTTGCCTTTAATGCCGGGTCGTATCTCATGGGCATGCTGTGGTTTGTGAACACGCCGCTCGACGTGGCGGTCACGGTTGCCATCGCCGGCGTCATCCTCGTTGAGGCAATGCGCTCGTTGCGCCACGCGTGTGGGATGGACGCAGCGAGCGCACTGCTGCCTTAGTTGCGGCGACCGCCTCCGTTGGCACCCTGACGCCCCTGAGCCGCACGGTTGCGCCCGGCGGTGTTCTGCGCGCGCGACATGCCGCCGTGGCCCTTGCTGCCCTTGGGCCCCTTGGCTCCAGCGTCGCCAGCGCCACCGTGGCCCTTGCCGCTCTTCTTACCGGTGCCATGTCCGCCGCCGGCAGATGTCTCGCCCGGGCGTGGCGGCACGGGGCGGATCAGGCAATGCTTGGTGTAGCCGATCAAATCGCGACGGCCGGCTTTCTCTAGCGCCTCGCGCACGAGCTTGTAGTTCTCGGGCTTGCGATACTGGATGAGTGCGCGTTGCATGGCCTTCTCGTGCGGGTCGCGCGCCACATAGATCGGCTCCATGGTGCGCGGATCCACGCCGGTGTAGTACATGCACGTCGACATGGTGGACGGCGTGGGGTAGAAGTCCTGCACCTGCTCGGGCATGTAGCCCATGTCTCGCACGGCCTCGGCAAGGTCCACGGCTTCCTTCATCGTCGATCCGGGGTGGCTCGAGATCAGATACGGCACCACGTACTGCTTGAGTCCGTACTCGCGGTTCAAGCGTTCAAATTTACGGCAGAATGCGTCGTAGACGGCTCGGCTCGGTTTGCCCATCACGGAAAGCACCGCGTCGCTCACGTGCTCGGGTGCTACGCGTAGCTGGCCCGAGACATGGTGCTCCAGCAGCTCGCGCAAAAACTCGTCCGAGGCATCGGCCATGGTGTAGTCGAAGCGGATGCCGCTGCGGACAAAGACCTTCTTGACGCCCGGCAGCTGGCGCAGGTCGCGCAGCAGCTGCGTGTAGCCGCTCTCGTCGACCACCATGTTCTTGCACACGCTCGGCCACAGGCATCGCTTGTTCTTGCATACGCCGTGCTTGAGCTGCTTGTCGCAGGCGGGACGGCTAAAGTTGGCCGTCGGCCCGCCCACGTCGTTGATATAGCCCTTAAACTCGGGATCGCGCGTGAGCAGCTCGGCCTCGCGCATGATCGAGTCGTGGCTGCGCATCTGCAGCACGCGGCCCTGGTGGAAGGTGAGCGCGCAAAACGAGCACTCGCCAAAACAGCCGCGGTTGGAGCTGATCGAAAACTTGATCTCGGCAAAGGCCGGCACGCCGCCCGCCGCGTCGTAATCGGGATGCCAATCGCGTGCGTAGGGGAGCTCGGCCACCTCGTCCATCTCGTCGGTGGTGAGCGTCGCCGACGGCGGGTTCTGCACCACATAGACGCTGTTGGGGTAGGGCTCTACCAGGCGATGTCCGGTGATGGGGTCCATATTCTGCTGCTGCACGTTAAAGCTGCGCGCGTAGTTGAGCTTGTCGGCGGTAAGGTCGTCCCAACTGGGCAGCAGGTCATAGTCGTAGACCTCGTCGAGCGAACCCGTGCGGTAGACGGTGCCGTTGATATAGGTAATCTGATCGACGGGCAGTCCCGCGTCGAGCGCGTCGGCGATCTCGACAATCGCGTGCTCGCCCATGCCGTAGATGAGGATGTCGGCGCCCGAGTCGAGCAGTACCGAGCGCTTGAGCTTGTCCTGCCAGTAGTCGTAGTGGGCCAAGCGACGCAGGCTTGCCTCGATGCCGCCGATGATGATGGGGGCGTCCTTGAATGTCTGGCGGATGAGGTTGCCGTAGACCGTGACGGCACGGTTGGGGCGGTGTCCCTCCTCGCCACCGGGGGTATAGGCGTCGGTGTGGCGGCGGTGCTTGGTCACCGAATAGTGGTTGACCATGGAGTCCATGTTGCCGGCGCTGACGAGAAAGCCCAGGCGCGGCTCGCCGAGCACGGTGATGCTGGCGGGGTCGGTCCAGTCGGGTTGGCAGATGATGCCCACCTTGTAGCCGTGCGCGTCGAGGACGCGGCTGATGATGGCCATGCCAAAGCTGGGATGGTCCACGTAAGCGTCGCCGCAGATGTAGACAAAGTCGCACTGGTCCCAGCCGCGCGCATCCATGTCGGCGCGGCTGACGGGGAGGAACTTATCGCGGCCCGGGCGCCAGGGGCGGACAGGCGCTGCCGGGGCATGCGCGGGGCGCGAGCCCTGGGCTTTGCTTCCACGCTTTTGCTGCTGGCCGCGTTGGGCATGCTTGCCGTGCTGGTTGTGCTGAGCGTCCTGGGGCTTTTTTGCCACGATTCCTCCCGGTGTTTGTATGCTGCACGTAATTGTAACCAGTCTTTTTGGGACGGGGCTAAAAAGACTGGTGGAGTACACGAGGTGTCGGGTGTCGATGCCGCGCCCGCCGTTTGTTTCCAGACGGTGTATCTGCGCGTTGGGGAGTCCGTCTCGCGGGCGCGCCATGTTGTCAATGGGTTACAGTATGAACGGCGGCTATGTTTCCGCCAACGCACGAGAGGGTCGTCAACAAGGAGGGCGCACGACGATGCAGCGTGCCAAACAGATATCGGAGTCTATTGAGCTGGGCATCATCTTGGCGCTCGCCGGTGGCTTTATGGACGTTTATTCGTACATTGGGCGCGACCATGTTTTCGCCAACGCGCAGACGGGCAACATCTTGCTGGTGGGCGTGAGCATCTCGGAGGGCAATTGGGCGCTCGCGGGGCGCTATTTCTTCCCTGTGGTGTCGTTTGCCGTGGGCATTATGCTTGCCGACCTGGTACACGAACGGTTTGGCAGCGTGATTCACTGGCGCCAGGTGACGGTGTTCTTTGAAGCCGTCATCTTGCTGGGCGTGAGCTTTATCCCCGGTGGCGGCTACAACTTGCTCGCCAACTGCCTCATCTCGTTTGCCTGCGGTATGCAGGTCGAGAGCTTCCGCAAGATCCACGGTCACGGCATTGCCACGACCATGTGCATCGGTAACCTGCGCAATGCGCTGCAAAACGTGGACGACTACATCATCACCCACAAGCGCGGCTTTTTGGAAAACGGCCTGCTGTACTTTGGCGTGATCTTTACCTTTGTGTTTGGCGCTGTGCTGGGAAACTGGTGTATTGAGCGCATGGGGCTGCACGCTATTGCGGTGGCGAGCGTGCTGCTGTTCGTGGCGTTTGCCATCATGTTTATCGACCGCGAGCGCGACCTGCGTTTTCGCTGGAAGCGCGCCTGCGAAGATTGGAAAGAGGCCTGCCAAAAATAGCGGCAGGATGTGGCAAGGGGCTGACCCCTTGCCACACTGATCAATAATGGGGAGGGGACGGTCATCTCGGCCGCCCCTTTTTTGTTTAGTGGTCAGGCGGTGACGATACCAGTTGTTGAAACGCTTTAAATAATCTGACGTTCTCACGCGTTTTTCGCTTCAAAAGCGTTAGGATGGGACTTATAGCGTGGGGCGTAATGGGTGCCCCGCACACGATGGGAGGCTATCAATGGCTAATCGTTTCGTTCTCAACACTATTTCTTATCATGGTTCCGGCGCCATCAAGGAGATCCCCGGCGAGCTCCAGCGTCGCGGCTACAAGAAGATTTTCGTCTGCTCCGACCCCGATCTGGTCAAGTTTGGCGTTACCGCTAAGGTGACCGACGAGCTCGATGCCGCCGGCATCGCTTGGAGCCTCTACTCCGAGATCAAGCCCAACCCCACTATCCAGAACGTCAAGGACGGCGTCGAGGCCTTCAAGGCCGCCGAGGCTGATGCTATCGTGACCGTCGGTGGCGGCTCCTCTATGGACACTGCCAAGGCCATCGGCATCATCATCAACAACCCCGAGTTCGCCGATGTCCGCAGCCTCGAGGGCGTTGCTCCCACTAAGAACCACGCCGTGTTCACCATCGCCGTGCCGACGACCGCCGGTACCGCTGCTGAGGTGACCATCAACTACGTCATCACCGACCCCGAGAAGGTCCGCAAGTTCGTGTGCGTCGACACCAACGACGCCCCCGAGGTCGCCGTCGTCGACCCCGACATGCTGGCTTCCATGCCCGCCGGCCTGACCGCTTCCACCGGCATGGACGCTCTGACCCACGCCATTGAGGGCTACACCACCAAGGGCGCTTGGGAGCTCTCCGACATGTTCCACTTTGAGGCCATCAAGCTGATCAGCGAGAACCTGCGCGACTCCGTTGCCGAGGCCAAGTCCGGCCAGCCCGGCTCCGGCCGCGAGGGCATGGCTCTTGGTCAGTATGTTGCCGGCATGGGCTTCTCTAACGTTGGCTTGGGCATCGACCATGCCATGGCTCACACCCTGTCCGCTCACTACGACACTCCGCACGGCGTCGCTTGCGCCATGCTGCTGCCGATTGCCATGGAGTTCAACAAGCCGGTTTGCGCCGAGCGCCTGGCCAAGGTCGCCGTCGCCATGGGCGTTGACACCACGGGCATGAGCACCGATGAGGCTGCCGACGCCGCTATCGCCGCCGTTAAGCAGCTCTCCGCTGACGTGAACATCCCGCACGTCTGTGAGGCCATGAAGGCTGACGAGATCGAGGTCCTGGCCAAGGACGCCATGGCCGATGCTTGCTTCCCGGGCAACCCGCGCGAGGCGACGCTCGACGACGTCATCGAGCTCTTCAAGAAGATCTGCCCGGCTGCCTAGCCCAGTTTGGTGGTCCTTCGCCCGTAGGCGTATGGTCTTTTGACTTGCCGCTGGCCCCGCCGCGCTACGCACGGCGGGGCTTTTTGTGCTGCGTCGATGTCTTGGGACGGGTAAAACTAAAGCATGCTGCCCGCTGCGGATAGGTGGTGCACTTTCCAGCGTGCATTTTTGGGAGTATTCAGCAAGCTCTTAAAAATGCATAACGTTTTGAAGGGTCCGTAGTGGCCCACAGGCGCCCATCGACAGCCATTGTGGGCGGGCTATCGATGAGTGGAGGGGGTTGTTACTGAGTTTCTGCTTTGCGACGACCTGCAACACTGCTGTAACCGCGTCGTTTTGTCGTTCGCGATGGGGTCGTTGGGGCCCACGGTGCTGAATACTCCGTTTTTTGCACGGCCCAAGGTGGGGTACCCTGAGACGAAGCAAAAAGATTCCTCATTTCTATGCAGATACCGATAGGATTTATGCAAGATTGGGATTGTAAGACGTGCGCGTGCACAAAACCGGTGCGGGGACGTCGGGAGGCGGCTCGGCTCCTAGGGCATTGACCGTGCAGAACGGTTAAAATCGGGACTCGGTCTTAGTTTTACTTGGAAGGACGCATATGGCTTCTAATATTGATGCTTCTCTAGAGGAGACGCTCTCCTATATCGCGGGACAGCTTAAGACGCTGACTTCTATTGCTTCGCCTACGGGCTATACCCGTGCGGCGACTGATTATCTAATGGGAACGTTGCGCGATATGGGCTTTGGCCCCGAGCGTTCCAATAAGGGCAACGTGCTGGTTGAGCTTGGCGGCGAGGGCGAGCCGCTTGTGTTGGCGAGCCATGTCGATACCCTGGGCGCCATGGTGCGCTCCATTAAGGACAATGGTCGCCTGCGTCCCACGACGATCGGCGGGCATCAGTGGTCTACGGCCGATGGCGAGAACTGCACCGTCTACACGCGCGATGGCAATGTGTACACGGGTGTGGTCCTCAATACCGAGCCTTCGGCGCACGTGGCCGATGAGCCGGTCAAGACCATCGAGAAGAACATGGAAATCCTGCTCGATGAGAATGTCGACAGCAAGGATGACGTGCTTGAGCTGGGCATTCAGACGGGCGACATCATCGCTATGGATCCGCGCACCACGGTGACGGAGAGCGGCTATATTAAGAGCCGCTTCTTGGACGACAAGCTGTCGGCCTCCATTTTGCTGGGCTTGGCGCGTGCCGTCGCCGCTGGCGAGGTGACGCTTTCGCGCAAGGTTTCACTGCTCTTTACGGTGTACGAGGAGGTCGGCCACGGTGGCGCTTTCGTGCCAGCCGACACGCGCGAGATGATCAGCGTTGACATGGGTTGCGTGGGTGACGATCTGGGCTGCACCGAGCGCATGGTGTCGATTTGCGCCAAGGATTCGGGCGGCCCCTACAACTACGATCTGGTGACCACGCTGTCCAATATCGCGCGCGAGCTGGAGCTCGATTACGCCATCGACGTGTACCCGCATTACGGCTCGGACGTTGAGGCCACGCTTTCCGCCGGCTACGACATCCGTCACGGCCTGATCGGCCCTGGCGTGTACGCGAGCCACAACTACGAGCGCAGCCACATCGACGGCGTGCGCAATACCTACGAGCTGGTTCGCGCCTACGTTCAGCGCTAGGGGAGCAGCTTGCGACTCGGCTGACCAATCGCTAAGGCCCGATTTCTCGGGCTTTTTTTCGCTTTTGGTCGTTTAGTATTATGATATATGTAATCTATTAACTAAACGTGTAAATTACTTAACGAGGTGATGCGGTGTATGGATACGTCTGAGTACTTGTCTATGGGTGATGCTGCCCGCCTGCTGGGCGTTACGAAAGCCCGCATATCTCAACTTGCCGCATCGGGAACGCTCGCGTGCGATATTGTGGGCGGACGGAAGATGGTCGAGTACAATTCCGCGGTCGCTTATCAAAAGGTCCGCAAACGAGGACGCCGTCCTGCGGCCGATGTGGGGCGCAAGTTTACGCTGATGTCGGCCGACCATGAGGTCGCGCATGTCTCATTTGATCCGTCGCGCGAATTTCCCTTCGAAATCGCGGAGGTCCTCGATGCACAACGAATGCCGTTTGGCACGTGCTCGAGCTCTTCTCCTACGGTGAATAAGCGGGAGCTCAACGTGTGGTGGAGCCATCGGTCGGTGCCTGACGTCCGCCCCGGACTCGTCTCGCGCTATCGTGAACTGGGAATTGCCAGTGGCATCGAGGTCCCGGTTCAGTGCCTGGGCCTCTCGCTTTCGGATTGCTATTGGCTGCGGCCGGCAGAATGCGACGGGCTCAAATGGCGAAACCTCAATTACTTCGAGAATGATTTTGAGCGATCGGCGCCCGAGGGACGTTCGGGTTGGCTGGAGGGCATCGGTCTTAAAAATCCCGACAACACATCCGAGGGCGAGCTTCCTAAATCGTGGATGATTCGCAACGCTGTTCGCGTTCTGGTCAAGGGGTGCGGCATGGACGATCAGCGTCCCTTTAACGAGGCGGTTGCAACGGCTCTACATCGTCGCTTGTTGTCGGAGGGCGAGTTTGTTCCTTATACGGTTGAGCGGATGTTCGATGGCCCTGTGTGTCTGTGCGACGACTTTCTTGACGGCCGCGAGGAATACGTTCCGGCTGTTTACGTTAAGGGCGCACTTGGTAGCCAGCGGGGAAACTCGACATACGACCGGTACTGCCGCTTCCTTGGTAAACATGGAGCAGACGAGGCTGCCGTGAGAAGGTCTATGTCGCAGATGATTGTCTGCGATGCCCTTTTGGCCAACAGCGATCGCCATTGGCGAAACTTCGGCATCATCCGCAATGTCGACACCCTGGAGATAAGGCCTGCTCCGCTGTTCGATAGCGGCAACTGCCTGTGGTACAACGTACCAACTGCCGTGCTCGCAGCTGGGGAGTTTGGGTTTTCTGCTAAGCCGTTTGGGCCCGACCCTTCCGTCCAGCTGGCGCTTGCGGACTCACTCGATTGGTTCGATTCATCGCGGCTCAACGGATTTGTTGATGAGGCGATCGAGATTCTTTCGCAGAGCGAATGGGCCACAGCGGAGGGCCGGCTCGAGTCCATTTGCCGCGGCCTCGAGCGTCGCGTTATCGAGGTGAATGCTGCTGTTGAAGTGCTTCGACACGTGCGGCGATAATCCTGCGGCTACTTGATGGCGGCAGTTACCGTGCCGCCGCCCAGGACGACGTCGCCGCGATAGATAACGACGGCCTGGCCGGGGGCGATGGCTCGCTGCGGCTCGTCAAAGGTCAGAAGCATCTGTCCGTCGGCGCCACGTGTAAGGGTCGCTGCCTGGTCCTTTTGACGGTAGCGGTACTTGGTGCCCACGCGAATGTCGCCGGACGTGAGCTCTGCCTCCATGCGGTCGGCAGGGGCGCTCCAGATCCAGTCGTTGGCCGTGAGTGCCGTCGCCGTCAGGTCCTCAGCCTCGCCCAGATGCACAATGTTATTGGCGGCATCGACGCCCGTTACATACACGGGGCGCGCCATCGCGACGCCCAGGCCCTTGCGCTGGCCGACGGTATAGCGCAGTGCGCCGTTGTGGCGTCCGACCACGCTGCCGTCGCGCCATACAATATCGCCCGGCTCGGCGGCATGCCCACAGCGGCGCTCGATATAGCCCGCGTAGTCGCCGTCCGCGATAAAACAGATATCCTCGCTCTCGGCCTTCTTGGCGTTGATGAAGCCCTGCTCGGCGGCAATGCGGCGCACGTTGCGCTCTTTGTCCAACCCTGCCAGCGGAAAGATTGTGCGTGCCAGGCGCTCTTGCGTGAGCGAATACAAAAAGTAACTCTGGTCCTTCTTGGAGTCTTCGCCGCGGTGCAGCTGCCAGGTGCCATCGGGCGCTTGGCTCGTTTTGGCGTAGTGACCCGTGGCAATGTAGTCGCAGCCCATATCGAGTGCCGCGTCGAGCAGCGCGCCAAACTTAATATGGCGGTTGCAGATGATGCACGGGTTGGGCGTCAGCCCCTCCTGGTAGGCGGTCACGAAGCGCTCGATAACGTTGCGGTCGAAGGCCTGCTGCAGGTCGAGCACATGGTGAGGTATCCCCAGGCGATCGGCGACGGCCTTTGCATCGGCGATGTCACGGTCGACCTTGCTCATGCCCGTGACGGGATCGGGCGCAGGGCAGGTGAGGCGCATAGTGGCACCGACGCATTCGTAGCCTTGGCACTTGAGCAGATAGGCAGTCACGCTGGAATCGACGCCGCCGCTCATGGCGACGAGCACGCGCTTGTTGTGCATGGGGAGGTTCTCCTTGGTGGCATGTGGCCAAAAAAGAAAAGCGGCGCGGGAGGCTGGTTCCGCGCCGCAGACATTGTAGCAAGTTCGGACGTCTCGTGGGACACCCTGACGGGATGGGCTCAGACCGTCGGGAGAGAGAGGAGGCAGGTTCGTCCCTGAGCTCAACCTATGGGAAAAAGGCTCTAGTCCTGGAACAGTGCCGTGGACAGGTAGCGCTCACCGGTATCGGCGAGCAGTGCCACGATGGTCTTGCCCTCGTTCTCGGGGCGCTTGGCCAGCTGCAGCGCGGCCCACACGGCGGCACCGGACGAAATGCCCACGAGCACGCCCTCCTTGTGGCCCACGGCGCGGCCGGTGGCAAAGGCGTCGTCGTTCTCGACGGGGATGATCTCGTCATAGACCTGGGTGTCGAGGACGTCGGGCACAAAGCCGGCACCGATGCCCTGAATCTTGTGCGGACCGGCCTGGCCCTTGGAGAGTACCGGGGAGGTGGCGGGCTCGACGGCGACAACCTGAATCTCGGGGTTCTGCTCCTTGAGGAACTCGCCCACACCGGTCACGGTGCCGCCGGTGCCAACGCCGGCGACGAAGATGTCGACCTTGCCGTCGGTGTCGTCCCAGATCTCGGGGCCGGTCGTGGCCTTATGGATGGCGGGGTTGGCGGGGTTCACGAACTGGCCGGCGATGATGCTGTTGGGGGTCTCCTTCTGCAGCTCCTCGGCCCTGGCGATGGCGCCCTTCATGCCCTTGGAGCCGTCGGTGAGCACGAGCTGTGCGCCGTATGCCTGCATAAGCTTGCGGCGCTCGACGGACATGGTTTCGGGCATGGTGATGATCACCTTGTAGCCGCGAGCCGCCGCCACCGAGGCGATGCCGACGCCGGTGTTGCCGCTCGTGGGCTCGATGATGGTATAGTCGCCGCCGCGCACGAGCTTGCCGGCCTTCTCGGCCTCGTCAATCATGTTCTTGGCGACGCGGTCTTTGACGGACCCGGCGGGGTTGAAGTATTCCAATTTGACGAGCACGCGGGCCTTAAGGTCCTCATCGGCCTCAAAGTGAGTGAGCTCCAAAAGCGGGGTGTGGCCGATAAGCTGATCGATGGACGTATAAACCTTGCTCATGGTGAACCTCCAAAGTGTTCAAATGACTGGATACCGTGTGGTTTTACGGTGGCCTAGTAGCTAAACCCATAAACCTTATAGGTTGTTTGTTTAGCTGTTGGCAAGCATAGTAGACACTAAAGCCTAGTAATGCAATAGGAAATAGGAGATTATTACGAGCTGATTAACCACCTTGACTGGAATGGGTATTTTCAAAGCCAATTTTTCGGCTAGAATTTCAACGGATTAAAAGACCGAAAGGCAGCACTATATATGTTGGTTTCTACTAAGGGCAGGTACGCCCTGCGCGTTATGGTCGACCTGGCCGAGCACCAGGCGGCCGGTCGCATCCCGCTCAAAGAGATTGCGGCGCGACAGGGGATTTCCGAGAAATATCTCGAGAACATCTTGGCTACGCTCGTGCGCGCCAACATGCTTTCGGGCATGCGCGGCAAGGGCGGCGGCTACGTGCTCACGCGCCCGCCCGAGCAGTATACGGTGGGAGAGATCTTGCGCCTGACCGAGGGCAGCCTGGCGCCGGTCGCCTGCCTGGATGGCGACTGCAAGGGCTGCTCGCGATCTGACGAGTGCCCCACGCTCGACGTGTGGAAGAACCTGGACAAGCTCATCAACGACTACCTCGACGGTGTGACGCTCGATGCGCTCGTCGCCCCCAACGGGGGCTACGACTACGTCATCTAGCCCCACCAGCCATTTGGGGACGGGGTAGAAATGGTAGATTTTCTTGTCCTCTGAGGCTTGACAAAGGCGAAGGCCGTCCATCGTTGCGATGGACGGCCTTCGTTTTGGCGTGTTGTGGCGGTCCGTATCCGGTTGCTTTAGTTCCTGGCGATGCTGTCGAAGATGCTTCGAGTGATGGACACCAAAATGCTACCCATAAAGGCCGACCCAAAGCTGGCAATGGAGATGCCCGCGCCCAGCAGATTTACCGATAGGTAGCTGGCAAGCTCGAGCATAAAGCTGTTGACTACAAGCTGAAAAATACCCAGCGTGATAATGGTGAGCGGCAGCGAGATGACCGTCAGGAGCGGCTTGACGAGCGAGTCGACGACGTTGAGGAACAGTCCCACAAAGGCAAAGCAGACCCAGGCGTCGGCCATGCCGAAGGGCTGAATGCCGGGGACGAGGAACGTGGCGATCGCGATAGCGATTGAGGTCAAAAGCCAGTTGAGCAAGAAGCGCATGGTGGGTTCCTTTCCGGTGCGCGTGACGTGTTGGTGGCGCGTAAGCTCGTTTGCCGCGGCGAATCGGATGGTTGCCTTGGCGTGCGCCTCTGCGTTGGGCGCCCATTGTCTCAGATATTCGTGGAGCTTGCGTGCGCATTCGGTTTCAAAACGGCGTTCGTCCTAAAAAACGCGCCGCTGACAGAGAGTCTTGTCACTTTAGTTTGGTGGTGTGCTAAACTGCTACGGGCAAAAGCCACATGCGTTGCCCTATTGCATAGAGTGGGCGAACGATGCCCGGTACCAGTATCAACTTCGATGCCTTTTGGCGGGTTTGGCGGTGATCGATGAATATCGAGAACATGTTTGACAAGCCTGATGTCAAGCAGCTAGTCCACGCATTTAGTCTTTTGGACGACGAGAAAGATATCCAAGCGTTTTTGACCGATATCTGCACACCGCGCGAGATTTGCGATCTATCGCAGCGTCTGCAGGTCGCGCGCTACCTGGACGAGGGCGAGCCCTATGTCGAGGTTCAGGTCCGTACCGGCGCTTCGTCCACCACGGTGAGCCGTGTATCCAAGGCGCTCAACGGCGAGTACGGTGGCTACCGCAAAATCCTCATTAAGCTGGAGGATGGCGAATAGGCCGCGGCAAAACGAATTGTGAAAAACCGCTCCTCCGGGGGCGGTTTTTATATGCCGAATAATTGGTGCAAAGGGGCCAGGTTCGCTTGCACCAACGGACGAGTCTGCCCCCTTGGCACCAATGCGGTGCAAAGCGACTTGTCTCCAAAGCGCCAAAAGATGAAGCTGCGGTGGCAATGTGTCCGCTTGGGCGGGTAGGATGGATGCATTGATTATTGCGAACAGTTTGAGTGGAGGGCCATGCCTGTTCGAATCTATACCACTAATGCCGGCACGGATTTGAGCGATGCCGAATCGGCGCTGCTTGCCGACCTTATTGCCCGCCACGGGCGTGCCGTGCTGCTGGCGCCAACGTTTGCCGAGCTCGACCTGTGCCGTCATGATGCGGCGGAAGCCGGCGTTTCGCTGGGCATCGATTACAAGACGCCCGCGTCGTGGCTTCGCTCGCTTTGGGAGCTTTTGGGCGACGGGCGCGGTTTCGTCGACAACCTGCAGCGCCAGATGCTGTTTTCGGACATGGTCACGCGTCTCGATGATGTCGACCTGCAGCCGCTTTCGCGCAGCCAGGGCACGGTGCGCATGCTTGCGCGCATGGCCCGCGATGTGCTGCCAGGTGTGGCGGGGACAGCTGCCGAGCGATGCCGTGGCAACAATTGCCGGCCTGAGCCAAAAAGCGATGCCGAGGCTCGTGTGTTCGAGCTTTTGCGTGCCTACGCGGGCGGTTTGGACCGTCGAGATATGGTCGAGCCCTGCGAGGCGGCTGACATTATGGCCAGCGCCCTGGCCGATAATCTGCCGGCGTGCGCCCGTGCCGTCTGTGTACGCGGCGTCACGTCGTTTACGCACGGTCTGCTCGAGCTGCTGTCTGCTGTGGCGAACAGTGGGGGAGAGGTCGTCGTGCTGCTTGCTCGCGAGCAGGCGGCGATGCGCGAGGAACTTGCCGCGGCATTTGATGCCAGCGGTGTGCTGTTTGAGGTCGCGCCGCTGGGGGAGGACGCCGTCGCGTCTGATGCCGCTTGTGGAGCTACCGCTCAGCCTGCCTTTATTGAGGTCGCTGGCCCCCACGCCCGTGCTCATGCTTATGCGGACGCAATTGATGATCTGGTAAAAGCGTGCCAGGGTTTCGGGGCCGACGATACCGCCGGCCTCTCCGCCGACCCCGTACGCGTGCTCGTTGTTTCTGCCCGGGCACCCCAGCTGTTCGGTGAGCTCGCCTCTCGTCTGGCGGCTCGTCATATCGCTGCCGAGACAACTGAATTCACGGCGTTTTCCCAATCCATTGCGGGCAGGCAGTTTGCGGCGCTTGCCAGCTTGATCGAGCGCATGAAGGCGGCCGATGAGGGTGTGGCGTCAAAGACCGAGTGGTGGCCCGCGCCGGAGCTTACCGACTGGATCTACAGCCCGCTTTCGGGCGCTGATGCAGCCAATGCCCGTATCTTCGATAAGAATATGCGTCTCTCGCGTAGCAAGACTACCGCGGGCGCTAAGAGCCTGCTGCAGAGCGTGCAAGGCCAGGTGAGGGGCGCACGCAAGGCGGCGAGCGACGAAAACTGGTTTAAGAACGTACCGTGTGTGGTCTCGGACGTGTTCCAGGCACTGTGGCGCGACAAGCCTGTGACGGCGCTCAAGGCCATGCTTGCCGTTGCCGAGGCGTTGCCCGATCGCTCGCTGGGCAGCCTGGATGGCCAAGCTCGTCGCCAAGCGGAGACGGCCCTGCTGCGCCACGCCATCGACATCCTTATGAATGACGCCCGCGCGCTCGACGTGTCGCAGGCCGCGACCGTGCCCGTGCTCGATGGCATTCGCACCAAGGTGGACAAGCGTAGCACCGCCTACGATTACGAGACCTACGAGGTTGACGGTGCGCCACGTGCCCAGGTTCGCTTTGCCTCGCTTGCCGATGCGGCGGCTCTGCGCCCCGGCAGCTACGATGCCGTGCTGTTTGCCGATGTCGATCTGGACAGCTATCCGCTCTCACACGAGGAAGGACCGCTGGCCACGTTGGCTGCGAGCCTTGGTCGCGAGGGCGTGACGCTTGAGCCTGCGGCCTTGTTGCGCGTGCGCTTTGGCCACGCGATGCGGGCGGCACGTGGCCCGGTTGCGCTTGCGCGCGTGACGCACGATCGCCAGGCGTGCGAGTGCTATCCGGCTGCCGTGTGGACCGAGTTGCGGGCGCATGCCGAGGCCACCGGTGCCGCTCAGGTGACATGCGTGGGCGAGGGCGATATCGTAGGTGATTTTGACCCTGCAGCCGGCAAGGGCCTCAAGCGCGAGCGCGTGGCATGCGAGGCTCCTCAGCATTTGAGCGAGGCGGCCGTGCCATATCTGGTCTTGCGCCGTCGGGACGGCGAGGGCGAGGACGCGCCGCTTGTACCGCGTCTGACGTCTGCCTCGCAGATCGAGGCCTATTCCACCTGCCCGCTGTGCTGGTTCGTCTCGTATCGCGTTAAGCCCCAGTCTATCGACGCGGGTTTTGGCAACATGGAGAAGGGCAACTTTGTCCACGACGTGCTGGAACATCTGCATGCCCGTTTGCCCCAAGAGGGCATGGAGCGTGTGACGCCCGAAAACCTGCCGCGTGCGCAGGAGCTGCTGCACGAGGTCTTTGCCGAGACCTTGGCCGAGCACGCCGGCAAGCGTGGCAACGAGGGCCCGCTGGTGCCGCTCTCGCCGGTGGAGGAGCGTCAGGTTGCCGAGATCTTGCCGCAGCTGGAGGGCGTGCTTGCCTGCGAGTCCGAGGCGCTTGCCCCCTTCGCTCCGCGCTACCTGGAGTTTGCGTTCAACGAGCTCCAGGTCGAGTATGCCGGCTGGCCGCTCGGCGGGCGCATCGACCGCGTGGATGTGGATGCCGAGAATCGCGCTGTGGTGATTGACTACAAGCATCGCACGGGCGTTGAGGAGTTTAAGCTCGCCGACCCTACGGTGCGCGACGAGGAATCGGGCACGGCGCCTATCGACGATCCGCGCTGGTTGCCGCCACATACCCAAACGCTCATCTACGCCCAGGCCATGCGCCGGGCGTTGGATTTGGATACCCGTGCGGCACTCTATTTTTCGACCAAGGGCGGCAAGCCCGCGTTGCGCGGTGCCGCGAGCGCCGAGCTGCTCGAGGAGGAGCGTGGCGACGGTCGCATCCCGGGCCTTAAGAAAGGTTTTCCCGGCGAGGGTGGCAGCATGGACTTCGACGCCCTGCTCGATCGCGTGGAGGCCGGCATCGCCGAGCGCTTGCGCGAACTCGAGGCGGGCAACGTCACTGCTGTCGACCCGGCGTCGACGCAGGCCGCGCATGCCCGCTGCTCGTATAACCACGAAGGAACGTTTGTAAGGAGGGACGTGTAGACCATGGATCTTTCGACCTTGATGCCGCAACAGCTGCAGATCGTCAAGACGCTCGACCGTCCGCTGTTTGTCTCGGCGGGCGCCGGTTCGGGCAAGACCTTTACCCTCACGCGCCGCATCGTCTACGCGCTCTCGCCCGAATCCGGCCCGTTCGTCGAGCATCTGGACCAGGTGCTCGCCATTACCTTTACCAAGGATGCCGCGGCCGAGATTCGCGATCGCGTGCGCCGTGCGCTTATCGACGAGGGCATGGACGAGGAAGCGCTGACCGTCGACGACGCGTGGATCTCGACCATTCACGGCATGTGCTCGCGTATCCTGCGCGCACACGCGCTGGAGTTGGGCATCGACCCCGAGTTCACGGTGCTCACCGATACCGACGAGCTCATGGACCAGGCTGTTGAGCATGTGCTGGCCCGCGCGACGGCACCCGATGCCGCCCCCGAGCTCGCGGCATCGCTCAAGGCCCTCTACGCCTGGTATCCCATGGCGGGCGAGGGCGGCCCCTTTGGCGCCGGCACGACCATCAAGGGCCTGGTACGCGACCTGCTGGAGCTCTCGAGCCAGCTGCCGGGCGGCATGGACGACGTGCGCGTGGCGCGCGGCCAGGCCGATACCTCGGCGCTCGCCGATGCCTATCGATCGGCGCTGGGCGCAAGCAAGGCGGCGACCGAGAAGGCGCAGACGGCGCTCGATGCCATCGACGCGTTCGAGGCGAGCGGCAAGACCATGGCCGATGCGGCGCGACTCATGATGTCGTGCGCCATGCCGCGCGCGAGCAAGGCATTCCCCAAGGAGCAGGTCGAGCTGCTCAAGGCCGAGGCCGCCGATGCATTTATCAATATCGTGCTTGCCTGCGGTGGCCCCGCGCTCGATGCACTGGTGGGCTTGGCCCGCTCTGTAGAGGCCGAGTATCGCGCACTGAAGGCTGCCCAGTCCGCCCTCGATAATAACGACCTGCTGCGCATGGCCTACGAGGCCCTGCGCGATTACCCTGCCATTCGTGCTGCGTACGAGGGCCGCTTTAAGATGGTCATGATCGACGAGTTCCAGGATACCGACCAGATGCAGGTCGACCTGATCCGTTACCTGACGGGTGCGGGGGAGCGCGCGCTGTGCACCGTGGGCGATGCGCAGCAGTCGATCTATCGCTTCCGCGGCGCCGAGGTCGAGGTGTTCCGTCGCCAGGAGCGCAAGGTGGGATCGGCGGCGGCGTCGGAGACGGTTGCCACGTCCGATGCCCCCGCCGGCGAGCTCGTCAAGCTCGTGCGCAACTTCCGCAGCCACGACGAGGTGCTGCGCTATGTGGCCCGCGTCTTCGACGGCGATGACGGCGGCCTGATGCAGGGCTTTTTGGATCTTGAGGCGAGCGACGGCCGCAAGGACACGCTGGTGGCGGATGCCTCGCGCCGCCAGGCCCTCTTTGTTGCCGGCGGCAGTACGCAGGAGCGCACACAGGCCAAGGCCCGCGCGATCGCGGAGCGATTCCGCGCGCTTGCCGATGCCGGCCAGCCCCAGGGCGGCATGGTGCTGCTGCTGGGCCGCATGACCAACGCAGACGTCTACGCACAGGCCTTCCGTGACCAGGGGCTCGACTGCGTCATCGCGGGCGGCTCGGTCTTTTCCCAAGCTGCCGAGGTGCAGACGGTGCGCGCCCTGGTTTGTGCCCTCGCCAATCCGGCCGATACGGCGCAGGGTCTTATGCCACTGCTGGCCTCGCCGATGTTTGCGCTGGGCGCCCAGGAGTTCCTGGCGCTGGCGACCAAACTCGACGATCAGACGGGCGAGACGTCACGCCGCAACATCGATGCGGGCATCATGAGCGATTCCGATGTGCCGGGCTTGCAGGGCTTGCCGCTCGTGACGCGTGCCCGCGAGGTGCTGCGCTACGCACTGCGTCGCGTAGGGCGTGATTCGTTTGCCGCCATCGCGCGCGATGCGGTCAATGCCTCCGGCTGGTTCGTGCGCCTGGCGCAGCGCGGCCCCGAGGGCAAGGCCATCGCCGCCAACGTGCTCAAGGCGCTCGATGCCGTGGCCGAGGCGGAGGCCGAGTTCGGTAACTCGCCGCGCTCCATTGCGCTTGCCTTCGATCGCTTCCTGGCGGGCAAGGAGGCCCCGGGCGCCCTCAACGAGGAGGGCGACGGCGCGGTGCGCATCATGACGGTTCACGCCTCCAAGGGTCTGGAATATCCGGTCGTGGCGGTCGCCGAGTGCTTTGGCGTGCGTAAGTCCTCGGGTTCGGCACAGATGGGTCGTGTCGAGGGCGGAGCGCAGGTCGTGGCACTGCCGGCACGCTTCGACGGCGTTAAACTCGCGGACGGTACGTTCGTAAAGGGCGATGACGTCAAAAAGCAGTTTGAGCATGCGTTTAAGGGCAAGGGCACGTCGCTGTGGCTACCGCCGGAGCTCATGGAGGACGTCTGTGCGACGGGTTCTCCCGCCGAGGCATTTGCCCGCCTGCGCAACGACGACCTGCAGCTTTCGCTCGAGGAGCGGGCCCGTTTGCTCTATGTTGCCATGACCCGTGCGCGCGAGCTGGTGATCTTGGCGATGGATGCCGGCGTGAGCCGTGGCAAGGTGACGGCGCCGACCTTCGATGTCGAGACCGATCTGACCTACGACGTGCTGCGCCGCATTCTGCCGACCGACGCTCTGGACATGCCGCAGCTCGATGCCGACCGCCTGGTATTCGACAACTCCCAGCCGGGCGACTACGAGCTCATTTCGCTTTCGGACTTTACCTTTGGCGAGCAGGCGTTTGAGGCCAACGCTTCGCTGGATGCCGAGGGCAGGCTCGTTCGTGGCGATACCGATGTCGCCGATAATGCTGCGCACTCAACCGTGCCCGGTCCTGCCGACCCCAAGCCCGATTCGTTTGAACTCGTATATCCCCAGGCGGCGGGCGTGCGCATGGGCACGTGTCCGTTCCCGGCGCGTGATTCGTACAGCTATTCGTCGATCGCCGCGGCGCTCCATGCCGAGACGGAAGACCGTGCCGCCGAGGCGCGTGTTCCCATGGATGAGGCGGGCGACGATGCCGAGTCGGATGGCTCGGAGATGGCCGATGCAGACGTGGCTGCTGTCGAGCCCGCCGGCAACCCCATGGCGCTGGGCTCGGCGTTCCATGCCGCCTGCCAGTGGCTCATCGAGATGGGTGCCGATGCGCTGCCCGCTGAGCGTGCCGATGCGCTGACGCGCCTGTGGTGCCTGACGCCGGAGCAGCGCGAGCGTTTTGACGTTGCCCTGAATCGCTGGCTCAGGTCGTCGGTCCGTGCCGAGCTTCTTGCCTGGCCGTGCGTCCGTGCCGAAGTGCCGTTCTTCTCGCTGGGCTGCGAGGACAAGGACATTGCCCGCTACGGTGCATATGCCGAGGGCGCCATCGATGCGCTGGCGACCGACCCGGCCGATCCGTCACGCGCACTGGTCATCGATTACAAGACGGGTGGCACGCCGGATGAGACACCCGACCAGCTGCTCGAGAAGCACGCCCTGCAGGCGCGCGTCTATTCGGATGTTCTGCATAAGGCGGGCTTTAAGACGGTGACCGTCAAGTTCGTCCGCGTGGAGCAGACGGCCCCAGCTGTCTTAGTCGAGCTCGCCGAGCCCCAGGTGGTCACCTACAACCTCTAGCCCTCAGATAACGTGCGGTGGAATCCTTTTCGATTCCACTGCAGCTCAGGGGTAGCTAATTTGGGACGGGGCTCTTTTAGCTACCCCCATACATCGGCTGAGATGTATTCCGACCCCGACTCGTTCGCCGTCAGTCAAAGGGTAGCTAAAAAAGCCCCGTCCCAAATTAGCTACCCGTGTGGGTTTGGCTAGGTTCGGGCGCTGTCCGTGCCGTGGGGTAAAATCGTTCAGTCAGAACACGAACCCGCATCGGAGCTCATCACATGGCATTCGTCCATCTGCACAACCACACTGTTTTCTCCATGCTCGACGGCGCAACCCGTATCCAGGATATGGTCAACCGTGCCGTTGAGCTGGGCATGCCCGCCGTGGCCATTACCGACCACGGCTACATGTATGGCGTGCCCGATCTGGCGCTGGCCTGCGACGCCGTCAACCACAATACGCCCGAGTACAAAACGTGGAGCCACGACAAGGCCTTCTTGGAAAAGGACCGCCGCGACGAGCTGGTGGAGCCCGATTCCGAGGCAAACCCGCGCGAGCATGCCCAGTATGTGAAGGACATGGCCATGTGGGACGAGAAGGGCAATATCGACGAGCTCAAGCCGCCTCTGGTCATCAAGCCCATCTTTGGCTGCGAGGTCTACTTTACGCCGGACGAGACGCTCGCCCGCGACCACAAGCCCGAGCTCTACCATATGATCCTTCTGGCCAAGGACCAGGAGGGCTACGTCAACCTGATGCAGACGGTCTCCGAGGCCGCCGTGCAGGGCTTTTACTACAAGCCGCGCGTGACGCTCGACAACCTGCGCCGCCACGCCAAGGGCATGATCTGCACCAGCGCCTGCATCGCGGGCATCATCCCCAAATACATCGACCGCGGTGACATGGAAGGCGCCATCAAGTGGGCCGAGACCTTCCGTGATACCTTCGAGCCTGGTGACTTCTACATCGAGATCCAGGAACACGGCATCACCACCGATAACGGCCTGACCGACGAGCAGATGGACCGCACGCTCATTGATATCGCCAAACAGGTGGGCGTCAAGGTCATCGCCACCAACGACTTCCACTACCTGCGCCGCGAGGACGCGCCCGTGCAGGACGTCATCATGTGCATCGGCATGAACGCCAAGGTCGACGACCCCAACCGCATGCGCATGACCGGCTCGGAGTTTTACATGAAGACCGAGGAGGAGATGCGGGCGATGTTCCCGTATTGCCCCGAGGCCTGCGACAACACGCTCGAGATCGCCGACAAGTGCTACGTTGAGCTGGACTGGGACTCCATCATCCTGCCGCGCTTTCCGCTGCTCGATCCCGGCGAGACGCACGAGAGCCAGTTCCGCCGCGAGTGCGAGAAAGGCCTGCGCCAGCACTACGGTGACGACTGGGCCACGCGCGAGATCGGTGGCGTCAACATCAAAGAGCGCTTTGAGTACGAATACAAGGTCATTTGCGACAAGGGCTTTGCCGCCTACTTTTTGATCGTCGCCGAGTACGTGCAATGGGCCAAGGACAACGGCATCGGCGTCGGCCCCGGCCGTGGCTCGGCCGCCGGCGCTATCGTCGCCTACGCCATGAACATCACCGCGTTCGACCCGCTCGAGAACGGTCTGATGTTCGAGAGGTTCCTGTCCCCGCAGCGTACCGAGATGCCCGATATCGATATGGACTTCGACGACGAGCGGCGTCTCGAGGTCGTGGAGCACGTTCGCCAGCTCTACGGTCCCGAGAAGGTCACCCACGTCATCACCTACTCGACCATTAAGGCCAAGCAGGCCATCAACGACGCCGCGCGCGTCCTGGACTACCCGGTCTACATGGGCCAGCGCCTGTCCAAGATGGTCTCGAGCGACCCCAAGGTCAAGCTCAAGCAGGTGCTCGAAAAACAACCCGGCAAAGAGGACCTGTTTAACCCCGACTTTGCCGAGGCCTATAAAAAGGACGACGACGCCCGCCGCATCATCGACACGGCGCTCTCGATCGAGGGCCTCACCCGTGGCGAGGGCGTGCATGCGTGCGCCGTTCTGATCTGCCGCGACCCCGTCAACGAGCACGTGCCCACCAAGCTCGACACCAAGGGCGGCGTCGAGATTACCCAGTACGAGGGCCATACCGTTGCCGACATGGGCCTGCTCAAGATGGACTTCTTGGGTCTGCGTACGCTGACGGTTATCTCCAAGGCCAAGGCAAACATCAAAAAGAACTTCGGCATCGACATCAAAGAGGAAGAGATTCCCTTTGACGATCCCGAGATCTTTAAGCTCATGGGCTCCGGCCACACCGCCGGCGTCTTCCAGGTCGAGTCCGCCGGCATGACGGCCACGATCAAGAACATGAAGCCCACCGAGTACAAGCACGTCGTGGCATTGATCGCCCTGTACCGCCCGGGCCCGCTGGGCGCCGGCATGGTTTCGTCCTACATCAACCGTATGAACGGCAAGGAGCCGGCCGTCTCCTACGACGACCGTCTGGACGACATCCTGGGTGAAACCTACGGCACCATGGTCTACCAGGAGCAGGTTATGCTCATCTCCGTCGAGATGTGCGGCTTCTCCAAGGGCGAATCGGACTCGCGTATCCGTAAACCCGTGGCTAAGAAGAAGATCAAGCTGCTCACGTCGACGGTGCTCCACTGGGAGGATGGCTCGGACGAGACCACCTACGACCACTGGATGAACGGCGCCATCAAGAACAACTACACGCGCGAGGTCGCCCAGAAGATTTGGGACGATGTTCTCGAGTTCGCGTCCTACGCCTTTAACAAGTCGCACTCCGCCGGCTACGCCATCTTGGTTATGCAGACGGCGTGGCTCAAGGCGCACTATCCGCACGAGTACATGGCGGCCGTCCTGACGTCCTATACGGGCAAGACCGACAAGATCGTGCACTACGTCTCGGCATGCCGTCACGACGGCATCCCCGTGCTTTCGCCAGATGTCAACGAGTCCGGTACCGAGTTCACGGCTACCAAGGAAGGCGTGCGCTTTGGTCTGGCCGGCATCCGCGGCGTGGGCACCGGCGTGGCGCAGGCGATTATCGCCGAGCGCGAGGCGGGCGGTCCGTTTAAGACGCTGCATGACTTTGTCGAGCGCGTGGACTCGGGCCAGGCCAACCGTCGCGTGATCGAATCGCTCATCAAGGCAGGTGCCTTCGACTCCACGGGGTATCCGCGTCGTCAGATGATGCACTTTGTGGACAAGAACAACCCCGAGAACATCATCGATGCCGCGGCAAAGCGCCAGAAGGATCGCGCGAGCGGCCAGACGTCGTTCTTCGACATGTTTGGCGACGTTGAGGGCTCGGGCTTTGAGGTGAGCGTACCCGATCCGGATGGCCAGGAATGGGACCGCCATCTTAAGCTGAGCCAGGAGAAGGAGGTTCTGGGCATCTATGTCTCGGACCACCCGCTGCGCCCGTTTGAGTATGCGCTCAGCAAAGCGCGCGACTTCTCGTTCTCGCAGATCGACACCGGCTACGAGGTGCAAAACCCCACGGGCGGCACCATCAACCAGGAGATTCCCGAGGGCAAGGCGCTATGGTGGGCCGGTATGGTCTCGAGCGTGTCCAAGCGCGTGACCAAAAACGGCGACCCCATGGGCATCGTGCAGCTCGAGGATATGGAAGGCGAGGCCACGGTCGTGGTGTTCCCCAAGACCTTCAAGGAGGCCGAGGGGTATCTGTACGGCGAGGTCGATCCCGAGACCGGCGCGCAGCTGTCCGACGCGTTTGTGCGCATTAAGGGCAAGCTCGAGCGCTCGGACCGCGGCGACCAGATCATCGCGCAGGAGATCGTGCCGCTTGAGCTCAACGAGGAGAACAACAAGCCCAAGGTGTTTGAGGTCATGGTGCCCAACAGCCGCTTTAGCCAGGGCAACATGGCGCGTCTTGCCACGGTGCTCACCGCCAACCCGGGCGGCGACCGCGTAGAGATCTTTATCGAGCAGGCGGACGGGCGCGTGCTGCGTGCCGAGGTACCTGCTAAGGTCAACGCACGCTCGATTCCGCTGTTGGCCGAGGCCAAGGCCATCGTGGGTAACCAAGGCAGAGTGACGGTGATCTAAGGACGCCGTTGGCGGGGTAGCTAATTTGGGACGGGGCTTTTTTAGCTACCCTTTGGCTGACGGCGAATGAGTCGGGGTCGGAACACATCTCAACCGACATATGGGGGTAGCTAAAATAGCCCCGTCCCAAATTAGCTACCCCGGGTGAGATTGGAGGAAGCGATGGCGCAGGGGACGTTTGTGCAGGCGCTTCGTAAGGAGGCGGCGCTCAGCAGTACCTTTATGAAGGGGCGTTCGCTCATGCTCAACGGCGCCGTGCTGTCGTTTGAGGACTCCGGCTCGCGCTTCTCCAAAAACGTGAATATCGAGGGTACGGTGCGTGGTTCGCGCGGCGACCTGTATAAGACGCACGTGGCGCTCGATATGGACGAGCACGAGGTTGTCGACTACGACTGCGATTGCCCCGCCGCCTTCCGCTATTCCGGCATGTGCAAGCACGCCATCGCCACGGCGTTGGCGTATCTGGATGCCAGCGGCGCCGAGCCCGTCGAGGGTTTGCGCACGCCGGTCCGCACGTTTACGGTGTCGCCCGCACAGTCCAAGCAGCCCACACGTCCCGCGCCCAGCGCATCTGCGGTCAACCCCAACTTTCCCTTCCCGGCGCCCGTGCCCACGAGCCCGAGCCTTGTGGCAGCACTTTCCGATCTTTCGGACGCGCGGATGGATAAACTCGTGGCCATGCGCCGCAAGCTCGCCGGCACCATTGACCCCGATGCGCCCAAAGCAGTGCTGGAGCCCTCGCTGGTGCCGTACTACAATCCGCTGTTTGCCGATCGCTTTAGCTGGGCGCTCGAGTTCCGCATCCGCTGCGGTTCGGTGTCCTACGTGGTTAAGGATATCGACGGCATGGCCGATGCCTATGCGCGCGGCGGTACGTTCTCCTATGGCAAGAAGCTTACGTTTGCCCATGTGCCCGAGGCTTTCGATGATGTGTCGGCAAAGCTGCTCGACTTTGTTGCAATGACGGTCGCCTACCTAGGCGATATTACGAGCTCGCGCTCGGCATCGTACGACTTTGCCCGCAGCGGTTTTGTCGCCGAGCGTCAGCTGCCGGTATCCGAGTATTCCATCGTGTCCGTGCTGGACCTGCTGCGTGGCAGGTCCATGTCCTTTGAACCTGCTTGGTCGCGGGGGACGACGACGCACCGCGCCTACGAGGTGGCAGTCGAGTCGTTGCCGGAAGGGGAGGGCGAAGTCCCGGCTAAGCACCCGCCGCTGATTGCTGCCAAGATTGTGCCGGCAGCCGGGGGCAGCTACGACTTGCGCCTTCCGGCCGATACGTACTGCTTTGCCTCGGGCGACGTCGCCTATCTGGTCGATACGCGCCGCGCGCGCCGTACCGACACGGCGTTTGCCCAACATGCCGCGCCGTTCCTATCGCACTTGTTGCCCTGCCGCACACCGGTCCATATCGCCGCCGACCAGGTGGGTGAGTTTTGCCGCATGGCGCTGCCTATCTTGCGCGACTACACCGACCTTACCGCGCCCGCTGCGCTCGATACCGTGGCGCCCGAGCCAAGCTTTGCCATGGCGATCGGCGTCGATGATGGGCTCGTGACCTGCAACATTACGGTTACCTACGGCGACTGGTCGGCAGATCTCTTTAGCATGGGCGCTCCGGGCAGCCCCTTCGAAGAGCGGCGCCCGGGCGTGCCGCCGCGCGACGAGGTGGCAGAGTTTCGCGTTATGGATACGGCGGCTCTGTATTTCGACTTTTACGAGGGTGGCCTGGCGTTTGAGGAACGCGATGACGAGAGCCTGTTCCACTTGCTGACTGAGGGCCTGTCTGCCCTGTCCGAGCTGGGCGAGGTCATGCTCAGCGACCGCCTGCGCCAGATCTCGGTCCGCCCTGCGCCCAAGCTTTCGGTGCGCGCCACCGTCAAGAGTAACCTGCTCGACGTCGAACTGGGCGCGAGCGGCCTTTCGGCGGCAGACCTTGCCATCTACCTCGATTCCTACAAGCGTCACCAGACGTTTGCTCGTCTCACGTCGGGCGACATCATTCGCCTGGACGAGGGAGCGCGCGCCGCGTTTGGTCTTGCCGAGGATCTGGGGGTCGATGCTGTCGACCTGCTCGACGGCGTGTCGCTTCCCGCGTCGAGTACCCTGTTCGTCGACAGCATGCTTGCGCGCACGCCCGCGCTCGAAGCCGATCGCGACGCTGCATTCCGTCGCACCGTCGAGCGCCTGGACACGCTCGGCAAGATGGACTTTACGGTGCCGGCCTCGCTCAAGGCCACACTGCGCGGCTACCAGGTTGACGGCTACCAGTGGCTCGGTTCGCTCGAGCATCTGGGCCTTGGCGGCATCTTGGCCGACGACATGGGCCTGGGCAAAACGCTCCAGATGATCGCGCATATCCTGGCGCGCGTGGAGGCGGGGGACACTAAGCCCACGCTCGTGGTATGCCCCGCGTCGCTCGTGTACAACTGGACTGCCGAGCTGGAGCGCTTTGCCCCCTCGATTGATGTGTGCGCCATTGTGGGCACCAAGGCCCAACGTCGCGTGCAGATAGCCGGCGTGGCCGAGCATAACGTGGTCGTGACGTCGTATGACCTCATGCGCCGCGATATCGACGAGTACGTCGAGCAGGACTTTGCCCGCGTGGTGCTGGATGAAGCCCAGTACATTAAAAACCCACTCACGCAGGTGGCACGTGCCGCCAAGCGTCTGCCGGCCGGTGTGCGCTTTGCCCTGACGGGCACGCCCATCGAAAACCGCCTGTCCGAGCTCTGGAGCATCTTCGACTTTTTGATGCCGGGCCTGCTCGGCACGCGCGAGTCGTTTGCCAAGCGCTTTGAAAGTCCGGTCGAGCACGACGAGGGTGACAGCGCCGCTCGTCTGCAGGCGCTTGTTTCGCCGTTTGTGCTTCGCCGCGTCAAGGAAGACGTGGTGGCCGACCTGCCCGAGAAGATCGAGGATACGGTGATGGCGCAGCTCACCGGCGAGCAGCGCAAGCTCTACCTGGCCAACCAGGACCGCATTGCCCAGCAAGTGCAGCACCGCGAGGCCGGGGAGTTCAAAAAAGATAAGCTCAAGGTACTTGCCGAGCTCACCAAGCTGCGCCAGATCTGCTGTGATCCTCATCTGCATTACGCGGACTACAAGGCGGGAAGCGCCAAGCTCGATACGTGTATGGAGCTCGTCCGCGGCGCGCTCGACGGCGGTCATCGCATCTTGCTGTTCAGCCAGTTTACGGGCATGCTCGATATCATCGGCAAGCGTCTGGCCAAGGAGGATATCGCCTTCCTTAAGCTTACGGGCGCATCGTCTAAAGAGAGCCGCGCCAAGATGGTTGCGCAGTTCCAAGCGGGCGAGGTGCCGGTGTTCTTGATTTCGCTCAAGGCGGGCGGCGTGGGCCTTAATTTGACGGCTGCCGACGTGGTCATCCACTACGACCCGTGGTGGAACGTGGCGGCGCAAGACCAGGCGACCGACCGCGCCCACCGCATTGGCCAGCAGCACACCGTGACCGTGTACAAGCTCATCGCCAAGGACACGATCGAGGAACGCATCATGCAGATGCAGGAGTCCAAGCGCGACCTGGTCAACAGTGTGCTCGGCGGTGACGGCATCTCGTCGGCGCTGTTTACCCGCGAGGATGTTCTGGCGCTGCTCGGTGGCGACGGTCGCTAGCTGCGCGCGGGATGGGGCTGCCGGGCTGGGCCAGGTCGCCGGTTCGTCTTAGCCCGACCGTTTATCCCACCCGTTATGTGTTCATTTGAAATGCCATGGATGGTTCGGCGCTCTTTGGGCATAAGAACTATCGAGTACATTGGCACATCAGCAAAGGAGAACATCATGGCGAAATTCTTTAAAGACTCCGACGGCAAGCTCGTTGCCGCTCTTGGCGACGACGTTGCGACCCCTGCCGGCTGCACGGAGCTGACGGCAAACACCGAGGATGCGGCGCACGAGAAGCACGTGCCTGTTGTCGAGACCGAGCGCGACGGCCACGTCATTCGTGCGCGCGTGGGCTCGACGGAGCACCCCATGCTGCCCGAGCACTACATCGAGTGGATCGCGCTTGAGGCCGAGGGCCGCCTGGAGGTCCATTACCTTGAGCCCGGCATGAAGCCCGCGACGTTTTTCGCTGGCGGCTCCAAGACCGGTACCGTCTATGCCTACTGCAACCTGCATGGGCTGTGGTCCGCGACGTTCTAGGAGCGCGCCCCCGCTCGGGGTATCATAGCTAGCATATGCACATGCAAGCGCCGGCTGCATTATGCGGCCGGCGCTTTTACTACGGTTTCGATGGTTTACGACGGAAAGGGCTGGGCCATGAAGCTCGCACTTGCACAGATCGATATGCGCCTGGGTGATATTGAGGGCATTTGCGGTCGCATCGAGGACCAGGCTCGTCTGGCCCACGAGCGCGGGGCGCGCGTGCTGTGCGTCCCGGCTCCGCTCTTTATGGGTGCTCTGCCCGGCGGCCTGATGGGTACTGCCGACTTTGAGCACGACATGCTGACAGGCCTGACCGGTGTTGCCGAGCGTATCCAAGAGCTCGACATGATCTGCATCGTGCCCGCGGCGGTTTCGTTTGAGGGCCAGCCGCTGCTCGACTACATGATGCTCAAGGACGGTCATGTGGTGCCGGCGCGATCGAGCATTGCCCTGCAGCGTGGCGAGAACAACGACACGCGTTGGGCGCCGCCGGTGTTCGACGTGGACGGCGTGCGCATCGCCGTGATTTTTGACTTGGACCGCGAACTCGAGATGTTGCCGACCGGTGTTGACCTCATTGCGTATTTCCAATTCAACGCGTTTGACATGACCGACCGCGAGACTGCCGCCATCGCCGCCGTTCGCAGCGGTGCCTACCGCAAGATCGCATCTAAGCGCAGCGTGTGGTTTGCCTGCATGGCGCCGGTCGGTGCGTACGACGAGTCGGTATATACCGGCGGTTCGTTTGTGCTCGACGACTGCGGTCGCGTGGTGGCCCAGGCGCCGTGTTTTGAGGAGAGCCTGCTGGTTCAGGAGATTCAGCGCGGCGTGATGCTCGATGCCCTGGAAGATCACGAACTGCCCGAGTTTCGTTCCGAGGAGTGGCTGTGGCAGGCGCTGGTGCTCGCCGTGCGCGACAATGCCCGCGCTCGCGGCGCGTCGCGTGCTGTGGTGGCACTCGAGGGTGACTTGCCGTCGTCCCTGCTGGCGGTACTTGCCGTTGACGCTCTGGGCCCGCGTAATGTGATTGGCCTTGTGCTGGGGCGCAACCGTATCTTTACGCCGGCTCAGGAAGAGGCCGAGGCTGCCCGCTGTGCCGCCGTCCGCGCGATTGCCGAGCGCCTGCACATTCGCACCGTCGAGCGCGATGCACCGGATGCGGCGCGTGTGCTCGATCGCGACGTGTCGGCGGGCGATGCCGAGCGTCTGCGCTCGCGTGCACTGGGCCTGATGCTCGAGGATACGGCGCTCGAGCTGGGCGCCATGGCGTTGAGCCCGCTCTCCAAGACCGAGTACGCGCTAGCGGCGCCCGCACTGTCCGGCGGCTACCAGGGCGACTTTGCGCCCTTTGGCGATGTGTACCTGTCGACGCTTGAGTTTGTGGCGCGCGTGCGCAACCGCACGTCTGCCGTGGTGCCCCAAGAGCTCGTGACGCTCAACGCGGTGGAAGATTGTATGGAGCGAGTGCTGGCGCAGGCGCTCTCGACGCTCGACGGTCCGGTCGATATGCTCGACCGCGCGGCACAGCTGCTCGGCGGGCTTGAGCCGGGTGAGGTCGATGGCGCGCTCGAGGCGCACGTGGACCGCAATCGATCTTTCGACGACATCCCGATGGCCGCTGGCAAGCCTGAGGCCTGCTCGCTGCTGCTGATGCTCGTTCGACAGGGTGAGGCTGCCCGTCGCATGTTGCCGACGGCGCCGATCGTTTCGGCCCGTTCGTTTGCCGAGCGCGCTTGGCCGTACATGCTTGCGTGGTCCGATTTGGGGCTCAACGGCAAGGAGCGCATGACGGTTGATTCACTGGCGCGCGCCGAAGTGCGCCGCTTTGCCGATAGCGATACGGGCGATCGCATGCGCGGTGAGATGATGGGTCTGTTGGGTGAGCTGTTGGGTATTTCGCCCGAGCAGATGGAGGAGCTGCGCTCTGAGGACGGTCAGCGTCGTTTGCACGAGGGAATGAAAAAGTTCGAGGGCGAGGTCCAGGGCGCCATCGAAAGGATGATGGGCGGCCAGGGCGGACCGCAGGGCGGGCCCCAGGGTACGCCGATGCCACATCCGCCGGTGGATCCCCGTCAGTTTCCTTTTTTCTCGCAGAACTAAACTGGGGATAGGATTCGCTCCCAACCCCGATGCTTTAACTAAGCATCTTGGCCCTGTTGTGTTATTCTAGAACAGACGTTCGTGAATAGTGCGTGGGGCCTTGCCTTGCGCTGCGCTTGTGACGAGGGGAGGTTGGCTTGGTTATCTTGGGTATCGACCCTGGTTTGGCCCATACGGGGTGGGGGATTATCGAGGAGCGACGTGGCGAGGTTCGCTGTCGTGCCTATGGTTGCATCGAGACCAGTGCTGGAAGTCCGCTCGCGGTGCGCCTGTCGCATATCGCTCGCGACCTCAAGGGCGTTGTCGAACGCTATCGTCCCGATACCGCTGCTATCGAGAGCATCTACTTTGGCGCCAACGTTCGTTCGGCCATCCCCACGGCGCATGCCCGCGGCGCTGCGCTTGTGGCGCTTTCGGAGTGCGCGCTCGAGATTGGCGAATACACGCCTATGCAGATTAAGCAGGCTGTTGTGGGCACCGGCGCTGCAGATAAGCGACAGGTCGCCTACATGGTGCGCACGCTTACGCAGCTCGATCACGACCCGCACCCCGACCATGCCGCCGATGCCCTGGCCTGCGCCATCTGTCACGTTAACCTCAGCCGCACCCGAGCGCTTACCGGCGGCGAGTTCTATCAACAGAGAGGAACCGGATACTGATGATCTCCCAGCTCCACGGAACGCTTGTCGAGGCCACGATGAGCTCTGCTGTCGTCGATGTGTCGGGCGTGGGCTTTGAGCTCGGCATCTCGGGCAGCACTGCGGCCACGTTGCCGACGCCCGGCGGCGAGGTCCGCCTCTACACGCGTATGCAGGTGCGCGAGGACGCCATGACACTTTTCGGATTTTCCTCAAAGGACGAGCGCACGATGTTCGACCGGCTCGTGTCCGTCTCGGGCGTTGGTCCGCGCTTGGCGCTCGCCGTGCTTTCCACCTATACCGTGGGGCAGCTGTATTCGCTGGTGATGGCCGAGGACGACAAGGGCATGGCCAAGGTACCCGGTGTGGGTAAAAAGACAGCTCAGCGCCTCATTCTGGAGCTCAAGAGTACCTTTGCCAAGGATAAGGGCTTTGTGCCGGTCGACGTGATTCCCGGACAGGTTGCGATGCCCGTGCCTGCTGCCGCTCCCTCGGCCATCGATGATGCCCGCGCGGCACTCCTTTCCATGGGCTTTAGCCCGCAGGAGGCCGATGTCGCTCTGAGCGGGTATGATGGGCAGGATATGCGTGTCGAGGATCTGCTCGGCGCGGCGCTTAAGCGACTCGGAATGGATGCGTGATGTGGGAAGCCGATGACTCTCAGGACCTGTGGGCGACGCCCGGCAGCTCGCCGGCGGCATCCATGGCGCACGGTGAGCGCATGGTGGGCTCGGAGCTGACGTCCGAGGACCTCGATGTCGACCGTACCCTGCGTCCCCAGCGCCTGGACGACTACTGCGGTCAGGAGCATATCAAGCAGAGCCTTCGCGTGCTGATCGAGGCGGCGCAGAGTCGCGGCGAGACGCTCGACCACGTGATCTTCTCGGGCCCTCCGGGCCTGGGCAAGACCACGCTGGCCACCGTTATCGCCAACGAGCTGGGCGCTCAGATTAAGACGACGAGTGGCCCGGCCATCGCGCGCACCGGCGACCTGGCGGCCATCCTTACCAACTTGCAGCCGGGTGACGTGCTGTTTATCGACGAGATCCACCGTCTCAACCGTTCGGTGGAGGAAGTCCTGTATCCCGCGATGGAGGACTTTGCGCTCGATATCGTTATCGGTAAAGGCCCGGCGGCGCGCTCGATTCGCCTGGATATCCCCAAGTTTACGCTGGTGGCGGCAACGACCCGCTCGGGTATGCTGACCGGCCCGCTGCGCGACCGTTTTGGTATTTCGTATCGCCTGGACTACTACACGGTCGAGGAGCTTGCCCAGATTGTGACGCGCTCGGCAACCATTTTGGGCGTGACAATAGACCATCCCAGCGCACTCGAGATCGGCTCACGCTCGCGTGGCACGCCACGTCTTGCCAACCGCTTGCTCAAGCGCGTGCGCGATTACGCCCAGGTGCGCGGCAACGGTCCTATTGAGCTTGATATCTGCCGTCAGGCGCTCGAGTTCTTTGAGATTGATGAGCTTGGTCTGGACTGGATGGACATTCGCATCTTGGAGACGCTCGCCAAGACGTTCTCCGGCCGTGCCGTGGGCCTGACGACCCTTGCCAGCGCGGTGGGCGAGGATCCGGGTACGCTCGAAGATGTCTACGAACCCTACCTGTTGCAGTGCGGCTTGATGATTCGCACACCGCAGGGTCGCCAGGCAACCCTGCGCACATTCGAGCATTTGGGTATCGAGCCGACCCTGTAGGAATGGGCTTGTTTTAGCGCATCTGTAGGCTATCGCTGGGCATTGGATAAACATATCGCCGTTCATCGGTTATGGGCGTTTTACTATTGCGCGCCCGTGCTATGCTGAATTGGTCTTTTTCTCATCCGGTAACGAAAGGACCGCCCATGCCTACTGACATCGAAATCGCACGTTCTGTTACGCCGCTACCTATTACCGAGGTGGCCAAGAACGCCGGCGTCGACGTTAAGCACCTGATTCCGTACGGTTTTGACAAGGCAAAGGTCGACTATTCCCTGCTCAACGAGCCGACCGATCACCAGGCCAAGCTTGTCCTCGTGACCGCTATCAATCCCACGCCTGCGGGCGAGGGCAAGACCACCACGACCATCGGTCTGGCCGATGGCCTGCGCCGTCGCGGCGTCAAGAGCGCCGTGGCCCTGCGCGAGCCTTCGCTCGGCCCCGTCTTTGGCGTCAAGGGCGGTGCCGCCGGCGGCGGCTGGGCCCAGGTCATCCCCATGGAGGACATCAACCTGCACTTTACCGGAGACTTCCACGCTATCGGTGCCGCCAACAACCTGCTGGCCGCCATGCTCGACAACCATATTCAGCAGGGCAACCAGCTCGGCATCGATGTTAAGCGCATCACCTGGAAGCGCGTCGTCGACATGAACGACCGTCAACTGCGCCATGTTATCGATGGCATTGGCGGCAAGGCCCAGGGCGTGCCGCGCGAGGACGGCTTCGATATCACCGTTGCCTCCGAGGTCATGGCGATTCTGTGCCTGTCCACGAGCATCAACGATCTTAAGGAGCGCTTGGGCGAGATCGTTGTCGGCTACAGCTATGCCGGCGAGCCCGTCCGCGCCCGCGACCTTAAGGCCCAGGGCGCCATGGCCGCGCTGCTTAAGGATGCGCTCAAGCCCAACCTGGTGCAGACGCTCGAGGGCACGCCCGCGTTTGTCCACGGCGGTCCCTTCGCCAATATCGCCCACGGCTGCAACTCCATCATGGCCACCCGCATGGCCATGCGTTTTGGTGACGTCGCGATTACCGAGGCCGGCTTTGGCGCCGACCTTGGTGCCGAGAAGTTCCTGGACATCAAGTGCCGCATGACGGGCGTTCGCCCCAGCGCCGTCGTGGTCGTCGCCACTGCCCGCGCGCTTAAGTACAACGGCGGTGTCGCCAAGGCCGACCTCAACGACGAGAACCTCGAGGCCCTTAAGGCCGGTATGCCCAACCTGCTGCGCCACGTCGACAACATCCAGAACGTCTATGGTCTTCCCTGCGTGGTCGCCATCAACCGCTTCCCGACGGACACCGAGGCCGAACTTGCGCTCATCGAGTCCGAGTGCCAGAAGCTCGGCGTCAACGTTAAGCTGTCCGAGGTTTGGGCCAAGGGCGGCGAGGGCGCACTCGATCTGGCTGATGAGGTCATGCGCCTGATTGAGCAGCCGAGCGAGCTCAAGTTCGCCTACGAGGACGGTGCCGATGTGGCCGACGCCCTCGAGGCCGTTGCCACCAAGGTCTACCGCGCCGATGGCGTCGACTTTACGCCGGCTGCCAAGCGCCAGCTCGCCGAGCTGCGCGAGAACGGCTTTGGCAACCTGCCGGTGTGCGTCGCCAAGACCCAGTACAGCTTTAGCGATAACGCCAAGGCTCTGGGCGCGCCCGAGAACTTCCGCATCACCGTGCGCGAGCTCAAGGTTTCCGCCGGTGCCCACTTTGTGGTCGCGCTGACCGGCAGCGTTCTGACCATGCCGGGTCTACCCAAGGTTCCCGCGGCCGAGAACATCGACGTCGACAACGACGGCAACATCACCGGCCTTTTCTAAGCCTGCTGCTCATAGCCGCTTGCCCGCCCCGCCGTGCCTACCAAGGCCCGGCGGGGCTTTTTGATCCTTAGGCCCGCGCATGTCTTGTAGATACCGGCGGGCTTTGTCCATCATAGGCTTTTGCGCGGGTAGAATGCATGGATAACTTGATGCTTACGGGCGACGGAAAGGAATCGTTGCATGGACCAGGACAAGACGACCGTAATGGGTGGCTACGGCTCCCTGCGGACGGGCAATGGCGCCGACACGACCCGTATCGTGCCGAATCCCGGCTACGCTGCCCCCGATACGACGCAGGTGCCGGCCGATCCCACGCGCGTTGTGAATTACGGAAACGCGGCGCAGGACCCGCATGGTGTCTCATCGCAGAACCCCTACGGCAACGCGGCGGTAGACCCTTATGATGACCTGCTGCAAAATCCCATTCCACAACCTCAGCAGACGACATATATGCCGCGCACGGCACAGCCGCGCTACGAGTCGCACGACCGATACGCGCGCGAGCCGTATCGTGAGTATCCCAAGTCCATCCCCCGGTATGGCGAGGACGAGGAGAAGAAGCCTTCGCGTTCGTCGAGCGTGATTAAGAAGATCCTCATCGTGCTGGCGATCTTCTTTGCCTTGTCGGTTGTGTTTGCCATCGTGTCGGGCATGCTCAACAAGCGGGGCGCCACGACTGATACCACGGCCGAGCAGACCGAGACTGCCCAGTCCGGCACCGTCGACCTGAGCGATATCCCGGGGCAATATTGGTCTAACGCCAAGAAGCTCCTCAAGTCGCGCGGGGCCGATCTTTCGAATGCCGTGATTCTGACCGACGACGGCTCGACGCCCGTCGTCGATGCCAACTGGGTCGTCACATCTGCCTACTACAACGCTGACGGCAACCTTGAGGTCCAGCTTACGCGCAAGGACAGCTCGTCGAGCAACGCGTCCGGCGACCAAGGCACCACGGACAGCTCGAGCTCCAACACGCTGGAGGACCTGAGCAACAAGGCGCAGGAGCTTGGGGATAAGGCCCAAGAGCTGGGTGATACGGCTCAGAATCTCGGCGATACTGCACAGAACCTGGGCGATATGGCAACGAACGCCTGGGATGCCCTGCAAAATGGCATTTCGGGCGCGCAGGGAAACTAGCGGCCGAGCGGCTAGAGCCTTAGCGGTGCAAACAAAAACGGGACGTAGGATCGCGTGACCGGGCGCACGGGCGCGTTGGTCGGCGGTCCTGCGTCCCGTTTTGCTGTCGATTACAGCTGTTCGGCCGGACGGTCGGGCGAGCTAAAGCCCGAGTCAAACGTGACAACGCATGATGCATCGGGCCTGCGCTCGTGCACGATATGCGTTACGCGCTCCAACAGCTCGTCGTCGGAGATGCGAAAGCCGTCGGGACGCACCAGGTCAAATGACACAAAGCCATCGTGCTCGTGCAGGTCATGGATGGAGAGCGCGGGATCGATCTGCATGACGCCACGCTTGACCCAGCTGCGCAGGTCGTCGCCGGTGGTGGCGATGGGGTCGCAGTGCAGCGTGATGTCGATGCCCATCTGGCGTTTAATATCGTGTTCGATGGTGTCCAGGATCTCGTGGTGCTCAAAGGCATCGCCCTCGCCGGGCATTTCCACGTGTGCGCTGGCAAACTGACGGCCGGGGCCGTAGTCGTGCACCATGAGGTCGTGTGTACCCAAGACCTGGGGGTACGACATGATCCTGTCGCGGATTTCCTGGACGAGCTTGGGGTCGGGCGCTTGTCCCAACAGCGGGCTGATGGCGTCGCGCACCAGGCCCATGCCGCTGATGCAGATGAAGATGCCCACACCCAGGCCTGCCCAGCCATCGAGGTCAAAGCCGGTCGTCTGCGAAATAAGCGCCGCCGCCAAGACCGAGCCCGAGGCGATGACGTCGTTTTTGGAGTCCTGCGCCGTGGCGATGAGCGTCTCCGAGTCGATGCGGTCGCCCAGCGCGCGGTTGAATGCGGCCATCCATAATTTGACGAGCATGGACAAGACGAGGGCGGCTAGGGAGACCAGCGTGTAGGCGGTGGGGGAGGGCTTGATGATCTTGGTAATGGACTCGAGCACCAGGTTGATGCCGACGGCACAAACGAGGACGGCGACAAACAAGCCGGCGAGATATTCGTAACGGCCGTGGCCATAGGGGTGGCCTTCGTCTGCCGGGCGGCTGGCAAGGCGGAACCCGAGCAAGCTCACAATGTTGCTCGAGGCGTCGGAGAGGTTGTTAAAGGCATCGGCGATGAGCGAGACAGAGCCGGCGAGCAGACCCGCGATGCCCTTGGCCAGGCACAGGGTAATGTTGAGGCCAATGCAGATGAGGCTTGCGGCAAAGCCCGCGTTGGTGCGACAAGATGCATCGACCGGCTCGCCCTCGCTGCCAGGAACAAGTGTATGTACCAGCCGATTTACAAATAGCATGGCGGACCTCCTCGCATCCTCGTTTAAGGGGATAGTGTAGCTCGCATGGGCACGCCGTGCGCCGATGCTCAGAAAATGCAGCAATGGTCTGCTGGAGCTAACGATCGGGGCTTCTTGTCCGACCGGGTGCTCCATTTTGGGCCACATGGGTATGGGCTTGTGCCTGCCTGCCCGACATACTTAATGTCGACAGCCCCTGCGTAAAGGAGGACGTATCCATGGACGAGATGTTTGCCATTAAATGCCAAAACTGCGGAGGCCCCATGTACTCGCACCAGGCTAAACGCAGCTTTGAGTGCGCCTATTGCGGCACGGTCGTTCCGTGGCAGGCCGATGCGGGGGAGCCCAAGAGCGCCCTGGGCATTCGCCATGCGCCGCTGACAGTTGTCGATGGGCTGCTTAAGCTCACCCATGTGTCGCAGCTCGAGCGCCCGGTGGACCCCGACTGGTATTTCTTTCATGCGCACTGGCGCAACCAGTCGGTTCTGGAGCATCTACTGTGGGAGGATCGCGGCACGGCGCAGGAGTTCCAGGAGGCCACGCACGTGAGCATCCCGTGCCCCTTCTGTGGCGCATCCTTCGAAGGCGAGTCGACCCAGCGCGTGTTTGAATGCCCGTCCTGCGGCAATAAGATCGGCGTTGCAGACCTACTCAAGCCCGGTGCCTTTAGCAAGCGCCTGACCATGGGCGTTGGTGCGGAGTATGTACCCGATCAGGGTATTCCCTGCGAAATCTCGCCGCAGCAGGCACGTGCCAACGCGCTGCAGCTGGTGCACCAGTATGCGGAAGCCTTTGCCGGTCACGATGTAGAAGACGCGATCCAAAACGACATGATGCTCTTCTACTTTCCCATGGCGCTTGCGGATTTGCGCATGATGGCGTCCTTCCCGGGCAAGGGGCTGAGCAAGGAGACCTTGGTGTACTACGAGGTGCTCGACTGGGCATATCCGCGGGCAAACTACCTGGACGTTCGTCTTATGGGCATTTTGGAGCCGTGGGACTTTGGCAAGGTGGGGCCGTTCGATCCTGCCATGCAGGAAGGCGACTTCCGCGTTGTCTCCGTCGATGCGTCTACCAAGGACCAGGTGGTCATTGATAAGCTGGCGCTCGACGTTGCCGGCAACGATGCCGAGGCGGTGCTGGGGCTCAATAAAAAGAGTATCCGCACGTGGGCGCGCAAGGCCCGCAAGCACAAGGATGGTCTGGTGATGGTGCCGGTCTACTTTGTCGATCGTCCGGCGTCGGACAGCCGCGAAGGCGAGCAGGTGCGCATTGCCGTAAACGGCCAGACGGGTCGTGCGGCCGCGGTGGTGTTTAGCGACAAGCGCGAGACACATGTGGTGGCACCGCTCAATCCCAACGTGATGCTGTCGAGCGAAAGCACCGTGCACGCCACGCCCATCGAGGTCAAATACGTTAAATCGCCGTTTCTGTACCAGATCGTGCGCCATGGAGGCGGCGGGCAACCGCGTCAGGTGGCAGCGGTGGCCGAGGGCTCCTACCGAGAGGAAAAGCCCAAACGTCGCGGCCTGCTGGGTGCGCTATTTGGGAAGTAGGGAGCGGTGCCGGTTAGTCTTATGACGCGATAGCTAGGGGCACGGGGCGGCTCGCAGGGGTGCGGGCCGCCCCGTTTTTGTGCGGCGACAGGACCCGCAGGTACTCCATTAAACGCTCACGCTCATAGCACGAACGTTGAGCAACATTACGTCTGCTGATAGCTATTAAAAAATGTCCGTTCGCGGTAGTAGTCTAATCGTAAGGCGTTTCCAGCCTCTCGGGTTCTAGGAAGAAGCGGATGGGAGAGTAATGCAAAAGACCATGATGGACTCTATTCCCATAAGCTCACGTGCCCGTGCACTATGGGCAAAAACCGGCGGCGCGGAAGAGCGTAACCTGTGGTCGCCTCTTTATGTTCATATGGTTGATTCTGCGGGTGTTGCGCGCAAGCTTTGGAACGAATGGCTGCCGGAATCTGTCAAGTACCAAATCGTGAACGCATTTGGCTGTGACGACTCTGCAACGGCGGCACTCGTTACCTGGCTTGCTGGTATCCACGACATTGGCAAGGCGACGCCAGGCTTCCAGTACAAGGTCTCGGAGCGGGCAGAACTTGTTGAACAAGCGGGGCTTCAGGTTCCGAGCCCCCGCATCATGAACCGCCCTCCATCGCACGCCTTCATGAGTGAGGTGATCCTCGAAGATTGGCTTGATAGGCGCGGTTGGAGTTGCTCGTGGACATTCGGGTGCATTCTGGGAGCGCACCATGGAACCACGCCATCGTCCGATAGTGTGCTCAAAGGTATAGCGAGCGCATCGCGCAATTTTCCCAACGAGAACTTGGGTGATGACGATTGGTGCGCCGTCCAAGAGGAACTTCTTGACTGGATGTTTGAAGGGTCGGGGATGGCGAAGTTCGAGAGTATTTTTAGCTCGTCACCCGTTCCTCAGTCAGGACAAGCGCTCGTCTCTGCACTGGTCATCATGGCCGATTGGATTGCCTCAAATTCTGATTTGTTCCCTCTCGACTCTAGCATTGACTCATGCGACGAACTCATCAAGCGCACCGATGCCGCATGGGCTTCGCTGTCGTTGCCCCCGGCGTGGCAGGCGATGCCGGTAAAGGAAGAGGGACAAGAGCTGTTTCATCACCGCTTTAGTGGTCTTCCTAAGGATGCGAGCTTGCGACCCGCGCAGGAGCAGGCACTGCAGGCAGCATTCGACATGGACGGCCCAGGGCTGCTCATTATCGAAGCGCCCATGGGTAATGGCAAAACAGAGGCCGCGCTGATGTGCTCAGAGGTTATGGCTCCGAAAACCGGGGCAGGGGGAATTGCCTATCTTTTGCCAACAATGGCAACTTCTAACGCGATGTTCAAGCGCGTTAAAGATTGGCTCGAGGGCGTTCCCGATTCGCGGGGCCGCAGCATGCAGTCGATGCGACTTTTGCATAGCAAGGCGGCTTTGAACCCGGACTACGACAGCTTGCGAAGCTGGGGACGCACATGGATGGGCGACGATGCAAATAAGTGCTCTGAGGAAGACACGATCGCCCACCAATGGTTTAGCGGAAGGAAGCGCGGTCTCCTGTCGTCATTTGTTGTGGGCACGGTCGACCAGCTGCTTATGGCGGCACTTAAGGCGCGCCACGTGCAGCTTAGGCACTTGGGCCTTGCCGGCAAGGTTGTCATAATCGATGAGGTTCATGCCTACGATGCCTACATGAATGTCTATCTTGACCGTGTGCTCACGTGGCTTGGCGCTTACGGCGTGCCGACCATACTGCTTTCGGCAACGCTTCCTGCTGAGCGCCGCAACGAGCTTATCCACGCCTATCGGGGTAGGGATAGAAAACCCACTCGTCGCGCATCGAAGCGGAAAGATATTCCGGAAGCTCCTCGTAAAGCACCGGGGGAGCCATCGTACCCGCTCGTTACAGCGGCAACCCGAAATGGAGCGCTAGACGATAGCATGTACCGAGTATGCGATGACCCTTCGACCGGAACAAACGTTATTATCGAACGATTGGAAGACGACGATGCTACGCTGGTTGCGCAACTGGAGGACTTATTGTCCGATGGCGGTTGCGCATGCGTGTTGCGAGACACGGTTTCCCGTGCCCAAAGCGCCTACGAGCAGTTGAAGACTGCCTTTGGCGATTCGTGCGTGAAGCTCGTCCATTCGCGCTTCATTGCCGTCGATCGCATGGAAAACGATGCGGAACTGCTGCGACTGCTTGGTCCCGATCCCGCCAATAGGCCCGGCAAGCTCATCGTTGTGGGCACGCAGGTGATCGAGCAATCCCTTGACATTGATTTCGATGTAATGATCACCGATGTAGCCCCTATCGACCTTTTGCTGCAGCGAATGGGACGCCTTCACCGCCATGAACGCGGGGAAAATCAGGGACAGCGTCCGGAGAAGCTCAGGCAAGCACGTTGCTTTATCACGGGCATCGAGGACTGGGCGACTGCTCCGCCTAAGGTGAATGGGGGTATAGAGAAGGTCTATCACCCTGCGATGCTTTTGCGCAGCTTGCTTTCGCTGAGGGCAAAGAGTACCGATGGGGGGACGGCTATGGTCAATCTGCCTCACGATATTGCTGGCCTTGTCGAGCAGACGTATTCACGAAGCATTGCGGCGGAAGAGTTGTGCGATGCGGGCGCAGCACCGGAATGGGTTCATGCTTTGCAAAGCGCAGAAGAAGAGCTGGAGAAGACAAAAGAGAACAAGCAGTTCAAGGCAAATACCTGGCTTCTGAGCAAGCCACAGAAGGGGACGCAAAGTCTTATTGGCTGGCTGAATGAAACCTTCTCGCTTTCAGACGAGACAAAAGCACGCGCTGCCGTTCGCGATTCTGGTGACACGGTTGAGGTTATTGCGGTCCAAGTAGGCAACGACGGTTTCACGCTGCTTCCCTGGGTCACCGACATAAAGGGGAGCCGTCCGTGTCAGGGCTATTTAGGGGATGGAAGTGAAGCGCCTGACGATGAGGTTGCCCGCCTTGCGGCGAGTTGTACCGTGAGCCTGCCATTCTGGCTATCGTCTGAGCAGGTAATTGATGCCCTGGAGACAAAATCTCAGGCGCTCAGATGGCAAGAGTCAAGATGGCTTCAAGGTCAACTGGTCTTGGCGTTTGATTCAAACCTAGATACGGTAATAGAAACGAAAGATGCTATCTATCGCATGCACTATTCGCGTAAGGCCGGGCTTGAACTTGTTGAAACAGTGAGGAAGAAAGGAGATGCGCAATGAACCAGAATGTGAGTTTTAACCTCGTGGACGAACCATGGATCTGCGTTCGCGATTTGGGCGGGGCGACGCGCGAGGTATCACTGCTCGAGCTATTTGAGCAAGCGTCAAGCATCAAGTGCTTGGCTAACGATCTACCCACACAGGATTTTGCGATTCTGCGCGTTTTGCTGGCAGTGCTGCAAAGGGCAATTTCTCCGACGCTCGACGATGACGACGTTCCAGCGGAGGTTTGGGGGCGCCTATGGCGTGCGCACGAACTGCCCATCGACCAGATTCACGAATACCTCGACGAGTGGCACCATCGTTTCGATTTGTTTGACGAGGAACAGCCTTTTATGCAGGTCGCTGGTCTGCATACGGCAAAGAACGAGTTCTCTGAAATAAGAAAGGTGATTGCTGATATACCGGATGGGGATACGCTCTTTTCGCTTCGATCCGGTGAGGGGGCGGATCGTCTGACTTTCTCGGAATCCGCACGCTGGCTTATTCACGTTCACGCTTTTGATACTGCTGGCATTAAAAGCGGAACGGTTGGCGATGCGCGCGTTAAGAAAGGGAAGAGCTATCCAATTGGTACCGGATGGTCGGGCTGTTTAGGAGGGTTGTGTTTTGAGGGCCCTTCGCTTAAAGAAACCCTCTTGCTTAATTCTATTCTGTGTGGCGATGAGATAAACGAGCTGTTTTCGGACGATGACTTGCCCTGTTGGGAGAAGTCGACGGCGCCCGCCGGAGTCGATGACCTTGCTCCGACTGGCAGGCTTGATCTATACACGTGGCAAGCTCGAAGAGTTCGTTTGATTCCTGAGAGCGGCTACGTGGTTGCCGTGGTTTTGACGAACGGCGACAAGCTGGCGCAGATTAACCGTCAGGACTATGAACCCATGACGGCATGGAGGCGTAGTCCGAACCAGGAAAGACAGTTGAAACTGCCTCTCGTTTACCTGCCCAAGACGCATCAGCCCAGAAGAGCCCTCTGGCGAGGTCTCGATTCCGTGTTTGGCGTCAGTTCGCCAGAAGCGGACTCAACCGTTCTTGGGTCCGGGCTGAAAGGTTGGGTCTCTTATCTTGCGAGCAGAGATGCGGGATGTCAGCTCGATGATGCGCTTATTCAAGTCCACGCGATTGGAATGGAATATGGTACACAAAACTCAGTCGTCTCCAATGTCATCAATGACACGGTTAAGTTGAGCGCATTTCTCCTGTCAAGCGAAGGGAAAGACTTGGCTGCTCTTGCCAAAAGCCTTGCTTCTTCAACGTCGGACTCGGTTTTTACCTTGGGTACCTTTGCCGCAAACCTCTGTGTAGCGTCTGGCGGAAATGGGGCAGATGAGCTTAAGGGCGCGAAAGAGAAAGCGGAGACGCGTACTTTCTTCGAGATTGATATGCCGTTTCGTCAATGGCTTGCCGGCCTTAACGAGAGCAGCAACGCGGAAGTTGAACGGAAGCGGTGGCGCCGCACTGCCCGCGCGATTATCGAAGCAAATGCCAGCGCCCTTCTTCGCGAGGCTGGCCCAGAGGCAATCGTTGGGGCTCCTATGAAAACAGGCAAGATAAGCGGGTGGATGACGGCATCGCGAGCCAAGGCAATGCTCGACACTGCCCTAAAAAAGTATCTGCCGCTTGAAGAAGACGAACCTAGAGATAAGGAGGTTTAGATATGACGGAAAACAGCGCGCAAAAGCCAGAGCAGCTTATGCTCGCATTCGTGCACGGGCGCATATGCTCTATCCAAAACGACTATCTGTCTGCCAGCGGAAAACCACGAGGAGCACGAAAGCTGGCAACATTGCGCCATGCGTTTCTTATGCCCATGGGCTCAAATGCAGATGCATGGCCGCTTGAGTTCGAGGGCCTGCCTGCCGAGCTTGTGGGGAGGGGTGCCGAACCATCGTGGGCCGAGACGGCGGTTCATGCCGCGCTCACGCTCTATGCGGTTCATCAACAGGGCAAAACCAAGCCAATGTATGTGCCTGGCGATGAACATTCGTTTGGTGCAGCCCTGCGACAGCTCGTGCGGAGTGATAAGGGACGTTACTCGAATCTCGAAGAGGGCGAAATGCCTCGAAGGTTTAGGGCCTTTATAACGGCCGATTCCATGGAAGAGGCACTTCACTATGCAAGGCAGCTTATACAGCAGCTGCGAGCTGCCGAGATTCCCGTTGATTACGCGCGTTTTGCAGCACAGCTATACACACTGCAAAACCCCTATACAGCAGATAAGGTGCGTCTTGCGTGGGGGCGTGAATATAGTCGAATACCAAAGGCCGAGTCCGGCATCGATGCCAGCCCTTCGGAAGAATAGTTGATGAGGGAAATGACCAAGAAAGGACCTGCTATGAAAAAGCCCCAGTTCATCGATATCCACATTCTTCAGACCGTCCCCCCGAGCAATATCAATCGAGATGATACGGGCAGTCCAAAAACGGCATATTTCGGCGGAGTCAAGCGCTCAAGGGTTTCAAGCCAAGCGTGGAAGAAGGCCGCGCGCGATTTGTTCCCTGACTTTCTGGATGAGGCAAATCTTGGAACACGTACCAAATATGCCGTTAGGTTAATTGCGAAGGAGGCGACTAAGCTTGATGCGCAGATTGATGAGCAGGAAGCTCTAGAGAGTGCGAAGAAAAGTCTAAAAGCCTATCTAAAGGGAAATAACGAACCAAAATTCGAGGATAAAAAAATAGACCCTTATAAGCTTAAGGCGCTATTGTTTATAAGTCCTTATGAGGTTCAGGAGCTTGCAAAGTGCGTTGCGGGCTTGCAGGATGTTTCGAAAGTAAAGAGTGCGGTAAAGAACAAGAAGAGTCAAGAATCCGCGTCCAAAGATATGGTAGATATTTCACTGTTCGGAAGAATGGTCGCCACTGATCCCAGTTTGAATGTCGACGCCTCCGTTCAGGTTGCCCACGCCATTGGCATCGGGAAGATGAATCCAGAATTCGATTATTTCACTGCTCTTGACGATTGCTCGCCCGAAGACAATGCGGGCGCAGCAATGATTGAGACAACGGAGTTCACGTCATCGACAATGTATCGCTATGCAACTATTGATGTGCTGCATCTTTGCGAAAACCTTGGTTCGGCTGCGGTTGCTTGCCGCGGCATCGAGGCGTTTTTGAAGGCATTCGTCACTTCCATGCCCACGGGAAAGCAGAATTCGTTTGCAAACCGCACGCTCCCCGGAGCGGTTGTCCTTCAACTGAGGGATACGCAACCAGTGAGCTTGGTGAATGCCTTTGAAAAACCTGTTGAGGCATCGCATGGGAAAAGCCAGATTGAAATTGGCTGTGAGCGTTTGGCCAAGCAGGAAGAGGCGGTTGACAAGGCGTTTGGAACGACCCCGCAAAAGACGTTCGTTATAACTGCATCTCCGGATGCGCAGTCTCTTCCCGGTGCCATGGGTGTCGAAGGGGCATGTAGTCTTGACGCCGCAATTGCGCAAATCTCGCAAGCGTGCGCTGCTTATCTTGCCGAAAACGGCTACCAAACCGAAGAGGTGGACTAGCCATGGCGGTCCTGCTGCTCAAATTGGCGGGTCCGCTGCAATCGTGGGGGTCTTCGAGTAGGTTCGCTGAGCGCGGAACAGAGCACGAGCCGACGAAGAGCGGCGTTGTGGGTCTGCTTGCCTCAGCTTTGGGCCGTTACCGAACAGATCCCGTTGATGACCTTGCAGCATTGCGCTTTGGCGTGCGTATCGATCAGCCTGGAACATTTGTAAGCGACTTTCAAACCGAGCACAAACGAAAGTGGGACTCGCAGAGCGCTCGATGGGTGTCGGGCGATGCCCTGCCTTTAACTTGTCGGCATTATCTGGCCGATGCTGTGTTTGTTGCGGCCCTTGAGGGCGATTTGGGACTCTTGCAAAGGTGCGCCGAGGCGCTTGACGCTCCGGCGTTTCCCCTGTTTCTAGGTCGCCGTTCCTGTCCACCCGCGTGCAGAGTACATATTGGGCTGTTTGAGGATGCGGCGTTGCTCCAAGCTTTGCGCAGTCACCCCTGGGAAGCAAGCGAGAGATATCAGGGCAACTGGAAGTTCCGCGGTAAAGAAAGCGTTGACCTGGAGATTCTCTACGATAAGCAGGGTTCTGACGAAGGCGAGGGCTACGATGTTCCGCTGCGCGACGTGCCCATCAGCTTTTCGCAGGAGCATCGCCAATACAGCTTTCGTACTGTTGCCCATACAACAGCAACGGTTAGGAACCCGAAATATGTTGGCACGCAGGCCGACCATGATCCTTGGTCTGCTCTAGGAAAGGAGGTATAGCCGATGTTCTTTACCCAGTTTCCCATCAATATGACGCGGAGGGAGTCGCGTGCGATGCTCGCCTCGCCCTATCGCATGCATGCGGCGATTGCAGGCAGCTTCCCCTTTTCTCAGACGAGCGGGGACGGCCGCGTGCTTTGGCGCGTGGATAGAATGCCTGATGGGGGTTCTCGCCTTTATATCGTGAGCCCTGGCAAGCCGAGCTTGGTAGGGCTTGATGAACAAATCGGGTGGCCCGACTGCGAACCGCAGTGGGGCACGCGCGGATACGATCCGTTTTTGGGGCGCATCTCGAACGGACAGACCTATTCGTTTCGCTTGGTAGCGAATCCGTCGCTCAACAGAAGCACGCGTGGCGGCAAAAGCGACCTGCTAAACAGCGAGGGCGAACCTAAGAGAAATAGAATTGGCCACCTGACCATTCTGGAGCAAACTGCCTGGCTCGTTGGAGCTCAAGCATATAAGGGCGCCGACAAGGAAGTGCCAAGCATTTTTGCGCCCGAGCGGGGATCACGTGCCCAAAGGAATGGTTTTGAGGTTTTGAGCGACGATGAGGGCTGTCCAAGCTTGATTGTTAGTAATTCCAACAGAATCTCGTTTACCAAGGGTGTCCAAGGAGACAAAGTCACCTTTACGCGCGCCCAGTACGATGGCGTGTTGCGCGTGACCGATGCTGATGCCTTGCGCCATGCGCTTGTGTGTGGCATCGGGCATGCCAAAGGATTCGGATGCGGCCTTCTCACGCTGGTTCCACTGGATAGGTGAGCGGCATGGGCGATAATCCTGGCATGATCAAGCCTGATTTGCGCGCACTGCCCACGATAAAGGAACGAATGACGTTTCTTTATGTCGAGCGATGTCTTGTGAGCAGGCAAGATAGCGCAGTGAGCATAACCGATGCGCGCGGAACGGCGTATGTCCCCGCGGCTTCTCTTGGGGTGCTTATGCTGGGGCCTGGGACCAATATCTCTCATCGCGCGGTTGAGTTGCTCGGCGATTCGGGGACAAGCGTGATTTGGGTGGGCGAGCACGGCGTTCGCTACTATGCGCACGGCCGCCCGCTCACCCATTCTTCTCGGTTGGTTGTCGCGCAGGCTGAACTCGTGTCGAACACTCGAAGGCGTCTTGCCGTGGCACGAGCGATGTACGGCATGCGTTTTCCCGGCGAGGATGTATCGAATTACACGATGCAGCAGCTCCGTGGCCGCGAGGGAGCTCGGATTCGAACACTTTATCGGCGGCTGTCGAAGCAATACGACGTCCCATGGGATGGGAGGGAATACAACCCCGATGATTTTCTTGATGCAAGCCCAATCAATCAGGCGCTGTCGGCTGCCCATGCATGCCTTTACGGAGTCGTTCACAGCGTGATTGTGGCGCTGGGGTGCTCTCCGGCATTGGGATTTGTCCACGTTGGCCATGAGCGCTCGTTTGTGTATGACATTGCCGATTTGTATAAAGCAGAGGTGACGATTCCCATCGCTTTCGAAGTGGCTTCCGATCCTCCAGAGGATATCGGGGCGGAAGCGCGTCGGTGCACTCGTGATGCGTTTCTTGACGGGAAGATAATGGAGCGCTGTGCTCGCGATATCAGGGGTCTGCTGTTGGGCGACTTCGAGACAGAGGACGAGCCTGATATCGATACGATGTTCCTCTGGGATGAGAGGCGCCCTGCCGTTGCTTTTGGAGTGTCCTATGGCAAGGAAAACGACGTCCAGGTGGATGCCACCGAAGAGAATAACGGAGTGCTTGTGGAAGGATGACGGGTGATTGTTGTTGTTTTGGAAAAATGCCCCCTTGCACTTCGCGGCGACCTAACGAAATGGTTGCAGGAGATTAGCCTAGGCGTGTATGTCGGCAGGGTGAGCGCGCGTGTAAGGGATGAGCTTTGGAGTCGTATTTGCAAAGAATGCAAAACAGGGCGTGCCACGATGGTTTTTTCTGCACGCAACGAGCAACACCTCAACTATCGAGTGCACAACACCGCGTGGGAACCTATCGATTTTGATGGCATCAAGCTGATGATGCGGCCTTCGCCTTCGCGCATGAAGGCCCTTGGCACGAAGAGAGTGGGCTGGAGTTACGCGGCGATGCGATCGAAGGCACGTCGCGGGAGCGTGGCAGCCGAAACGGACGAGCCGCGCGAATACGTTGTACTTGATGTTGAGACCACGGGGCTGGACCCAGACAAAGATGCGATTATCGAGATAGCCGCCATCAAAGTTGAGCAGGGTGTTGAGGCGGGCAGGCTCCATGAGCTTATTCGATACGAGAAAGGCATCCCAAAGAAGATAGTCGAGCTAACAGGCATTACCGATGAGATGCTTGCCGAAAAGGGGATCGAGCTTGAGCGAGCGGTGAGCGGCCTGCTTTCCTTTGTCGGGAGCCGCATAGTGGTTGCGCATAACGCTTCGTTCGACACCGGCTTCGTGCAAGCAGCGTGCGAAGAATGCGACCTAGACGATTTTGACAATGAGTGCATCGACACCATTACACTGGCAAAGAAGAAGATGCCCGATGCGCCGAACTATCGCTTGAAGACCCTGCTCGGCCTTTTGAACCTTGACAATCAAATACCTCATCGTGCCGAGTCTGATTGTGAGGCGACCTTGAGCTTGTTTAGAAAACTGATTAAAATGGGGCCCACATCAAAGGGATAGGGTGTTTTGAGCTGGGATTTTTAAGTCTGCTCCCCGCACGCGCGGGGATGATCCCGGCAAGAATGCGGCTCTCGAAATATACGAGCTCTGCTCCCCGCACGCGCGGGGATGATCCCAGCTTCTCACTGCTGCAATTAATACCGACCCCCTGCTCCCCGCACGCGCGGGGATGATCCCGTGCGACCATGCGTCAGCTCGTCCCATTTCGCCTGCTCCCCGCACGCGCGGGGATGATCCCAGTTCTTTGTCGGGGCGGTCGTAGTGTTTACCCTGCTCCCCGCACGCGCGGGGATGATCCCGGGCAGCGCGAAGGACGATTTCGCGCAATTCACTGCTCCCCGCACGCGCGGGGATGATCCCATCGTCAGCGCGGCGATTGGCGCTGTGTCATCCTGCTCCCCGCACGCGCGGGGATGATCCCTTAGCCCCGCCACGGAACGGCAAAGGCTTTCCCTGCTCCCCGCACGCGCGGGGATGATCCCGTCAGCGGCAATGTGCGCATCTACAGCGCGAGCTGCTCCCCGCACGCGCGGGGATGATCCCGGTCTTGAATGCCGCATATGCCACCTGAACGCCTGCTCCCCGCACGCGCGGGGATGATCCCGCCGTACTCGGAGCGAACTTCATGCGCTGCAACTGCTCCCCGCACGCGCGGGGATGATCCTCAGTAAGCAGCGATAGGAGGATTATATGACTGCTGCTCCCCGCACGCGCGGGGATGATCCCGTAGTCGAACCGCATCTCGTTGATGTATGTCGCTGCTCCCCGCACGCGCGGGGATGATCCCTGTACGGCCTTGTCGGTCGCGCTGCCCTCGCGCTGCTCCCCGCACGCGCGGGGATGATCCCGTCCCCCACCAGGCCGACGCTCTGTCGCTAAGCTGCTCCCCGCACGCGCGGGGATGATCCCGCATTGATAATCGTCTGAACGGCTTTCGCAACCTGCTCCCCGCACGCGCGGGGATGATCCCCTTCGAGCATGTAATCGCCGAACGGTAAGGCGCTGCTCCCCGCACGCGCGGGGATGATCCCACAAACGAGGACGTGCGCAACGTCATCAACTCCTGCTCCCCGCACGCGCGGGGATGATCCCAGGCCGCTGACTGGGCCGGATGCCGAAGAGAACTGCTCCCCGCACACGCGGGGATGATCCCGTCGCCGGGTCCTTCCGCTACCGCTCCGGCTACTGCTCCCCGCACACGCGGGGATGATCCCGAATGAGCCGTCACAGCGCACGTCAACGCCCACTGCTCCCCGCACACGCGGGGATGATCCCGACGGTGTAGACCTCGCCATTGCAGACCTCGACTGCTCCCCGCACACGCGGGGATGATCCCGACACCGACCGCGCGTGGGCCTGCGGAGACGGCTGCTCCCCGCACACGCGGGGATTATCCCGCAGTTGGTAAATAAGTGGTTGGTTACAAATCCTGCTCCCCGCACACGCGGGGATGATCCCAAAGCAGATCGCAACGAAGCCCAGACCTAACCCTGCTCCCCGCACACGCGGGGATGATCCCGAGAACTTCAACCGTGCGCAGGAGAAGGGGTACTGCTCCCCGCACACGCGGGGATGATCCCGAGAACTTCAACCGTGCGCAGGAGAAGGGGTACTGCTCCCCGCACACGCGGGGATGATCCCAGCCGCTGGCGAGGCGATGACGCGGAGGGGTGCTGCTCCCCGCACACGCGGGGATGATCCCGATCTTGCCAGGCTTCGGTGCTTTGGTGTCTCCTGCTCCCCGCACACGCGGGGATGATCCCGAGTAGCGCGCGTCCGCCAGGAACTCGAACATCTGCTCCCCGCACGCGCGGGGATGATCCCACATGCGCGTTCTGCCTGATGCTCGCCGGGCGCGGGGCGGTCTACCATAGCCGGAAGACGGCAGGACAGTTCGACCACTGGCACAGGCACTGCACGTGCAAGATCGTGCCGAGCTTCTCGGGTGACAAGTACGAAGTGCTCGTCGAGGGGCACGATCCGAAGGACGCACAGAGATGGAGCGACCGCGTCGAGGATGCCAAGAAATCGAAAAAGGAGATTCCAGATTATCCTGATGATGCGGGTGCGGAAGCCGAAGCGCTCCAAGGAGCCCTCGACGACGCGTGGGCGGCTCACCTAAAAAACGGTTCGACAAAAACTACGTATCGCGAATGCTACGCAAAGGCTGTCCGCTCCGTGGTTCCTGAAAACCCAATCGAGATCGAGGACTTCTCGAAACTCGACGGAAAGGAGCTTCAGGAGGCGATGTGGCTGGCAAAAACTGGCCATAAGATTAAATTCAGGAACCCGAACGACCATAAAGGCACGGACGGTAACACATCGGACGTCCTCCTCGACGGCGTCACCTGCGACTTCAAGACAATCAGCTCCCCAAAGGTCAAGAAGGCGGTAGGGGAGATCACCGCGAAGCTCGATAGGCAAGGCCCCGAGTTTCTTCTGGATATTACGGAAAGCCGAATCACGGAAGATGAGGCACTTGTCCGCATGGCACAGCTTCTCGATGATCCGGATATAACGAAGATCTTCGTGGTAAAAACGGCCGAATATACGAGCTAAAAAAATGACCGGAGGTCTGCCCGGGCCCCGTAGCCCAAGCTTTCTCCGGTCGACTTGATTATACCCCACATCGGGGCGTGGCGGAATGGCAGACGCGCGTGCCTCAGGAGCACGTGGGCATCGCCCGTGCGGGTTCGAGTCCCGCCGCCCCGACCAAAACGTTGAACCAGGCCATCCGCACGGGTGGCCTTTTTCATGCCGAAAAGCGCCCCGCACGGGGCAAGACGATGCCCCGCACGGGGCGGAAATGGAGGGAGCATGGCCCAGGAGACCACGCCCGCCGAGACCGATCCGATCGACCCTGCACAGGGCGGAGAGACCGGTCAAGAGCCCGACTACAAGGCGCTCTACGAGAACGCGCTGAATGAGTCGCGCAAAGACTTTCGCAGCCTCACGCAACATCGACCTCTCCATGATGCCTTCTGGCTTGTTTCTGCTACCGATGCGCCCTAAAACAGGCAGTTCTCAATCAGATCCTTCCCTCGTAGGGTATCGATCCACTCCTGTGGAATTGCGTCCATGCCGTAGGCCGTGCCGGCGAGGGCGCCTGCGACGGCTGCGGTGGTGTCGGTGTCGTCGCCCAGGTTGACGGCGGCAAGGACGCAATCTTCGTAACTGTTAGTGTTGACAAAGCACCAGCTGGCGGCCTTAAGGGTGTCGCGCACGAAGCCGCCGGATCTGATTTCGTGCTCGGGCGCGCTTTTCAGCTGCAGCGCCCACGAGGGGAGTGCGCCGTCCATCGCGGACCTCATCAGCTCGATGAACGTGACGCATGACTCGGTCGACGTTCTGTGAGCGTGCGTGATCGCGGAGACCTTGCTGATCTCTTCGTCTGTCGCATCGGTGAACGCCAGGGGCGCGATGCGCATGAGCGAACCGTTGCCGTTGTCGCGCTCGCCGGAGCCTCCTTTGCCGGTGCGCAGGGCTCGAGCGGTCGTGCCGCCGCAATCGAAAACGCCGTCGATCGTATATTCGCCACGGGCAATCCAGCTTACGAATTTGTCGCGCATGTCTGCAGTGTCGATATACCCGAGCTCCCTAATCGAGTCGCAGGTAGCAAGCGTCATAGATGTGTCGTCGCTCCAGGTACCGGCGGGCTGCCCATGCGTGCCGTAGCCGATCATGTCCGTGCATTCGAACGTGTCGCGGAGCCTGAACTCGTAAGGAACGCCCAGCGCGTCGCCGACGGCAAGCCCATAGATGCAGTCGCGTAGCGTTGTTTTCGGTCTGTCTGTCATGGGAACACCTCTCGTACTTTGGATTGAGGATGCGCGGCTACCTGCGGCAGTGTGTCCAGCTCAATTCGGGACGCAGCGAGTCCCGAATTGAGAGAGCTTGTCAGCTAATCTGACAAATGAAAAAACCCGCAACGCTATTGCTTTATACAGCAATAGGGACCTCTTTTGGGCGTCCTGCCTTTGGGGCGTCGGCGAGTCGTGCCTCGATGGAAGCTTTGGACACCATGCGTTTGGTGCCATCCTTCCATGAATCCAACAGTCCTGCATTTATCAGTTGCGATACCCGTGCTGAGCTAACACCGAGCATACGAGCGGCATCCGCTGCGGTGACGGCGGGGATGTCGCCGAGTTCGCGGCTGACGGCGACGGCGATAATCTTGCCACCGTGCTGCGGCTCGTGGCCAAAGTCCGGCGCAGGCAGGTCGACGCCGCCCATTAGGTGGTCATCGACCATGCATGCGAGAAAATCAGCGGCGCTTTCGACAGCGTCGTTTAGGTCGGATCCGAACGTTCCACCTCCGCCCAGCGAGCCACATGGCACAGCGTCGACAACGCCGTCCGAATCAAAGAACTCGAATTCCCATATGTAAACCATGTAAGACCTCCTCTAAAACTCGATGCGGAATGTGATGAGGATGAGCTATCGAAGTCCTGCCTGCCTTAAGATTCTTTTGGTAATTTGATCCTCAATCTCTCGGTGGCGTTTCACGAGCACGAGTTTATCTCCTTTGACGAACTTCTCGTGATTAGTGCCTCCTTTCGAGATGAAGCCGGCTTCTTCGAGGATGCGGATCAATTCGCGTCTCTGCATCTTAGCCTCTTTCAATAACTATATATTAGCACTTCCTAAGGGTTTTAGACTTAAATCTTCGCTATTGCTAACCCTTTGTCTCACTTCGCCATCCTTGGATGGCGGCTTATATTCCTTGTGGTATTAGTTTATTTGCTCGTGCGGACACGATTTGGTGTTCTGCGCGCGACCGCGAAAAGGGTCGACAGGATCAAGGACCGCGACGTTTTTCTACGTAACCGGCTGTTGACTGCCTGTGTCTTTAGCCTGAGCAGCCGCTCCCAGGCGCAGGAATTCGTCAACGTGCTCAATATGGTGATGTGACCGGGCGCTTTCGAACACAAAAAACCGGGATGCAAGGAGTCACACCTTGCATCCCGGCTGAGCTAAAACGGCGCTGCTGCATGCCGTTGGAGCTTTAGCGCTTGATCTCGATATCGTCGAGCTTGACGTCCATGGCCTCGGTCTTGGCCTTGGCGATGTCATCGGCAAACTCCAGGGACTTCATCATGGTCTCGACAGCGTCCTTGTGCTCTTCGACGTTGTCGATGCGCACATACACGCTGCCACCGTCAACGTCGGTGAAGTACTCGGTCGTCACACCGCCGGAGTGCGTGAAGTAGGCGCTGCGCCAGGTCTTGCCGTTGTACTTAACGGGGTCGCTCTCGGTCCATCCGGAGTTGGCCTTCCACTTTGCCTCGTAGTCGAACAGCTCGTCGGCGTTCTTGTCAGAGTCGAAGACGGGGATGAAGCGATCGCTGGCGTGCTCGCTCTCGGTGAACTTAAACTGGGCCCTATCGGCGGTGTCGCCAGCGACGTCGGTAATCTCGACGCCCTCGGGGACCTCGACCTTAAACCAGATGAAGTCGGTCCTCATATCCAAGGCTGGTTTTTCTGCTCCGCCGCCACCGCCACTGCCGGTAGCGCCACCGCTTCCGCCGCAACCCACCAGGGCAACTGCAGCAAAGAGACTGATGCAGAGGGTGAGAATCGCAAAGGCCTTCTTTTTCATGGTCGTGTCTCCTCATCTGTAACCGCCCATGGATTACCTGCCTTTACTGTACGCGTGGACGGCTCGCTAGGGTGGGCCATGTGTCCCATTCTGATGGCCGGATTTGCGCCGTTAAGTGGCAATATGTCCGGGCGCAAAAGAGGGGAGAGCCGGTGCTGTCGGCCCTCCCCGGGGTTGGGTTATATGTATGCCCCAGTTTGTGCTGTTCGGGAGTCCCGAAAGGAGAGCTATGTGGTCCATGTTTGCGCTGGTTAGGGGAGTTGGTCGTGCCTGTGAATGACTGGAATGGCTGCGTGCCTGGATACCGGGTGCATCTAATTGTCATCGGCGCGAGCGTCCACTGTGGATTCGTTTGGGCAAAAAGAAGGGCCCGCACCTTATGTGGTGCGGGCCCTGTTGTGCTGCAGGCTAGTTGCGACGGTGCGCTGAAGGTCGCTATTACTTGCGCATCTTAGAAGCGATTGCGCTGCCGGCGAAGCAGATGGTTGCCATGGAAAGCATCGCCATGATGACGCTTGCGGTGGAATCGCCCGTTCCGGGGAGCGTCTGCTTGTTGGTCTTGCCAGACTTGTTTGGCTTGTCGGTCTTGCTCGGCTTGTCGTCCTTGGGCTTTGCGGGGTCCTGCGGCTTGACGGGAAGCTTGGAGATCGGCTCAGTCTTGGTCTGGGTTTCGAAAGCCTCATTCTCGAAGGTGGCGGTATAGGTGCCCTCGCCCTCCTTCTCGGTCGTGGCGGGAGTGGTCACCTCGTAGGTGGCCTTCACGGTCTCCTCCTCGACGTGGCTGGCGTCGCGCTTGCAGACGCGCTTGGCGGTGCAGTGCCAGCCGTCGTCCTGCTTGGTCCAGCTGTACTCGGGCTCGCCCCAGTCGTGGTCAAGCGGGTCGAGGGCCTCGGTCTTGGTCTGCGCCTCGAAGGCCTTGTTGCTGAAGGTCGCGGTGTAGACGTCCTCGCCGGCCCCGGTGCAGGTCGCCGGGGTGTTCTTCGCGGAGGCCTTCACGGTCTCCTCCTCGACATGGCTGGCGTCGCGCTTGCAGACGCGCTTGGCGGTGCAGCACCAACCGCCGTCCTTCTCGGCCCAGCTGTACTCGGGCTCGCCCCAGTCGTGGCCGAGGGCGGCGATTTCTTCTGTCTTGGTCTGGGGCTTGAAGCACTTATGACTAAAGGTGGCGGTGTAGGTCCTCGTGCCCTTCTCAGTGCAGGTGGCCGTGTCTACGGAGGTTGCCTTCACGGTTTCAGCGATCTCATAGCCGCAATAGCCGCACTTGGCGTGGCCAGTGCAGTACCAGCCATCGGGCTTCTTCTCCCAATCATACTTTTTCTCGTCTTTGAAATTATCATCGTGCTCGCCGTCGGTGTAGCTGTGGGTGAGCTTCTGGCCGTTGGACCACACCTTCGTGCCGTCGATGGTGACATCGGTGCGGCCGGTGTTGTATTGTTTCGCCTTGCCACCAAAGCCAAAGAGCTGCGAGCAGGTGGTCTCGTCGCGCTGCGCCGTGGCAGAGCTGTTGGTGATGTTGAGGATGTACTTGAAGTTCCCCATGTTGGAGTCATTGATGCTCAACGCCTGCTTATAGTAGCCTAAGGGGTCCCACTTAGACGACAGCGAATTGAACGTGCATTTGTTCACGTTGACGGTGATGTCATGCTTGCCTGCGCTGTAATCGGTGTAGACCTTGATCATCGCGCGCTTGGCCTTAAACGTGCAGTTGTCAAACGTCATGACGGGCGAGCTGTACGTCCAGATCGCATAGTCGCCGCTCGGGGCGTTGAACGTCGTGTTCGTGAACGTCGCGGTCTTGTAACCCCAGTAGAACGTCTTGCCATCGATGACGCAGTTGTTCACGACCGTGTTGTCAATCCTGATGAAGCCCTGGTAGTCGACTGCCTTCTCGGCAGAACGGAGCCTCATGTTCTTGAACGTCACGGTTCCGGCACCATCAAAGCTGTAGTCACCGTTGCGCTCGCCGCCATAGTCGGGATCGGGAACCTCGCGGCCGATTCTCCACGAGGTCTTGTCGGCACCAGCGCCCTCAAACGTGAGGTCCTTGCCCTTCGTGGTGACTACAGAGTCCACACCGTAAAGCGTGTAGTTGCCCTCGCCGAGCTTGATGGTGTCGCCGCTCTGCGCTGCGGCGGTAGCGGTCTTAAGATCATTGTAGATCACACCGGTGGGTTTACCGTCGTGTTCAATGGTAATCGATCCGGTAGTAACCGTGCCGGTACCGTCGTCTGCAAAAGCAGGCGATGCTACGCCCATCGTGACGAGCGCAACGGCAAACAGCGCTGCGACCGCACGAGAGGCCGTTTTCAAAAACGACTTCATGCTGAGACTCCTTCGACTCTAAAAGTATTAAATCAGCATTAATATTATAGAACTTCTGACATTTTACTAAACCTCTATTTCGCGCCTTTATCGGTACGCCAATCTTTCTCACGCTTCTTGCATATTTATTCCGCATACCTGCATCTTTGTTGCATCGGATTGCGCAACAAAGATGCATTTGTTTTGCCGGTGTGGTTTGCGCGATGGCATTTGGTGTGTCTATGGCCCAATGGGCTGGGCGCAAGACTGACCTTGACAGGGGGTCGGGATTGATTGCTTGGCGATAAGCGCAGCGATGTTGCGCCTATCGCCCGCCATAGAAAAGTGCGATAACTGGGCGCACTGACGCGAATGCTCTTATGGGCTAGACTAGGCACCACGAAATACACGATGCGTTCGGGCGGCGCCGACTGTCCGATTAGCTTGGCAAACATTGAGGGTGCATGCACATGAGCCAAGAGATGATGGATAAGACCTGCCGAGGGTTTGCCGAGGCGCTTGCCGCGCGCGAGCCCGTTCCCGGCGGTGGTAGCGCGAGCGCATTCGTGGGCGCGCTGGGCGCCTCGCTGTGCGGGATGGTTGCTCGCTACGGAGCGACGAATCCCGCCCTTGCCGATCGCGCGGACGATTTGACGCGCGCATTTGCCCAGGCGGATGAGTTGGCGCAGGAACTTGTGGGTCTGGTCGCCGAGGACGTTCGTGCCTACGGGCAGGTGTCCGCGGCGTACGGTATTCCGCGTGACGATCCGGCTCGACCGGCTGCGATTCAGGATGCGCTGCACGTGGCGGCTATGCCACCGTATCGCATTATGGATGCCTGCGGGCGCGCGCTGGCGCTGCTCGAGGACATGGCGGACAAGGGGTCGCGCCAGCTGCTGTCCGACGTGGCTTGTGGCGCCGTGTTCTGCCGCGCCGCCATGCAGGGCGCGAGTCTGACACTCTTTGCCAACACTACGTCTATGAAAGACCGGGCACGCGCCGAGGAGCTCGAGGCGGCGTGCGATGAGCTGCTGGATACGTGGCTGCCGCGTGCCGATGCGCTGGCGCGCCGTGCCGCCGACGCAGCCAGGAAGAGGGGATAGCCATGGCCGAGCTGCTCAAAGGGGCTCCCGTTGCCCGTACTTTGACCGAGGAGCTTGCCGCTCGCTGCGTTGCTTTGCGCGAACGCGGCATTGTGCCGACGCTGGCCATCGTTCGTGTGGGCGAGCGCGAGGACGATCTGTCGTACGAGCGCGGCGCCCTCAAGCGCTGTGAAAAGGCTGGCATTGAGGCTCGCCGCGTTTTGCTTCCTGCCGATGCTTCGCAGGATGAGCTGCTGGCGGCTATTAAGGACATCAATGCCGACCCCGCCGTTCATGGCTGCCTAGTGTTTCGCCCGCTGCCCGCTGGGCTTGACGAGGATGCGGTTGCTGCGGCACTCGATCCCGCCAAGGATGTCGACTCCATGACGCCGGCCTCGCTACTTACCACGCTTTCGGGGCGAGGCGAGGGCTTTGCTCCTTGCACGGCTGAGGCCGTGTTGGCGTTGCTGGACCATTACGGTGTTGAGCTGGATGGGGCCAAGGTCGCGGTCGTCGGTCGGTCTCTGGTGATTGGCCGTCCCGTTGCCGCCATGCTTACGGCTCGCAATGCCACGGTGACGACGTGCCATACGCACACGCGCGACCTTGCTGCCGAGTGTCGTGCGGCTGATGTTGTGGTTGCGGCAGTTGGACGCGCGCGTACGATTGGCGCGGATGCGGTTCGCGAGGGCCAGACGATCATCGATGTGGGCATTAACTGGGACGAGGCCGCCGGCAAGCTGGTCGGCGACGTCGATTTTGATGCTGCGGAGCCAATCGTTAACGCCATCACACCCGTGCCGGGCGGCGTGGGGGCTGTGACCACCGCGATTCTCGCCAAACACGTGATCGAAGCGGCCGAGCGCACATCGAAATAGGCTTTTGACCACGGGGGCTGCCGAGGCTGTGGTTTCGCCCTTTTTGCACCGAAGCGATACACTGTTGCCGTTTGATTTCTTCGCTCAAGGAGGATGCGCATGCCGTGCACAACGATTTTGGTCGGTAAGAACGCGAGCTACGACGGGTCGACGCTGGTTGCCCGCAACGAGGACTCGCCCAATGGGGTATTTGAGCCCAAGCGCATGCGCGTAGTGCATCCCGACGAGCAGCCTCGTGTCTACACGAGTGTCCTGAGCCACCTGACCGTTGAGCTGCCCGACAATCCCATGCGTTACACAAGCGTCCCCGACGTTGTCCCGGGTCATGGCATTTGGGCCGAGGCCGGCTTCAACGAGCTCAATGTTGGCATGTCCGCAACCGAGACGCTCACCACCAACGAGCGCGTCCGCGGCGCCGATCCGCTCGTGGACTACGTGCCCGCCAAGGGCAACGAGGGCGAGGACGGCTATGCGCCGGCGCAGCCCGGCGGTTTGGGCGAGGAGGACATGGTGACCCTGGTGCTGCCATACGCCAAGTCCGCCCGCGACGGTGTGCGCATTCTGGGCGACCTGCTCGAGCGCTACGGCACCTACGAGAACAACGGCATCGCCTTTAGCGACGTTGACGAGATCTGGTGGCTCGAGACCATCGGCGGCCACCACTGGATCGCCAAGCGCGTGCCCGACGACGCCTATGTGACCATGCCCAACCAGCTGGGTATCGACAGCTTTGACCTGGACGACGCCGAGGGCGCGCAGGTCGACCACATGTGCTCGGCCGACCTGCGCACCTGGATGGCCGAGTGGCATCTGGATTTGACGCTGGGCGTTAAGGGCGACGGTCCCGCCGCGGTCTTTAACCCGCGCGAGGCCTTTGGCTCGCACAGCGACAGCGACCACGTCTACAACACACCGCGCGCCTGGTACATGCAGCGCTGTCTCAACCCCAGCGATGTGTGGGACGGTCCCGACGCCGACTACACGCCCGAGAGCGACGACATTCCCTGGAGTCGCGTGCCCGAGCGCAAGGTGACCCTCGAGGACATCAAGTACGTGCTTTCGAGCCACTACCAGGGCACGGAGTACGACTGCTACGGCAGCAAGGGTACGCCCGCCACGCGCGGCGCCTATCGTCCCATCGGCATCAACCGCAACAGCCAGCTCGCCGTGCTGCAGCTGCGCCCCTATGCGCAGCCGGCGTATCGCGCCGTGCAGTGGATGGCGTTTGGCTCTAACTCGTTTAACGCGCTTGTGCCACTGTACGCCAATGTCGAGACCATGCCCGAGTACTATGCCGACACGCAGGCTCGCGTGACGTCCGAGAATTTCTATTGGGCGAATCGCCTGATTGGCGCCTTGGCCGATGTTCGCTTCCATGAGTGCGGTCGCGCGGTCGAGGATTATCAGGAGAAGGTCGGCGGCATGGGCCACAAGCAGATCCACGACGTTGACGCCGTTGTAGCCGTACTGCCCGAGGCCGAGGTGCCCGCCGAGCTCGCCCGCGCCAACGAGGCCTTTGCCGAGCTTGTGCGCGTGGAGACCGATGCCCTGTTGGGCAAGGTGCTCTACACCACGAGCTGCGCCATGAAGAATTCCTTCGCGATGAACGATAACATTAGGTAAAAGCCACATTGCAGCGAACGAGCGGGGCAAACGCCGTCAAAGGCTTTGCCTCGCTCGATTTCTATCCCGGTGACAAACGATTTTGTGTCGTTTGCTCAATCTTGGGTACAAGTAGGCCAATGAAGTTGTTCACGATTGGAGCCAACCATGGTTATGAAATTCGATCAGCTTGTTAACGGTGCCATCAACGTGGGCTTCGGTGCCGCCGCCGTTGCCGTCGAGGGCGGCAAGAAGGTCCTCGACGACCTCAATGCCAAGGGCGAGCAGGTGCGCAAGGACGCCGGCACCCCCGATATCGCCCGCAGCGTGTCCGACATGTTCGAGCAGGCCGGCGGTACCATCTCCGACCTTACCGAGCGCCTGGGCATGCAGGGCGAGACTGCGGCCCAGCGCGTGCTCGACGAGCTCATCCTCGCCCGCGTGCGCGTCATGACCGCCCCCGAGCGCACGGCCTTTTTGGCCCATGTGCGCGACATCGTCGATTCGGTCGAGGACAACGTGACCTCGGTGCCCGTCGAGTCCGTTGAGCCCGACGACGCAGAGGACGCCGAAGAGGCCGAGTAGCAGCGCAGATGGCAGATTCCACTACCGATTACAACAATCAAGATCCCTTGGGTGACGAGACGGCGGTTGTCGATGAGGTCGAGGCCGCCGTCTCGGGCGCTCGCAAGAAGCCGCGCGCTGTCGATATGGTCCCTGAGGAGCCCGACGCGATGGCGCCGGACGAGGAATACCAGCTCACGCCGGCAGGTCGTCGTGAGCGCATTGGGCAGATCGTTCGCCTGATCAAAAAGTACCGCGTGTGGGATAACCTCACGCCGGTGCGCCTGCGTCGTCTGCTCGAAGAGCTCGGCCCCATGTTCGTCAAGATGGGGCAGATTCTGGCTAACCGCTCCGAGATTTTGCCGCAGCGGTTTTGCGACGAGCTGCGTCGTCTGCGCTCCGACGTAGAGCCGGTGCCGTATGAGGTAGTGCTCCGCTGTTTGGAAGAGGAATACGGCCAGCGCCTGGGGCAGATATTCGACGCGATCGACCCCAACCCGCTCGGTAGCGCGTCGCTCGCGCAGGTGCACCGCGCCCGTCTGGTGACTGGCGAGGACGTGGCCGTTAAGGTGCAGCGCCCCGGCGCGCAGCAGGTGATGGCTCAGGACATCGACATCATTCGCTCGGTGGTGCGCATCGTTTCCAAGTTCGTCAACACTGATCAGTTTGTGGACCTGCATGGCGTGGTCGAAGAGCTGTGGACCTCGTTTCGCGAGGAGACCAACTTTTTGGCCGAGGCCAAAAACCTCAACGATTTCTATGACTTCCACAAAAGCGTGCATGGCGTCTCGTGCCCCAAATCCTACTTGGACCTTTGCACCGAACACGTCGTGGTCATGGACTACATCGACGGCATCTCCATTGCCGACCCCAAGCGCCTTGAGGCCGAGGGTTATGACTTGGAAAAGATTGGCGCCGCGATCGTCGAGGACTACTCGACGCAGGTGCTTGACGATGGCTTTTTCCATGCCGACCCGCATGCGGGAAACATCATCCTCAAGGACGGCATCGTCTACTTTATCGACCTAGGCATGGTCGGGCGCATGTCGAGTCACGACCGCGGTATCGTTAAGGACATGATTTTCGCCGTGGCCGAAGGTGACGTTCCCAAGCTCAAGGATTCGCTTATGCGCTTTGCCGTGACGCGCGGCGATTCGGCCGAGCTCGACCATTCGGCCTTTTTGTCCGACTTGGACTTTATCGTCGCCGACTTTGCAGGGCTCGATCTTAAGGACCTGGATATCGGCGAGTTTTTAACCTCGCTGTTAAATCTGGCGCGCAAAAACGACGTTGAGCTGCCGAGCGTGGTGACGATGTTCGCCCGTGGTATGGTGACACTCGAGGGTCTGCTGACCGAATATATGCCCGACGTCAACATGATCCAGATCATCCAGACGCACATCAAAAACGAGAAGAGCACCTATGCGCGCGTCCGCGAAATGGGGCACGATCTTGCCGCGAGCAGCTATCGCGCGGCAAAAGGCTCGCTCGAGGCGGCCGAGTATCTGGGCTTGGCGTCGCGCATGCTCACGCGCGGCCAGCTTAAGGTGAACACGCAGATCATGAGCAGCGATAAGGCGCTGCGACAGCTGGGTGGAATTGTCGACCGCATGTCGATGGCAATTGTGATCGCCGGCCTGTTTATCGGCTCGTCGGTGGTGTACTACGCGCGCATCGAGCCGGTTGTGTTCGGTATCCCGGTCATTGGCTTTATGGGCTACGTGAGTGCGCTGGCGCTGGCGCTGATGCTGGGCCGCGAGATCTGGCGCAACAGTCACGGTGGCAAGCGGTAGAGACTGCGACCGTCACCGCATTCTCCTATCGCAAACAATAGCTTTTACCTTGGGCTTCGCCTGCGTGCGGGGCCCTTTTGCGTGCTACCATATTGACAGTAATAATCGATGGCCTAGATGGTGGTGCGGAGACGCACGAATGCGCGGTTTTCCTGCGCGTTTGGGAGAATCGGGGTGCAAGTCCCCGGCTGTACCAGTAACCGTAATTCCTCTTGGCCCGGGATGGCCGCGCCGCAGATCGGACGGCGCGCCCGGGTCGGTAAGGTTAAGTCGGATCGCCTCCCATCTTGCACGCGGCCGCGGCGCATGCCGCCGGTACGCGTTGGGCTCTGGAGGGAAGGGGGACCCCGATGGGGGTACTCGAGCGCAATGTGCGCGATGACGTGGGGCAGCCGCTGGGCAATGCTCCAAGTGCAGACAGTAGGAGACAAATGGATATGTTTGAGGACGAGTGCCAGCGCGCCTCGTGGCGTCGTCATGGAGCGATTGCCCGCGGCATAGCCAAGCGCGGTCTGGTGGCGTTCCTGGCTTTTGCCATGGCTTTTGGCACCACGCCGGCGCAACTTTGGGCCGAGGGCGCCGAGGGCATTGCCGAGGCCGTGACGCAGACTGCGGAGACGAAGTCGGCGGAGGAGCAGGCTGCCGGCGAGGGTGACGCCGATGCTGCCGGTACGGATGCCGCCGCGTCTTCCGGTACCGTTGCGACCTCCGAGCAGTCGAGCGCACCGCAGCCGAGTGCTGTCCAGAGCGCAGCGGGGAGCAGTGCCGTCGCGGTGCAGAGCGATGACGCACTTACGATTTTCTCTCTAACGTTCGAGAACCTATCGACCGGCAAGCAGTCTTATGCCGGTTACACTACGTCGGATACGATTTTGGTCCATGCCTTTCAAAAAGTTAATGGGGCTAGGATCGAAATTGATTCATCCGATCTCAGTTATCAGTGGCAAGAGGGTCCTAATCAGAGCAGGAAAGACTCGGATTACACCGATATTCCCGGCGCTACTGAGCAGACCCTAAAGCTTGCCGAGTATGCCGGTAAGTCTGTCCGTTGCGTGGTGACACCTAAAGCGGGTGGCGACTCATATGCTAATCGCGGGACGACTCTGGTCACCGCCGCCGATAGCGTCAGTGTTTCGAGCGTCACCCTCGATAAGAGCGGTAAGGTTTACGTCGGAGATGTGATTTCTGCAACGGCGAAGTCGGGTACAACGGACGTCTCCGCGGACTCTCGCGTTTCCTGGCAGTGGTACTACGGCGACTCGAGTTCCGTTAGCGCTTGCACCAATAAAATCACTGGGGCAACGAGTCGTACTTTTACGGTTACGGCTGACCTGTTTGGCAAATACCTCGTTGCCAAAGCTACGAGCGCTTCTGGCGAGACTACTCCTTACGTTGCCGTTGGTCCTGTTTCGGAGGCTGGCGCGGTCGAGCTGTACGGCGTTACGGTCGAGGGCGCTTCTTCTACTGGGGCCGTGCATGTGGGCAACGTGCTCACGGCTAAGGCGACCAAGGGCAACTCTTACACGAACGTTGGATCTACCGATACCGTTCACTATCAGTGGCAGTACGCCGACGCCAAGTCGACGTCCGACGCCGCGTTCAAGAATATCGACGGTGCCGCCGACTCTGCCAGCTATACGGTTGCGGCCGATATGGTGGGCAAGTACATCCGCGTGATCGCCACGAGTGAAAACTCCGTTAAGAGCACACAGAAGAAGTACTACGGCAGCACCACCTCGGTTGACCCCGTGGGTCCGGTGACGCTTGCCGGTCAGTACACGCTTAAATCTGTCGAGCCGGCAGAGGCTTCGACGGCTACGCTCAACGTGGGCACGACGCTTACGCCCAAGGTCCGTATCCCCGACTCTTCGAGTTGGTCGGATTCCGCTCTGCCCGATGACGCCAAGCTGACCGTCACCTGGTATGCCAAGGGCGCCGATGACGCTAATTGGACCAAGGTCACCGATAACCTTGACGCCTCCACCGGTGCGCTGACTATCACCGATGCGCTTGTGGGCAAATCCCTCAAGCTCGAGGCCTCGGCGCTCGACAACACCGTTACGTGGACCTCTAGGGACACGGTGCTGCCGGTGGGGGAGTATAACCTGCTGCGCGTCGTGAGCACGCCTCAGCTCCAGAGCAAGTCGACCAACCTTGTCGCGGGCGATAGCGTCTCTGCCGATGTGTACGCTAAGCGCGTCGACGGCTCGACCACTAACGGCTCGACCACTAACGGCGTTAAGCTTTCTGCCGACAGCGCCGATATCTCTTGGTATGCGGCCGACGCCTCCGATGCGGCGGATGATGATTGGACTAAGCTCGAAGTAACGGGTGCCAAGATCCAGGTTCCCGATGCGGCCGGTAACAAGTACCTTAAGGCTGTTGCTGCGAGTGGCTCTTCCGAGGTCGAGGTCGTCTCGGCCAACAAGGTCATCAAGGCCGGTTCGCTCGAGGCTGCAGTCCAAAAGCTCAGCGATAAAAACGCGCTGATAAGCGTCGCCTACAGTGCTGATGGCGGTAACGTCAACGACGCGTTGAAGGCTCAGCTCAAGCAGCTCGGCTTTGATGATATCGACGTTAAGACTAAGACCGCCAGCTTCAGCTCTTCGTATGAGGGCGCTGAGGTCGGCATCTCCTCTACGTACGATAAGACTAACGGCGATGTCACGTTCTTCTATCTCGATCCCAACGCGTCTAGCGGCTGCAGCATTGACCAGCTGCGTCGCGCGAGCGTTACGTTCGTGCTCTCGCGTGATGGCAAGTCGGTTGAATACAAGCCGACTAAAACTGTTGAAATCGCTTGGAACGAAGGCAAGCTTCAGGACCTGCTCGACAACGCCGCCGAGCAGCTTTCCATCGGCTATGCCACGGGCGATACCGCCGAGAGCGTTACCCAGAATCTGACGCTGCCATACAGGGCGGGCGCCAACAAGAAGTTCTCCGTCGAGTGGACGAGCTCCGATACCGATGCCCTGTCTGTTTCGGGCAACGGCTGGGACGACTACACGGGCAAGGTCGCGCGCAAGTCGAGCGACCGCGAGGTCACGCTGACCGCCAAAGTCTCGGTGTTGTCGAACGTCTCCGATGTCAAGGTGACCGGTGGGGCCACGCATGCCGTTACTGTCAAGGGCGACCCCGATAAGGTTGCATCCGACAAGGCCGACCTGCAGGCAAAGGTCGATGCGGCCTTTACCTACGACAATATCAAGTACTACGGCACCAAAACGGTTGCCGACAAGGACGGCCTAACCGCCGACCTGCAAATGCCACAGCCCAAGAACCTTGGCGTCGACGGCAAGTATTACAAGGTCGAGTACTCCGCCAGCACCGATGACATTACGTTTAACGGTTACAAGGGTACGGTCTATCAGCCGCTGCCTGGCGCCGAGGCAGCGAAGACCAAAGTCACCCTTACGGTGACCGATAAGTCCAACGCCGAAGTCACGGCAAGCAGGACCCTCGACTTTGCGATTTCTCCGCAGAATCAGGACGAGCTCAATGCCGAGTTGTTCCACCTTAGCCTTGCGAAGTCTTCGTTCTACTTGGGTATTCTTGATGGCCAAAATGCCTCCAGCGTGACGGGCAACCTGCATGCACCGCTTAAGGTGTATGGCCAAGGACTCGGCGTTAACTGGTGCTATTCCACCGAAGAGGCTGCGGGACATTACGGCTTCGTGTTTAGTGAGCTCCCCGGTGGCACGGAGAATACCTATCGTTTGCTCAAGTCGAGCAAACCGAGGGTTATCGCGCATGAGAACCTTATCCTCACTCAGCCCGAATACAACACGAAAGTCACGATTAGCGGCCGTCTGAAGAGTGAGCGTTTTGCCCGTTATGCCGAGCGCTATCCCGACAATTCGGACTACGCGGTGCTTGCCGGCTTGGATGTTTCTGCGACGGTAAACGTCAAGGGAACGACGGGGCTCGACAACCCGAACGAGGGCAAGACCATTACGGTGACGGCCAAGGTCACGGGCGTCTCCGCAAGTGATGCCGACGGCAACTACACCGAGCAATCGGTGGTGCCCTTGACCGAGCTTACGCTTCCCGCCGACGATGACACGACGGCCGAGTCGGTACTCGAGCAGCTTATGACGGCTGCCGGTTGTACGAACCTTGAGGCAAACGCCTTGGGTCTTACGAGTGCGACGATGCCCGATGGCCGCGTGCTGGGCACAACGAGCGCCGCGCCGTACAGCTATTGGTCGTTCTTTGTGAACAATGGGTACGCGAGCGTCGGCGCTCCGAGCTACTACCTCAAGAACGGCGATTGCGTCGAGTTCCGTTACGTTAAGGGCGATGGCATACAGAAGCCTTCGTCGGCGCCTGCCACCAATCCTGGGGCTGAGCATCCCGATGTCGATACGGCATGGAATGGCTTTGCGAACGGTGGCTCGGGATCCGCAACGGATGCCCTTACGCCTACGACAAAGACCGATACGCCTTCCTGGGCGCTCAACCTTTTAACCGAAGAGCAGCAGAAGGCAGGCGCAAGCGCCTCTGCGTCTGACCCCATTGTCGCGAACGGAAAGGTGTACCTTGTCACGGGCGCTTCGGTATGGGGCGGAAAGACGTGGAATGCCGTTCTGAATGAGATCGACCCCGAGACGGGTTCCGTCGTACGCTCGCTTGAGCTTGGCTCTTCCATGGATAGCACCTGCCGTCCCGTTATTGCTCAGGGTATCATCCTGATTCCGCTTTCCGGTGGCTATCTGCAGGCTGTTTCGGCGAAAACGTTTGAGACGCTTTGGTATTCCGATGCGTTTACGAACCAGAACCTGTCTTCGCTGACCGTTGACGGCGACTACGTCTATATCAATACCCTTGATTATTGGTCTGCCAATGGCAATGACGTGCAAAACGGTACGGTCAGGCGCATCAATATTCACACGGGCGCAGTTGCCGGCAGTGCTTCTGTCACCGATGGCGGCTTCTACTGGTCTGGTGGTCTGATGGTCAACGGCTACTACGTTGTCGGCAGCGACTTCGGCCAGGTGCGCGTGTATTCCGCCGATCTGTCGAAGCTTGTCGCCTCGTTTAAGCTATCTGGTGGCAATATCCGCTCGGCGCTTACCGTCCACGATGGCTATGTATACGCCGTTACGCGCGATGATGGCACGTTGCACAAGCTGACTATTGGTTCGGATGGCTCTATTACCGAGGCCGGGAAGGTGCAGTTTGCTCCATACTCGACTTCAACGCCCGTGTTTAGCGGCAAATATGCCTTTATTTGCGGTGCGACTGCGAACAATTGGAAGGCTAAGGGCCTGCTGTCGATCATCGATCTTTCTGATATGAGCGTGAGGCAGATTACGAAAGCCGATGGCGAAGAGCTCGGCTTTGAATCGAAGAGCACGCCGCTCGTCTCCACGCGCGATGGTGAAACATATGTGTACTTCACCCTAAATGGCGCCAAGGGAAACTGGCCTAACTACACTTCGGGCGGCGGCGTGTATATGTACAAGCTGGGCGATGCCGAGGCGACCGAAGTGTTTGTTCCCGGTTCTGGTTATGCAAACTACTGCATGGCGTCGGTTGTCTGCGACGAGTTCGGCAACCTTTACTACACGAACGACTCAGGTCACTTGTTCTGTGTGAAGTCCCAGGCCCATCGCGTTAAGTTTGATGCTCGGGGCGGCTCTGCGACTGGCGATCAGACGCCTGCTTCTGGCTCGACCGTCACCAAGCCGGCCGATCCGACGCGTGAGGGCTACACCTTTGGTGGCTGGTATACCGATGAGGCTTGCACAGAGGCGTATGACTTTAGCGCTGCGGTGACGGCCGATATGACGCTCTACGCTAAGTGGACCAAGAATGCCGTTACCCCTGGCGGCAACGGTGACTCTGGCTCCAATAGCGGCAATGGCGGCTCCAATGGCGGTTCGGGTAATGCCGGTGCTGGTTCTGGCTCCGGTAACGGCACAAACGGCCAGCAGAGCGGCGGCGCTGTTTCGCCTGGGCAGAAGCCGGTGTCGTCGACCACGACCGAGACCAAGGACGGCAAGGATTCCAAGAAGGATTCCGACAAGTCCGACAAGAAGGACGGCAAGAAGTCTGACAAGAAGTCCAGCAAGTCCAGCTCCAAGTCAGATACGGGATCGGCTGCCGCGACTACCGCTAAGAAGTCCGCTGAGGCTCCGGCACAGCAGTCTGGCTTCAATCCGCTCGCCATTGTCGGCGTAGCGGCCGGCGTGATCGGGCTTGCGGTCATTGGCGTGTTCGTGTTTACCAAGCGCCGGTAGGTGAGAGCTGTGTCCAATAAACCTCAGGACGCCGACTCCAAGCAACCCGACTCGTCGTTCATTCAGCTCGACGATGCTAAGCAAAAGGGCGCCGCCTCGGCGGCGTCCGCCTCTCGGCGCAAGGCGCTGCTTGGCTCTCTGACGGCCGTCTGCATCGCGCTGATTGTCGTCTCGCTGGGCTTTGTTCACCCTTCCGCCAGCGGTTCCTGGTCCATCGATTGGATCGCTCGGGCCGTGGCGGGGAGGAGCGTTGCCGACTCTGGCTCTATCGCCTCTCGCAAGACGGAGACAGCGGGCTCCTCGTCTTCTGACGCTGTGGACTCCGAGTCCAAGGACTCGAATGAATCGGATTCCAAGGACGCTTCCGAGTCTTCGGACGAGAAGTCAGACAAGGATTCGAAAGAGAAGAAGTCCGAAGGCAAGGGCGGCAAGAAGTCCAACAACGCGTCTGCCGGACAGGGCTCCGAATCCGCTGGTGGATCGAGTTCTTCAAACGGCTCCTCTTCGGGCGGCGGCTCGGCGACCGGCGGTGGGTCTGTATCCAACAGCGGCAACGCTTCTGCGGGTAATCAGGGCGACCCGCAGCAGCCTGGCTACATTACTGTGACGGTCTCTGTGACGTCGAGTGCCGTGGGTAACCCGGTGTCTTCTGGCGGTACGTTCACCTTCAACGAGGGCGCTACGGCCTACGATGCTTTGTGCGCACTGGGTCTCTCTGTAAATGCGCACGGCTCATCGTACGGCACGTATGTCGCCGCTATCGGCGGCCTGGCCGAGAAGGAGCACGGTGGTACAAGCGGCTGGATGTACTCCGTCAACGGCGTAACGCCCAACACGGCGTGCAGCAACTACGTTCTCTCCAATGGCGACAGCGTGGTCTGGTATTACGTAACGGGCTAAATGCCTCGACATAACATGCCAAACGGGCGGTTCGGACCAACATCCGAGCCGCCCGTCTTTATGCGAATGGGACGTCGTTTCCCAATCGAGGCTCAACTGGAAATCGCATCCCGCTCTGAAGGTGAATTCCGGGACGCAATTTCCGCATCAGCATCCATTGGGAAAGCGCATCTCGTTCTAGACATCGATAACGGGATGCGCTTTCCGTTTCGGCGTCCGCGGGAAACTGCGTCCCGGAATCCACGCTCAGACCGGGATACGGTTTCCCGATGGGGCGGGTTTCGGAAAGCGTGTCCCGCTCTGGGGGCTCATTCCGGGATGGACTTTCCGCATGGGGGCTCATCTGGAAACTGCGTCCCGTTCTGTTGACTGATTCCGGGACACAGTTTCCGCTAGGACGGCGTTGCGGAAGCTGCATCCCATTCTGAGGCTGCAATCTGGGATACACTTTCCGGAACGGCGTTCATGGGGAAATTGCGTCCCATTCATGCACCGTAGCCCGCCTTCCTCGGCAGACTCTGCAAACAAAAACCGGCTGGAATGGGAATTCCAACCGGTTGCGAATGCAAGGGTATGTTTGGCTGACTACGACCGTGCGCCTTCGAGGAAAAAGCGACGGCTAAAGTAGTTGTACCAGGTGACCAGGAACGTGGCGATGGCCTTCATGGCCTGGTAGCCGATGCTCAAAAACGTGACGCCCACAAACATGTACAGGTCGTTGAGGCCCAGACCGATCACCGACAGGATGGTAAAGATCGTGAACTCGCGCTTACGGCTCATGCCCTCGCGATGGTCGAACACGTACTTCATGCTGAGCCAGTAGTTAACCACGACGGACGTGGTAAACGAGACCGTCGTGCTCATCAAAAAGTCGAGGTGAAACAGCTCGACGAGCGCAATAAGCATGCCCCAGTCGACGCCAAAGGAGATAAGACCTACGACAGCGAACTTGAGGAACTGCTTGGTATGAGGTTGTGCCAGCGCGTTGCGCACGTAATCACATCCAATGCGTTGATGAATCGAGCAACGAGATACTTTAGAGCTTTTGCATGGCAAACGTAAGGTCTTTGGCAAGAACTATACGAACTCGCCAAATATTCAAGAGGTAATCCGCAAACGCTGCAAATCTACCCGTAAACGAGCAAGGCCAGTGAATAACACAGCGCTTGACGCGCGTCATCCGCAGGTCCCCGTAGTGCAACGAGGAGGCCGACCTATTTGGCCTGCTCGCCCTCTAGGAAGATCTTTCGCGTTACAAAGTTGTAGACCATGACGAGTGCGGTAGCGCAAATCTTGGCGATATTGGCCTCGAGGCCCAGGCCGGCGTTGAGGACAAGCACGATGCCGTCGTTGAGCGCCAGGCCAATAACGGATAGCACGACAAAGATGATGAACTCGCGGCGGCGGCTCATGCCCTCCTTGTGTGCAAACACGTACTTCATGCTCGCGACGTAGTTAAAGATGAGCGAGACGATAAAACCGCTGGTGTTGGCGATCAAGATGTTGAGGCCCAGGCCGTAGTGGAGCAGATTCATGATGCCAAAGTCGATGACGGTGGCAACGACGCCGACGACGCCAAACTTTATGATCTGCGCAAGGAGCTTTTGCATGGTACCTGCCTTAGGGTGGCGCCGGGGCGCCGCGGGGATGACAAACCCAGCAAGTTTAACCAATCCCCGCAGGCGGGGCTAGGCGCGCTCCTCGATAGCACCGTTTCTATATGCATCGAGGAGCTGGCGCAGGTCTTGGATCTGACTGCGAATCTTGACGCCGGTATCGGTGTCGCTCACCATGCGGCGCCGGTCGGCCTCGTCAAAGCGGTTGGTCTCGCTTTCGATATCGATGTTGCGGGTGAGCGCCTCGGCAACGCTGGTAAAGGCCTGGTGCGACTTGAGGCGGCATCCGCGCGAGCTCGAGATGAGCGTGTAACCGGCGATGCCCGTTTTGGGGTGGTAGGCGCGACAGAAACCGCCGTCGATGACCAGCAGCTTTCCGTTGGCGCGGATGGGCTGCTCGCCCTTGGTGGTCTTGACGGGCGTATGGCCGTTGATGATATGGCCCGTCGGCGAGCAGGCCATGGGGGCGACGCCAAACTCTCGCATGATATCGTCGCAAACGGACGAGGACGTGGTGAGCGTGTAGTACGGGTCCATCGGCTCGACCCACGTGCTCTTGTCGGCAATGTAGGCGCGCTCGAAGGTGCGCACCACGCGTCCGCTGGCGGGTGAGTTAAAGCCGATCCACAGGTACCACATCCAGTCGAGGGCATCGCGGTCGCCGACGCGCCAGGCGCGGCGGGCGATATAGTCGCAAAAATCAAAATAATCGCGGCCGGCGTGCCAGGTACCCAGGCAGTTCATGCTGCTAAAGGTGCCGTCTTCGTTGAGCGGTACGCAGCCGTGGAACAGCAGATTGCCGTTGGCGACCTTATACATGGAGCCGTGGGTATAGAGGAAATCGATGTGGCGATGCAGATGATCGGCGGTGACAAACTCGGACACGAGCTTGTCGATGATGTGCTGCTCCTCGGGCGTGAGCGTGTAGGGGTCCGTTGGATCGACGGTGGGGAAGTCGTTGGTCGTGAGCGGCCACACACTGCCGTCGGCGAGGGTGACCGTGCCGGTGTCGTGATCGACCTTGTCGAGCAGTAGACGGTCGGCCATGTCGAACTCGGGGTGGCGTTGGATAATCTGGCCCTCGAGCTTAAAGAGCAGAACGTTGATGGCTTTGATGAGCGGGCTGATGGGCTCGCCGGCGGTATAGGTAGCGTTGGCAAAGGCGACAAGCTCGCGCAGCGAGATGCCGTAGTCGTTCTCGAGAATCTCGTAGTTGTCGTAGCGCAGGTTGTTGCGTAGCACCGTGGCGATGCAGGCAGGCTCGCCGGCAGCGGCGCCCATCCACAACAGGTCGTGATTGCCCCACTGAATATCGAGCGAATGATAGGTGAGCAGGCGGTCCATAATTTTGGCCGCGCCGCCGCCGCGGTCGAAGATGTCGCCCACCAAGTGCAGGTGGTCGACGGCGAGGCGCTTGATGAGCGAGGCGAGCGACTCGATAAAGTCATCGGCGCTGGCGGTCTCCAAGATGGATTCGATAATGCGCTCGTGATAACGCACGCGGTAGTTGTTCTCGTCCGGATGCGTGTGCAGCAGCTCGTCGATGATGTAGGCGTAATCGCGCGGGATGGCCTTACGTACCTTGGAGCGGGTGTAGCGGCTCGAAAGCGAGCGGGCAACCACAATGAGCTGGTTGAGCATGGTCTTGTACCAGGTGGGCGAGTCCTCGTGCCGGCTGCGGACCAGATCGATCTTCTCGCGCGGGTAGTAGATGAGCGTGCACAGCTCGCCCTTTTCGTTAAAGGAGAGCGTGTCGCCAAAGATTTCGTCGACATGCTCGCGCACGACGCCCGAGCAGTTGTTGAGGATGTGCATAAAGGCTTCGTACTCGCCATGCACATCGCTCATAAAATGCTCGGTGCCCTTGGGCAGGTTGAGGATGGCCGAGAGGTTGATGATCTCGGTGAATGCGGATTGCTCGGTGGGGAACTGTCTCGACAGCAGGCGCAGATACTTGAAGTCTTGCGGATTGCGATCGAATGCGACCATGAAACACCTTCCGATGTGGTTGGTAAAACTGATAAACATCGTCAAACGTTTATCAGTATGCGCTGCTTTTGTTTCGATTGGGGTTAGGAGATTGAATTGTTGGCCGAACGGTTTGCTAAATCGATTTAGTCGAGGTAGATATGGCGGTTGAGTGGAGACATGGGGTCATTTTTGCAGGCGCATACCTCCGGGATCGCTAGAGATGATGACGGTAAAGATGTTCACTACCTTTGGTTCAATTTGGTAAATAACGGACATTTGTACCGTATTCACGCATGCTGTGCGATAATTTGCGCAGCAATGAGTAAGGAGCCTCATATGAGTGATTTTGTCCTGACCTGTGAATCCTCCGCCGATCGAACCCGTGAGTTCTTTGCGTCGCGCAATATTCCTGTCGTGTGTTTTCATTACGAGATCGACGATGTTGTCTATACGGACGATCTGTATCAGTCGATTACGCCGGACGAGTTTTTTGCTCAGATTGCCGCGGGCGCCATGCCCAAGACGTCTCAGGTGAGCGTGGGTGAGTACGAGGAGTTTTGGGAGCCGTTTGTTGCCGAGGGTAAAGACGTGCTGCACCTGACGTTGTCGTCGGGTATTTCGGGCACGTATGGATCGGCCTGCGTTGCGGCGCAGATGCTCGCGGATCGCTATCCCCAGGGCGGCAAGGTGCGCGTCATCGATTCGCTGGCGGCGTCTTCGGGCCTTGGCCTGCTGGCGGAATGTGCCGCCGACGTTCGCGATGGCGGCGCTTCGCTCGACGAGACGGCCGCTTGGATTGAGGAGCATAAACTCAACCTGCACCACTGGTTCTTCTCGACCGATTTGTCGAGCTATCTGCGCGGCGGTCGCATTTCGGCTGCGAGCGCGATTATCGGCACGGCGCTCAAGATTTGCCCGCTTATGACGGTCGATTGCGAAGGTGAGCTGGCGCCGCGTGAGAGGATTCGCACCAAGAAGCGCGCGATTTCCGAGATGGCTAAGACCATGATGGCACACGTGCAGGGCGGTGCGGATTATTCGGGTAAGTGCATCATGTCGCACTCGGCGTGTCGCGAGGATGCCGAGGCAGTTGCGGCGCTGATCGAGGAACAGGTTCCGCAGCTTAAAGGCAAGATTGAGATTAATGACATCGGTACTCTGATTGGCTCGCATACCGGACCTGGTACGGTGGCGCTCTTCTTTATGGGCGACAAGCGCGTGGACTAACGTTTGTGGGCTGGCTGACGGTTTTAACGGCTACGCCTGTCCTCCTGACATTTGATAACAGAAAAAGGCCCGTCCCGTTGTTTGCGGGGCGGGCCTTGCTGTTGCGGCTAGCGTTTCTTTCCACGGAAGAAGAAACCGTGTAGCGAGGGCTTGAGTCCGCGGTTGGCACGACGCTCCTCGATATGATCGTGGATCGAGGCGAGTCGTTCGATGACCTCGTCGGGAATCGGCACGTCGGGATTCATGTTCTCGACCTGGCTGACCTCGGCGGCGGCGACCTGGTCGATAATGGGCACATCGTCGCGCGAGATGACAGGCGTGGCGTCTTCCTTCATCTTGCGGTAGCGCTCCATCATGTCGGTTTGCAGCTGCTGGGCCGAAGGCGGCGTCCAGATGATAGCGTTGGCGCCGGCGGCGATGGTTTCGCGGATGCTCTCGGGCGTCTTGCCACCCGGTGCGATGAGCGGCAGGCTGGGATAGTGCTCTCGCAGCTCGCGTAGGACCTGGGGTGTGTTTTTGCCGGCGGCGATGTTGAGGATCTTGGCCCCGGCGCGCACCTTGGCGTGGGCATCGTCATCGCAGCGAACGACCGTGGCGATGACGGGGATGTCGGCGATGTTGGTGATGTGCTCGACCATCTCGGCGGTAGCGGGGGAGTTGACCACGCAGCCCGCCGCGCCTTGCATCTCGGAGACGGCCGCCATCTGCACGGAGCGCTTACCGGTGGTGGTACCGCCGCCAACGCCCACAAAGACCGGGCACTCGGCAACAGTCAGCAGCGCCTGCGTAATGGCAGGCTGCGGGGTGAAGGGGTAGACGGCAAACACGGCGTCGGCATTGGAGTTGCGGATGACCGCCACGTCGGTGGTGTAGATGAGCGATTTGATGCGGCGTCCAAAGAGCGTAAAGCCGCTGGCCTCCTCGATCTCATCGGGCATGCGGAGGGCCGCCTTGCGCAGACGCCCGTCGATGGGCAGCGGCTCCATGGGCAAGAGGCCGCTGGGGGTTACGGCCACCTGGGGCTCGGTAAATTCGTCCGCAAGCTCAACCTCTGAGAAATCGACCGAGGCGACGATGTCCTCGTGAACCTCGGCGGGAACATCGATGGGGGCTTGGTCGTTCGTCGCGGCGGGCGTGTCGAAGGAGCTGGTGGCGACAAAAGCGTCAACACGCTCGTTCAAATCGTTGAGAGAATCCATTGCGGTCCGTTTCTATAATGTGCGGTCGGCAGCGTGCGACCGGCGCTACGTTGCTAAAACGTTTGACGTGTTGATTTTTCCCCGCCGCGCCATCCGTTAGACTGAAGGGCCGCGAACGTGAAGGAGCTGTGGTGGCGGGAATCGAGGTGCTATCTTGGATGTCCCGTTTATAAGAGAGGTGGCGCGGTATGGAAATCACGACAATATTGAGCTCGATTGGCCTATGCGTGGGCGCAATCGTAGCCGCCGCGGTCATCTACTTTGTGGTTACGGCCATTAAGGGCAAAAAGGCCGAGCGCAAGGAACGCGAGGCACTTAAGCAGCACCGTGACCAGCAGGACAGGCGCGCACGGAGATAGCTTGTTGAGTTGGTCCGTGCGCTAGCTGCGTTTTCGGATCAGAGCGATGTAGAAGCCCTCAAAGTCGCGGCTGGGCGGGATGGTCAGCGTGCCGGGCATGCCGTTGGCGACGGTCGAGACGTGGCCGGTGGCGACGGCCTCGGTGAGGGCGTTGCTCTCGACGCGTGGCTCTTCGCCAGCTTCCTGGGCGCGACGCGTTTCGCTTTCGCTCGGCGTGCCGTCGAGGGGGATGAGCTCGCAGTCCATGTGTTTGTCGAGGGCCTCTTGCAGGGCGTCCTCGTTTTCCTGCGGCATAATCGAACAGGTGGAATAGACGAGCGTGCCGCCCGGCTTGAGGGCGCCCATGGCGCGGTCCAGAAGCGCGCGCTGCGAGCGGGCGCACTTGCAGAGCAGCTGCTCGGTCAGGCCGCGCAGGCTTTTCTCGTTGCCGCTGATGACGGTGCCCGTGCCGGTGCAGGGGGCGTCGAGCAGGATGCGGTCAAAGCGGAAGAATTCGTCGAGCTCGCGTGCGTCGATACGCATGACGGGCACGTTTTTGGCGCCCTGGCGGCCCAAGTTGGCCTCGAGCTTTTCGGCGCGGGGAATGCTCATCTCGCAGGCGGTGAGGTGCGCCTGTCCCTGGGTGAGGGCGGCGATCTGCGTCGTCTTGCCGCCGGGGGCCGCGCACATGTCCAGGATGTCCTCGCCGGCCTGAGCGCCCAGCACCAAAGGAGGCATCATGGACGACAGGCTCTGCAGATAGATTTTGCCGTTGCGGTAGATGCCGAGATCCCACAGATCGGATACCTGGGCCTCGGGCAGGATAAAAGCGTCCGGGTACCAGGCAACGGTTTGGTGGGCGATGCCGGCTGCGTCGAGCGCGGCGGCGATGTCCTCGGCGGTCGCCTTGAGCGTGTTGGCCCGCAGCGTGACCGGGCGCGTGGCAGCGGCGCCAAAGCCTTCGATTATGAGCTCGGCATCGGCAGGCGCATAGGCGCCGGCGACCGTGTCGACCATAAAGCGCGGCAGGTCGGCGGCGGAGTGTTGGGCGGCAAGCTGGTCGGAAAGCTCGGTAGCGGCAAACTGCCTAAGCTTGAGCTCGGGCTTAACCTGCTTTTTCTGCTTACGACGACGCGGCTTGGACATCCGTCTTTCCTTCCCATTCCATTAAAAGTAGTCAATTTGGGACGGGGCTATTTTAGCTGCCCGTCCGTTTCGGCAGGCGTTGCAGTTAAATTTGGGACGGGGTAGCTAAAATAGCCCCGTCCCAAATTGACTAGTCTGCCTTGGCGTTTGTCTAGTACTGGCTCTCGTGCTTGCTAAAGAAGTCGAAGCGCGGGGGCAGCGGCTTTACGCGGTGCTCGCCGGGCTTCTCGCCCAGGCTCTCCACAAACTCGTCCGTGGAGGCAAAGATGTTGTCCCAGCTAAAGAAGGCGACCGGGTCAACGTCGAAGTACTCGCAGATGAGCTCGCAGCCGGCCGGGACGATGCCGTGCATGAGCACGGTCGCCATGCGCAGCTCGGTAAAGGCGTCGACGAGGGCCTGCGTCATTGCGGCGTTTGCCTCGCTACCCTCGAGCTTGTTGGCGGCCTTGGAGGCGTCGCTCCAGCGCTTGTTGGCGGCACGCAGGTAGTCGTCGCACACGGCGAGCGCGCGGTGCGTCTCGAACTTGTACATGGCCTGCTCAAAGGCGAGAGCTGCCTGCTCGGCGGCTTCGACCACGGTGGCGGAGGCGGCACCGGCGGGGATGCAGCCGTTGCGGTACGGGCTCTCGTCGCCCTCCTTGACGGCGACGCCGTAGAAGCAGCTGCGGGCCAGGCGGTTGAACACGCCGGTCAAAAGCGCGCTCTCCTTAAGGGCCGGGTCGATAACGCGCTTGTCGTCGCAGGCGCGCACCTCGTTGCCGTCCTTGTCCTTGCCGGTCACGCGTGTGTCATATGCCTTGGGGCTAAAGCTCACCGGCTTCTCGGACAGGCCGAGCGACAGCCAATGCGCACGCATCTGCTCGCAGGTGTAGTGGTTGAGCAGGTCGTCTGCCGGCGGGGGAGGCGTCTGCGAGGACGAGCTGGCCTTTTTGCCCATGTAGAGCAGGTGATAGCAGGCGCTGACGGTGCTCTGCGTGAGGTTCCAACCCAGGGCCTCCCACATGGCGGTCTGCGCGATGCAGTAGAAGTAGATGTTGTCCTGACCGATAAACTGGTAGATCTGTGCGTCGTCCGAGCACCACCAGTCGCGCCAGTCGAGCGAGCTGTGCTGGTAGGTGGGTGCGGGGACCTGGGTGGAATCGGCGGCGGGCTCGCCCATGAGGGCGGCGTCCTGGGCGGCGACACCTTCGGTCACGCCGGCGGCGCGGGCGTCGCGGGCGAGCACGGTGCGGGTGTAGCTGATGGGCGCCCACAGGCTCTCGGGCCAGCACCAGCAGGTGACATCGGTCACGCCGTCGACCTGGGGCACCGGAACGCCCCAGTCGATGTTGCCGGTGATGCGGAAGGGCACGAGCGCCTTGCCGCTACGGAAGCGCACGCCGCCGTTGGCGAGCACCGCGTGGGCATCGTCGCGCTCCTTCCAGCTGGGGAAGGTGACGGTAAAGCTGCTCTTGTTGCCCTCGGGCTCCAGCACGGTGTGCTCGGGAAGCTGATCCTCGACGGCATCGAATGCTTCGCGGAACTTGTTCTGGATGTAGAGCTGTGCCGGCAGCAGCCACTCCTCCATGGTCTTGGAGACCACGGAGCGAACCTGCGGGTTCTGGGCGAGCTTGGCAGTATAGGTCTTCATAAAGTCGAGGTAGGCGGGCAGGTCGAAGTAGAGGTTGTCGACCGGGCGCAGCTCGGGCACCTCGCCGGTGAGCTGGCTCTTGGGCGCGATGAGCTCCTCAGGCTCAAACTGGTGGCCCAGGTCGCACTCATCGGCATAAGCCTTCTCGGACTTGCAACCTTGGATGGGGCAGCGGCCGATGACCTGGCGACCGTTGAGGAACGTGCCGGCCTTGGCGTCGTAGAACTGCAGGGTAGAGCGCTTGGAGATGGTGCCCTGCTCGTGCAGGCGCTCGATAATCTCGGCGGTAACCTTGTTGTGAATCTGGGCCGCCGGCTCAAGGCCCGAGCCGCCGTAGATGTCGCAGCTGATGTTGTAGTTGTTGAGGGTCGCGGCCTGACGAGAGTGATTGGACTCGACATACTCGCTAATGGACTTATCGTAGCCCTTGTTCTCCTTGAGCTTGCGGTAGCTCTCCATGATGGGCGAGCCGTAGCAGTCGGTGCCCGAGGTGAAGATGACGTTCTCGCGGCCCAGGCGGTCGCGCAGGAAGCGGGCGAAGAAGTCGGCCGGGACAAAGACGCCGCCAACGTGGCCAAAGTGAAGACCCTTGTTGCCATAGGGCTCGCCGGCGGTAACGATGGCGCGGCGAGGCCAGCTGGGACGGTCGTTCATGGAGTATTTGGATGCCATGGGACTCCTTCGCATATGGTGAGAGCGTGGCCGGGCGCGGGGCTCGGCGACGCGGTGGTCAATTCGTGCATATCGTTCGACATTATCGCACATGCGGACGGGTACGTGGCAGGGGCGCTATCCTAAGATGCTATGAATGAGATTTCCAACATACATGCGTTTGAAGACGAGGATTTCCTGCACGCCTGCTTTGTGTGGGGGATGGCCGTGCTTGGCGCATTTGCCGTGTGCCTGGTGCCGGTGTTTATGCTGCTGGGTGGTCCCGCGGATCTGGATGCGGCTGACGCGGGTGGCTGGACGGCTGTCTTGGGCTGGATAGTCGGCTTGGCTGCGGTTTCGGCGGCGTCATTTGCCGTGCACGAGTTGGTGCACGGCGTGTTCTTTAAGCTGCTGGCTCCTGCGGGCGCGCAGGTTACCTTTGGGGCGAACCTCGAGACGTGCATGATTTACGCCTGCGCCGAGGGCGTTGTGTATTCGCGCCGGCGGTACATGGCAGTTTGTCTGGCGCCGACGGTTGTCGTGACGACAGCGTTTACCCTGGGGTTTGCGTTTTCGGGCTATCCACTGCTGTGCTACCTGGCGGCCGGCTTGCATTTGTCGGGCTGTGTGGGCGACTGGTACTACGTGCGGACCATTTTGCGCGACCGCCGCATTGTCGCCTGCGAGGACACGTCCTTTGGCGTGCGCTTTTTTGGTCAGTAGTCTTTTTGGGACGGGGCTATTTTGACTACTTTTTGGAGATGGGTATTTTTGACTGCTTGACGTTAAAAGTAGTCAAAATAGCCCCGTCCCAAAAAGACTACCCTGGGCAAAGATTGGGAGGAGATGTCCATGAAGCCGCTGCTGCTGCATGCGTGCTGTGCGCCGTGCTCGCTGGAGCCGGTTCGTCTGCTGCGTGAGGAGGGGTTTGAGCCCACGATTTGCTGGACCAACCCCAATATTCAGCCGCGCGATGAATGGCAGCGGCGTTTGGACGAGCTGCGCCAGTGGTGTGCCGATGGCGACATCGAGCTCATCGAGGCGGGGGAGGACCGCGAGCGCTGGGAGGCCGGCGTGGCCCCGCTGGGCGCCGATCGACCCCGTCGCTGTCGCGCGTGCTATGCCCTGCGTCTTGCCGAGGCATGCCGTGTGGCCCAGGAGCGCGGGTTTGAGTTTGTGGGCACGACGCTCGCCGTCTCGCCGTATCAGTTGTTCGACACCTGCAATGACGTGCTTGAGCGCTTGGCGGCGGCACATGGGCTCGCCCCGGTCATTCGCGATTTTCGCCCGTATTATCCCGAGGCGACACGCCGTTCGCGCGAGCTGGGCATGTATCGGCAGAACTACTGTGGTTGCCGCTTCTCGGCCGTCGAGGCGGCCATGGACCGCGCCCGCATCCGCGACGAGCGCAAAGCCGCCAAAAAGTAGTTCTTTTGGGCTGGCAGCCTGCTAGGATGTAGAGCGGATTTTAGCTATATAAGGAGTATTCGACGTGTCTATGCGTACCGATGATTTTGACTACAACCTTCCTGAGGAACTGATTGCCCAGGCTCCTGCCGAGCCGCGCGACTCCTGCCGCCTGCTGGTGGTGGATCGCAAGGGCTCCCAGGCGGGAACGCCACTGGAGCATGGCGGCACCGTCGAGCACCGCATCTTCCGCGACATCATCGACTATATCGAGCCGGGCGACGTGCTCGTCATCAACCAGACGCGCGTGATGCCGGCCCGCCTGATTGGCCGCAAGACAGGCTCGGGCGGCGTGGTCGAAACGCTGCTGCTCAAGCGCCGCGAGGACGTGGATCCTCTGGGTCACGTTTGGGAGTGCCTGGTCAAGCCGGGCAAGCGCCTAAAGCCCGGCGCTCAAATTGAGTATCGCGCCGGTGGCGCCCATGCGCCCGAGGGCGCGCCCGTGGTGCTGACGGCCGAGGTCGTCGACTTTGTCACCGATAGCCGCGGCGGCCGCCTGGTGCGTTTTGAGCCGGCCGGTTGCAATGCCGCCGGCGAGCCGCGCACGCTCGATGAGGCCATCCATGCTGCCGGCCACGTGCCGCTGCCGCCCTACATTACCGATTACGAGGGCGATCCCGAGAAGTACCAGACCGTCTACGCCATGAAGGAGGAGCACTCAGCTGCCGCTCCCACGGCGGGCCTGCACTTCACGCCCGAGCTCATGGCCGCTATCGAGGCCAAGGGTGCGAAGTTTGCCGCTGTCGAGCTCGAGGTGGGCATCGATACCTTCCGTCTGGTGGAGGAGGACGACCCCACGCAGCACGTGATGCACACCGAGCGCTATCACGTGTCGCAGGAGGTTGTCGACGCCGTGCATAAGGCTAAGGCCGAGGGGCATCGCGTGATTGCTGTCGGTACCACCGCAGTCCGCTCGCTCGAGAGTGCGTTTGACGCGGACGCGCCGGTGTCCGATCCGGCTGTGACAGCGCGCTATTTTGAGGGCCGTAAGGACGGGGCCGACACGCTCGGCCGTGGTGACATCGTGGCGCGCGAGAACGCGACGACGCAGCTCTACCTCATGCCCGGCTCGACCTATCACGTGGTCGACGCGCTGATCACTAACTTCCATGTTCCGCGCTCCACACTCATGATGCTCGTGAGCGCACTTGCCACCCGCGATCAGATCATGGATGCCTATGCCGCCGCTATCGAGCAGCGCTACCGCTTCTTCAGCTTTGGCGACGCCATGCTCATTTGTTAGTTACGCGGTTCTACGAACCGCGTAACTGCTCGACGCTGCGCGGGCCGCATTTGGACAATCTGACGTTCAACTTCAAGGGCGCGACCAGAAGGTCAGCGCCCTTTCGTTTCACGTCACCTTGCCTCAAATGCGACCCGCTCGCTGTCGCTGGCAAAACATCGGCATTTCTTTGGTTGTCAAGAGATTGCCGTTCTGGCGGGTTTTCGCTGACTTCGCCAAAACATTGGCGTTGCCGTGGTTCAACCTGCCAAAAAGGGACAGGTTTATTTTGGCAGGTTTTATCTGGGCAAACGTTGTTGGTGCAATGGGGACTGCTTTATATGCACCAAGTTGGTGCAAAGTAGCCTGGCCCCTTTGCACCAATCAAAACGTTGCGGTGAGTGTTTTTTGGCAGCTGGTTTACTTGCTCGCGAACAGCCAGATTAGGACGATCACGAGGATTACGGCGACAATGCAGACGATTGCGCCGGTGAATTTAACGCGTGAGTCACGGGTGCGCTCGCGCACGTCGTTCTCGGCGGCTTCGAGCTGAGCCACTTCGCGCTCGGTTTCGGCACGCTCGTCCTTATCGCGAGCCAGGGAGCCCGCGAGCGATTCGGTGATCTCGGGATGGTTGTGCACCTCGGTCGCCTGCTCGATGATCGACTGCGCATGCGCGACGTCCGCCTGGGCATTGGCGATAGCCTGCTCTTGCTCTTGACGCGCTTTGTCCTCGGTGACGATCTTCTCGCGTAATTCGCGCTGGCGCGTTGCAGCGGCCGCCTTTGCGGTCTGCAGCTCGTCGCGCGCGGCATCGGCCTCGGCCGTCACGGCCTGATGGGCGCGCTTGGCGTCGGCGATGGGGGCTTGCGCCTGCTCGACGGCGTGCTCGGCGGCTGCGAGCGAGTGCTCAAGATCGGCGGTGATGCGCGGGACATCTTCCTCGGCTTTACGCAGGGCATCAGCCGTGTCGGAAATCTGCATCGAAAGCTCGCTGGTGCGCACCGTATAGTTGGCGGGATTTGCCGAGGGATTGCGCTGCAGCTCGGCATACTCACGGCGCAACGTTTCGAGTTGAGCACGCGTGGCGTCGACGGTTTGCTGCGCTGCGGCAACGCCGGCGTCGCGCTCGGCCTGTACCTTGTCGCGGATGCGCTTGGAATCCTCGAGACGTCGTACGAGGCGGTTACCGGTCTCGCGCGAGCTGGCTTCGCGCGCTTCGACGGCATCGAGTGCGGCTTTGAGACGCCGCTCGGTGGCGTCGTCCTCTTCTTTTATTTGTTCGAGCTGCGCTTTGAGCTCTGTTGTCTTGGCGGCATGGGTATCGCGGCCGATTTCTGCCGCCGCGGCGGCCTTTTGTGCCGTGTCGATAGCGTGGCGCTGCTCGGCGACAATCTGGTCGTAACGCCCTGCGATATCCTGGCGCGTCTCGAGCTCCTCTCCTTGATCGGCGATGCGCTGATCAAGTTCGGCCAGGTGGGCACGAGCGTCCGCGAGCGCCTTCTTTGCGGCGTTCATCTCGCGCATGGCAGAGGCGCCCTGGGCGATAAAAGTGCCTACGGCGTTTGCTGTATTTGAGACGGCGGTTCCCAGATCGCGGCTGGCTGCAGGGGCGTGTGGAGCGGTCGGGTGACCGGCGTCGGCCGTACCCGCATCGGGCGCCTGCGACGTGGCGATATTGCCGGTGCCACCCTCGATCACGGAAAAGCCGGCAGTGTGCGGGTCAACTGCATCTGCGCCAATTGTAGGGTGCTCGAGCTGTAAGAACGAAGGTACGGTGCTGCCTTGGTCGGCAACGGGGGTCTCGCCAGGCACGAAGGTCGATGCGGCCTCGGCGGCCTTCTCTTCTTCGACGTCCACATCGGCGTCGGCCACGGCGTCTTTCATTGCTTTGACGGCATCCATCATGGAGTCCATGACGGCATCGAGCTCTTCTTCCGAAGATACCTCGATGGGGCCTGCCGCCTGTGACGCGGGGTCCGCGTCGGGCTCGGCGTCGTTCGACTCCGGTTGCTCGCCTTCGTCATGCTCGACAGTATCGCCTGTGTCTGTTGCCTTATCCGCACCGGCGTGCGCATCTTCGGCGGATGCATCGACGGAAGCGGCGACGCAGGTAGGAGTGCTGCAGTCGTCGACGGCGTCTGCGGAATCATCAATATGCTGCTGAGTCTGGGGGTCCAGCTCGTCTGTCATAGGCATGTGCTCCTCATCGTTGATTGTCACCCTATGATAAAGTCTCGCGCCGGCATCCCGCGCGCCGCAGCAAAGTTTCAAAACGTGTTCGATGGCTCGCTTGGATAGCAAAAATTTGGCCGCTCTATTCAGTTTGCGCTTGACATTCCCTTCTCCGAAAGACGTTATGCCGTTCACCTGCCGCGGTCTTTATAATGGTTTGCGTATGAACCGCAACCAAGGAGTTCCAGTTTATGGACCAGAGCCTATTTAAATTCGACCTGATCGCCGAGGATCCGACGACGCATGCGCGTGCCGGCGTGCTGCACACTCCGCACGGCGACATCGAGACGCCGATCTTTATGCCCGTGGGCACCAAGGCAAACGTCAAGGGCATTCCTACCGAGACTGTCAAGCAGCTCGGTGCCCAGATCGTGCTCGCCAATACCTATCACCTGTCCATGCGCCCCGGCGAGGACACCATCGCCGAGTTGGGTGGCCTGCACAAGTTTATGAACTGGCATGGCCCCATCCTCACTGATTCCGGCGGTTTCCAGGTGTTCAGCCACAACGACGCCGTCAAGCTCACCGACGAGGGCGTGCGCTTTATCGTCAACGACTACGACGGCCGCCACGTGTTCTGGACGCCCGAGGACAACATGGAAATCGCCATGAAGCTCGGCTCCGACATCTGCATGCAGCTCGACCAGTGCCCGGGCTATCCCGCCACGCGCGCCTACGTTGAGCGCGCCGTTGAGCTGTCGAGCATGTGGGCCGAGCGCTGCTATAAAGCTCATACCCGCGACGACCAGGCGCTCTTTGGCATCGTTCAGGGCGGCATGCATCTGGACCTGCGCCTGCGTTCGCTGCGCCATCTGGAGGAGTGCGGTGACTTCCCCGGTTACGGCATTGGCGGCTACTCGGTGGGCGAGGACCACGAGACCATGTTTGAGACGCTGGCACCGCTCGCGAGCGAGTACATGCCCAAACATAAGCCGCGCTACCTGATGGGCGTCGGCAACCCGACGACGCTCGTGCGTGGTGTAGGCGTGGGCATCGACATGTTCGACTGCGTGCTGCCGACGCGCACCGGCCGCATGGGGACGGCGTTTTCGAGCGAGGGTCGCCTTAACTTCCGCAACGCCCGCTTTGCGCACGACGACGGCCCCATCGATCCCACCTGCACCTGCCCGGTGTGCACGGGCGGCTACAGCCGTGCGCTCATTCGCCACATGGTCACGCAGAAGGAGATGCTCGGCGGCATTTTGCTTTCGATGCACAACATCTACTACCTGCTCAACCTTATGCAGCGTGCCCGCCAGGCCATTATCGAGGGCCGTTACGGTGCGTTCGTGAGCGACTGGATGAACAGCCCCGCGGCAGTGGATTACTAAGAGCTGCGGGTGCGCTTACGGGGGCGCTCGCGCGGTATCGAGGCTACGTGCCAATCGACCGTGCGTAGCCGGTGCCGGGCATCGCATGCGTCGGCATCGGTTGCACGACCTCTGACCGATGCCTTGCAAGCGCTTGATGCATCGTGGGTACCATACCGAATGGTTGATGTTCGGGCGGGTGTTTGACGCATGGCGTCGACCCCGCCCGTTTCTATTTTCGATAGGAGTATCCCATGATTAAGAATGAGAACGTCGAGGGCGAGCCGGCCTACGACGAGACGTACCGACGCGGCCCCGTGGTTATGCGCGGCCCTATGATTCCTAAGGACAACACCTACGCCAACCTGCTGGCGCCCGAGGACTCGACTGACTGGTTGCACGCCGACCCGTGGCGTGTGCTGCGCATTCAGGCCGAGTTTGTCGATGGCTTCGGCGCGCTTGCCGAGCTCGGGCCCGCGGTGACCATCTTCGGCAGTGCCCGCACGCCCAAGACCGATCCGCTCTACAAGGCGGCGCGCACGGTCGGCCGCAAGATCGCGCAGCGCGGCGTGGCGGTTATCACCGGCGGTGGTCCTGGCATTATGGAGGCGGCCAACAGGGGAGCGGCGAGCGCCAACGGCAAGTCGGTCGGCTTGGGTATTGAGCTTCCGCACGAGCATGGGCTCAACAAATACGTGAACCTCGGCATGGACTTCCGTTACTTCTTTGTGCGCAAGACCATGTTTGTCAAATACAGCTCGGGCGCCATCGTGTTTCCCGGTGGTTTTGGTACGCTCGACGAGATGTTTGAGGTGCTCACGCTGGTGCAGACGCACAAGGTCAAGCGCATGCCGCTTGTTTTGGTGGGCAGCGAATACTGGCAGGGCCTGTTCGACTGGCTCAACGGCCCGGTGATGGATGCCGGCATGATCAGCCCACTCGATCCAGACCTCGTCCACATCACCGATGACCTCAACGAGGCCGTCGATATTGTCCTGAGCGGGCTGATGTAGGGCGAGCGTGCCTGTCGTTGTGGAATGTGAACGGCAGACTGATGCTATTTAACATCAGCCTGCCATCTAAACGGGGTATACTGATGCAAAAGACGAGGGCGAGGAGGTCGCATATGTCTACTGCAGCGGTTAAGCCTACGACGGTTCGCATCGAAGAGGGGCTCAAGGAACAGGCGACTGAGTTCTTGGATACGGTTGGTCTGAGTCTCAATTCGTATCTCAACCTTGCTGTCCGGCAGCTGGTAAATCAACGAAAGATTCCTTTTGAGATCGTAGGAAGGGCGGAGGTGCCCAATGAGGCGACGAGGCGCGCCATGGTGATTGCCGAGGCTCATGAGTTGGGGATTTTGCCGGACGACAGCCCGTCATTCAATAACGCCGATGAGCTTATATCGTTCCTCGATGAGGGCTAGCGATGTTTGAGATTAAAGTCGAGGCTCAGTTTAAGGCGGATTACAAACGGACGATGCGCGTCCATCCGCAGCTAAAAACCGAGTTTAAGGCGGCAGTTGCAGAGCTTGCGGCTCACGGCTCGCTTCCCGCGGAATATGGCGCCCACGAGCTTTCAAACCCGGGTGGCAACTACAACGGCCACATCGATTTCCATCTATCCGATGGCTTGGTCGATGTGGTCGTTCTCTACTTGCCGCATAAGACTAATCCGGTGATCAGACTGGTCAGAATGGGCTCACATGATGAGCTATTCCAGGGCCCACAGGGCTGAGTGCCCGTTTTTAAGTTGCGGTGGAATAGGGATTGATTTGCGGTTGATAAGCCAAAAACAGTCCCTATTCCACCGCAAGTGGTAAAGGTGCCCCTAGTGGATGGGCTGGTAGCGGGGACAGTAGCTGATGGCGATGGCGTCGACGCCTACGTGGGTGGCGATGGTGCAGCCGATGGGGCCGGTGCCGGCGTCTACGTAGTTCTGGCCTGCGAGCGCTTGGTTGACGAGCTCCTGCTCCTCGGCGGCGCCGGTCGTGAGCACACGTACGCTGGAGCCCGGGTGCTCGGCCAAAAATGCGAGGCAATCTGCCATGGTGTTGGTGACGATGCGCTTGGCGCCACGACCCTTTTTGATCGCCTTGATCTCGCCCGATTTCCACTCCGGCGAAACGGCCAGGCGAATATTGAGCATCTGCGTGAGCTGACCGGCGAGCTTGGGCGCGCGGCCGTTCTTAACGAGGTTCTCGAGCGTGCGGGGAATCAGCAGCAGATGGGCGTCGGGCAGCGTCGCGCGGATCTGCGCTTCGGTCTCGTCCAGGCTGCGGCCGTCCTCACGCATGGCCAGCGCGTACTCCACCAGCAGGCCCTCGGCACCCGAGCCGGTGCGCGAATCGATGCAGCGCACGTCGAGCTCGTGCGCTTCGGCCGTCAGGCTGGCGTTGGCATAGCAGGCGGACCACTCACTGCACAGTGAGATAAAGATGGCGCTATCGTGGCCGTCGGCGCGCACGCGGTCAAAGAGTGCCTTGAACTCGCCGGCGCTTGGCTGCGAGGTGTGCGGCAGCTGCTCGGATCCGGCCATGCGGGCGACGTATTCCTCGGCGGTAATCTGCACCTGGTCGAGCAGGTCTTCGCCTTCGATAATCACATGAAGTGGAATCACGTAAATGCCGAGCTCTTGGGCGCGGGCGGGGGAGATGTCCGACGTGGAGTCGGTTATGATGGCAAAAGACATAATTGCACCTTTCGTTGGGGCGCTTGCGCGCCGCCTTCTGAGAGCAAAGTGCGACAAGTATAGTAGAGTCGCTCCACATTGCTAGGTTCAATTGTTGAATAGTCAACAGTTTGAAGTGTCGGTGTGGAAATCTTCAACTGGGGAAGAGGGATGTCGATGGAGGCACTGGAGATATGCAAGCGGCCGGTCGTGCTGTTTGATTTTGACGGCACGGTGGCCGATACGGGCCGGGCGGTAATGACCTCGACGCGTAAAACGCTGGCTGCGCGCGGGTTTTCTGAGGCGCAGATGGGTGACCTGCGCCGCATGATCGGGCCTCCGTTGTGGAAGAGCTTCCACGACTTCTACGGCTTCTCGCGCGAGGAGTCGCTTGTGGTGGCCGACGAGTACCGTGCCTTTTTTGATGAGCTGGGACCGGAAGAGTACCCCGTGTTCGATGGAATTCCCGAACTGCTCGATGGCCTGGCCGCCCAGGGGCATCACTTGGCCGTGGCGACGTCGCGCATGGAGGCAAAGTGCATCGACATGGTGGGCGAGCTGGGGATTTCGCAGTTTGAGGCGGTGGTCGGTATGAATCCGCCGCAGGGGCGCGAGACCAAGGCCGATTCGGTTCGCGATGCCCTGGCGGCGCTCGGCGCGACGGCGGACGATGCCGTGATGATCGGCGACCGCTTTAACGATGTGGAGGGCGCGCACGCAAGGGGCGTGCCGTGCATTGGTATCTATTCGGGCGCGGCGGTGCCGGGCGAGCACGAGGCGGCGGGTGCCGATGCAGTGGTGCACTCGGTGGCCGAGCTTGCTAAACTTTTCGCCATCTAATGACGTTATGCGAGAGGCGGGTGTGGCCGTCGCTCATTGGTAAGGAGGTCGTCCATGAATCAGGTGGAGCAGAGCGTTACCGAGTATGTCGACGAGATCTGGGAAGATGTCGTTGCCGATATCGAGCAGCTGGTGAGCTATCCGTCCGTGGCCGTTGCTGCCCATGCGGAGCCCGGTGCGCCGTTTGGCCGCCCGGTCCGTGATGCGCTCGATTGTGCGCTCGGCATTGCGCAAAAGCTCGGCTACCAGACGAGCGACGACGAGGGCTATGTGGGCATCGCCGACATTCCCGGCCGCGGCGATAAGCAGCTTGCGACCATCTGCCATGTGGATGTGGTGCCCGCCGGTCCCGGTTGGAACACCGACCCGTTTGCGATGGAGCGCCGCGAGGGCTGGCTGCTCGGTCGTGGCGTGATCGACGACAAGGGCCCGGCCGTGTTGTCGCTCTACGCCGGTGCCTACCTGATCAAGCACGGCATTGTGCCGCGCTATACCTTCCGCGCGCTGCTGGGCTGCGATGAGGAAGTGGGCATGTCCGACGTTCACCATTATCTGGAGAACCACGCAGACCCCGACTTTTTGTTTACGCCCGATGCCGAGTTCCCGGTCTGCAATGCCGAGAAGGGCCAGTTTGGGGCGACGTTTGTGAGCTCCAAGATCGACGGCGGGCGCATCGTATCGTGGAGCGGTGCCGAGGCGAGCAACGCCATTCCGTCGCAGTCTATCTGCGAGCTCGCGATTGCCGCCGATGAGCTGCCGGCGCCCGTTGAGAACGCCGACCGCCTGGAGATCACGGCGCTCGATAACGGACATGCGCAGATTTTCGCCCACGGTATTGGCGGTCACGCTTCGATGCCCGAGGGAACGATCAATGCCGTCGGCCTCATCGTGGCGTATCTGCGCGAGGCCGAGGACGCGTTTGGTGCACGCGACGAGCGCCTGCTGACGCCCGCCGAGCACGAGTTTGTCAAGTTTCTGACCTTTGTACATGCGGATGCCTATGGCCACGGCCTGGGTATCGACGCGACGAGCCCGGCGTTTGGCCCGCTCACGTGCAACCCCGGTGTTATCCGTGTGATGGATGGCCATATTGAGCAGGTCATCGACGTACGTTTCCCCGACAGCACGAGCGCCGATACCATCTGCGAGCAGCTCGAGCCGCTCGTGGGCCGCTTTGGCGTGACGTGCCGTGTGGGTCGTGCAAAGGTACCGTTCTCGGTGTCCGCCGACGATCCGGCCGTGAAGGCGCTTATTGATACCTATAACGAGTTTACGGGCAAGCATGCCGAGCCCTTTGCCATGGGCGGCGGCACGTACGCGCGCAACTTTGCCCGCGCCGTGTCGTTTGGCCCCGAGGAAACCGGCCTGGAGCTGCCCGCATGGGGCGGCCAGATGCACGGCCCCAACGAGTGCGCCAACGAGGAACAGCTCAAGCAGGCGCTCAAGATCTATATTGTTGCGATCCTCCGTTTGAATGAATTAGAGCTTTAAGGTTACGCGGTTTCCTAATCTAAGTTGCGATGGAATAGTTCCTAGAATGGGCCATTTGATGGCCAAGCAGGAACTATTTCACCGCAACTTTGTTTTTATTGGTGTAAAAGGCGGGCCATGCTTGGGGGCGGGTTTGTTATTCGTTTGTAAAGCCGAGTCGCGCTCGCGGTAAGGGTCTATCAAATGCCCGTAAGAATCCGCAGTTGGCGCGGGCACCGCCCGATCGAGGCCGTATCTTTCCAAACAGCAAAGCGGGCAGGGTGCCCGCGAGTCGCATGTATGAAAGGAAGATTATGCTCGATCAGGCTTATTCTCGTCGTCAGTTCCTCGGCCTCGCTGGTGGTCTTGCCAGCTTCGTGGGCCTCGGCCTCGTTGGCTGCGGCGGCGCAGGCGCTTCCAACGCCGCCGACAAGGGCAGCGCCGCTGCCGAGTCCGTCTCCGGCGAGGTGACCTACGACGGCGCCTCCTCGTTCCAGGCTCTCGTCGAGGCCGCTGCCGAGAAGTTCATGGACGCCAACCCGGACGTCTCCGTCTCTGGCTCGGGCAACGGTTCGGGCAAGGGCCTGACCGCCGTTGCCGCCGGTACCGTCACCATCGGTAATTCCGACGTCTTCGCCGAGACCAAGCTCGAGGCCGACCAGGTCAAGAACCTCGTCGACCACGAGGTCGCCGTCGTGGGCATGGGTCCCGTCGTCTCCAAGAACGTGAAGGTCGACGACTTATCCCTCGAGCAGCTCAAGGGCATCTTCTCCGGCCAGATCACCAACTGGAAGGAGGTCGGCGGCGACGACGCCACCATCGTCGTTCTCAACCGCAAGGCCGGCTCCGGCACCCGCGCCACCTTCGAGGCCGCCGTCTTTGGTGACGAGGCCGTCGACTTTAAGGGCGACGCCGAGCTCGACAAGTCCGGCGACGTCCAGACTCAGATGGCCAGCACCGACAACGCCATCTCCTACCTCGACTTCTCGCACTTCGACGACTCCAAGTTCAACGCCATCAAGGTCGAGGGCGTGGAGCCCAAGAGCGCAAACGTCACCGACGACTCCTTTAAGATCTGGGCGACCGAGCACATGTACTGCGCAAAGGACGCCGACGATGCCACCAAGGCCTTCTTGGAGTTCATGCTTTCCGACGACGTCCAGGGCAAACTCGTCGAGGAACAGGGCTTTATCCCTGTCTCTGCCATGAAGGTCGTCAAGGACGCCAGCGGCAAGGTCTCCGCTAAATAAGTAATCGCCCCGGAAAGGTTTGCAATGGCAAAACAGCTGCCAAAGCGCGACCTTGAGAACGTGGGCCTGGGCGTCACGGGCGCGTGCGTAGCGCTCGTGACGCTTGTCGTTGCCGCGCTCATCTTTATGGTCGCCCAAAAGGGCCTCTCGGCTTTTCTCAAGGACGGCGTTTCGGTCGTCGAGTTCTTTACCGGCACCAAGTGGGACCTGGCCAACACGGCCAAAAACGGCCTGCCCTATACCGGCGCCCTGCCCCTGATCGTCACCTCGTTTGCGGTCATGGTGCTCTCCACGCTTATCGCGCTGCCCATCGCCATCGGCTCTGCTATCTTTGCGGTCGAGATTAGCCCTAAGTTTGGCTCCAAGGTGTTTCAGCCGCTTATTGAGCTTTTGACCGGCATTCCCTCGGTCGTCTTTGGTCTGGTCGGCTTTCACGTGGTCGTCGGTCTTATGAAGAGCGTTTTCCACGTGAGCACGGGCCTGGGCATCTTGCCCGGCGCCATTGTGCTGGCCGTCATGATCTTGCCGACGATGACCACCCTTTCGGTCGATGGCCTGCGTGCCGTGCCCGATAGCTACCGTCAGGGTTCGCTCGCGCTGGGCTACACCCGCTGGCAGACCATCTGGCACGTGGTACTCAAATCCGCCATGCCGTCGCTCATGACCGCGGTCATCCTTGGCATGACCCGCGCCTTTGGCGAGACGCTCGCCGTGCGCATGGTTATCGGCGGTATCGAGGCCATGCCGACGTCGCTGCTGTCGCCGGCCTCCACCATCACCACCACGCTCACCACGTCCATGGCGGTCTATGCCGAGGGCTCGGCCCAAGACGACGTCCTGTGGGCACTCGGTCTGCTGCTGATGGGCATGAGCCTCATCTTTATCCTGATCATCCACCTTATCGGCCGCAAGGGGGCGAAGGCTCGTGGCTAGCACGCGCATTCATATCGACGAGGCGAGACTCAGGCGCGTCCAAAAGCAGGACCGCATCGCCACGGGCGTGCTGACGGCAATCGTCGCCATCGTCATGCTCATCGTCGTCTCCATGGTGGCCTATATCCTGTTCGAGGGCATCTCGACGCTGTTCCAGCCGGGCTTTCTCACGCAGCCCGCGCGCGCCAACGGAACCCAGGGCGGCGTGCTCTACCAGCTGTTCGACTCGTTCTATCTGCTGTTGATCACCCTAGGTATCTCGGTGCCCATCAGCTTGGGCGGCGCGGTTTTCCTGGTTGAGTACGCGCCGGACGGCCCCATCCGTGACATCGCCTCCACCGCCATCGAGACGCTGTCCTCGCTGCCTTCCATCGTCGTCGGCATGTTCGGCTTTCTGGTGTTCTCGGTGCAGCTGGGCTGGAAGTACTCCATCATCTCCGGCGCCGTCGCTCTCACCATGTTCAACATCCCCATCCTGGTGCGCGTGATTCAGCAGGCGCTCGAGGACGTGCCGCAGGCCCAGCGCGATGCGTGCCTGGCTATGGGCCTCACCCGCTGGGAGGCCACGCTGCACATCCTGATCCCCGAGGCCATGCCCGCCATCGTGACCGGTATCGTGCTTTCGGCCGGCCGTGTGTTTGGCGAGGCCGCAGCACTGCTCTTTACCTCGGGCATGAGCTCGCCGGTGCGTCTGAACTTCTTGAGCTTTAACCTGTCGAGCCCCACCTGTGCCTGGAACGTGTTCCGCCCCGGTGAGTCGCTCGCCGTGCACATCTACAAGATCTATGGCGAGGGCAGCCCCGAGGCCCAGCAGATTGTTTGGGGCACCGCGGCACTGCTGATGATCTGCGTGCTGCTGTTTAACGTAGTCGCCCGTATCGTGGGCAAGCAACTGGCAAGGAGGATGACGGCCGAATGAGCGAGATAAATGCAACGCCCGCAACCGAGGCGCCCGCGTCCGAGACCCAGGACTTTTTGTCGAGCGTGGGGGAGAGCGAGAAGCGCGTGCGCGTAAGCGGCAAAGCCGTGAGCGACGAGGTCGTGCTTTCCACCAAGGACGTCAACGTGTACTATGGCGACCACCATGCGCTGCACGATACGTCGCTCGACTTTCACAAGGGCGAGATCACGGCGCTCATCGGGCCTTCGGGCTGCGGTAAGTCGACCTTTTTGCGCAGCCTCAACCTTATGAATCGCGAGATTCGCGGCTGCCGCGTGGAGGGCGAGATCAACTACCGCGGGCGCAACGTGAACACCAAGACCGAGAACACCTACGAGCTGCGTCGCTCCATTGGCATGGTGTTCCAGCAGCCCAACCCCTTTCGCAAGTCCATTCGCGACAACATCACGTTTGCGCCCAAACGCCACGGCATTACTGACCGCGACGAGCTCGATCGCATGGTCGAGGAAAGCCTGCGCGGCGCGGCGCTGTGGGACGAGGTCAAGGACAAGCTCGACAAGAGCGCCTACGCGCTTTCGGGCGGCCAGCAGCAACGCCTGTGCATTGCGCGCACGCTGGCGCTCAATCCCGATGTGATTCTGTTTGACGAGCCCTGCTCGGCGCTCGACCCCATCTCGACGCTGGCAATCGAGGACCTGATGTCATCGATTGTTGCCGACCGCGCCATCGTCATCGTGACGCACAACATGGAGCAGGCGTCGCGCGTGTCCAACCGCACGGCGTTTTTCTACATGGGCGATATGGTCGAGTACGACGAGACCGACGAGATTTTCCAACGGCCCAAGGATAAGCGGCTGAATGATTACCTCACCGGCATGTTCTCCTAGTCCGGGACATGCTTGAGGCCCGCGGCGGCCATGGTTGCCGCGGGACTGATTGGAGAGGCGGGTCATCTCTTGCGGGAGATGGCCCGCCTTTTTGCTCTGCGACCGAAACGACCACCACAAAGGGGACAGGCACCTTCGTGGTGGTTTGGGGTGGGGCTCGCTGCTATCATGGACAACGTTGAATTTCTACGAAGGAGCAGGGCATATGGCGATTCTTTTGGGATGCGATTCCGTCAGCCTAGAGTTTCCCACCAAGCATATTTTCGATAGCGTGACGCTTGGCGTGGACGAGGGTGACCGCATTGGCATCGTCGGTAAAAACGGCGACGGCAAGTCGACGCTGCTGAGTGTGCTCGCCGGTACGCTGGAGCCCGACGACGGCCGCGTGACGCATCGACGCGACACGACGATTGGTTTGCTCGGCCAAAAGGACAACCTGGTCGATACCGACACCGTGCATCATGCCGTCGTCGGCGACACGCCCGAGTACGAATGGGCGTCGAGCCCGCGTACGCGCCAGATCCTGGCCGGCCTTATTAGCGATGTGCCCTGGGAGGGCACGGTGGGCGAGCTTTCGGGCGGTCAGCGCCGCCGCGTGGACCTCGCGCGCCTGCTGATCGGCGACTACGATGTGCTCATGCTCGACGAGCCCACCAACCATCTGGACATGCGCACCATCAACTGGCTCGCGCGCCACTTAAAGGCCCGCTGGCAGCGCGGCCAGGGCGCCATGCTCGTGGTCACGCACGACCGTTGGTTCTTGGACGAGGTCTGCACCAGCATGTGGGAGGTCCACGACGGCCAGGTCGACCCCTTCGAGGGCGGCTACTCCGCATATATCCTTCAGCGCGTAGAGCGCGACCGCATGGCCGCCGTTACCGAGGAGCGCCGTCGCAACATGGCGCGCAAGGAGCTCGCGTGGCTGAGCCGCGGCGCACAGGCGCGCTCCACCAAGCCCAAGTTTCGCGTGGATGCCGCCCGCGAGCTCATTGCCGACGTACCGCCCGTGCGCGACGAGCTGGAGCTCAAGCGCCTGGCGGTGAGTCGCCTGGGCAAGCAGGTTATCGACGTGGTCGACGTGGACGCCGGCTATGCCGATACCGACGGCGCGCCCAAGCAGGTGCTCTCCGACGTGACCTGGCTCATTGGTGCGGGCGACCGCTATGGTCTTTTGGGCGAGAACGGCGCCGGCAAGTCCACACTGCTCGATGTGATTCAGGGCAAGATCGCGCCCCTGCGCGGCCGCGTGAAGATTGGCCAGACGGTGCGCTTTGGCGTGCTGTCGCAGCAGCTCGAGGAGCTCGAGCCCTACATGGGCGACACGATCCGCGAGGTGCTCAGCAACTACAAGAAGTACTACGTTATCGATGGCAAGGAGACCTCGCCCGAGAAGCTCTGCGAGCGTCTGGGCTTTACGACGCAGCAGCTCTGGAGTCGTATCGGCGATCTTTCGGGCGGACAGCGCCGTCGCCTGTCGCTGCTGCTGACGATTCTGGATGAGCCCAATGTGCTCATCCTGGACGAGCCCGGCAACGACCTGGATACCGACATGCTGGCGATTGTCGAGGACCTGCTCGATGGTTGGCCCGGCACGTTGATTCTGGTAACGCATGACCGCTTTTTGATGGAGCGCGTGACCGACCAGCAGTGGGCGCTGCTCGACGGTCACCTGACGCACATGCCCGGCGGAGTCGACCAGTACCTGCGCCTGTGCAATGCCACCGCCGAGGGCGAGCCCGTGGGTGCGACGAGCGCCAAGACCGGCACGTTTGACACCGGTGCCGCGGCAGCTGCAGCCGAAAAGCCCAAGGCGAGCGGTCAGCCCAATGGCCTTTCCAATGCCGAGCGCCAGAAGCTCCGCCGCGAGGTGAGCTCGCTCGAGCGCAAGATGGAGACGCAGCGCGCTCGCGTGGAGGAGGCCGAGGCCGCGATGGCGCAGGTCGATCCCACCAACTACACGGCGCTGGGCGAGCAGCAGGCAAAGATCGACGAGGCTCACGCCGCTATGGACGAGCTGGAGATGGCGTGGCTCGAGGCGAGCGAGAAGCTCGAGGGCGAGGAGTAGACGAGGATGATCAAAGCCGCGTTTTTCGATATCGACGGCACGCTACTGAGCTTTAAGACGCACCGGATTCCGGCGTCGGCGCAGCAAGTGCTCGACAGCTTTCACGAGCAGGGGATTGCGTGCGTGATCGCCACGGGCCGTCCGACCTACCAGATGCCGGATTGGCTGTTCGACTTGGGCTGGGATGCGTACATTACGCTTTCGGGCCAGCACTGTTTTGATGCCGAGGGCGTCTACCGCAGCTGCCCGATTGATCCGGACGACGTTGCGGTGATTGTGGACCAGGTGGCCGAGGGGCGCTATGACTCACTGTGCATGCAGGGCGAGAACTCGTTTGTGAACCGCCTGTCCGAACGCGTGGTGACGGCCGGTAACAACGCGGGAATCGTCTACCACGAGGAGCCGTTTGAGCACGCCTTCGATGCGCCGGTTTACCAGTTTTGCGCCTTTGTGGATCCTGCCGACGAGCCTATCGTGACCGATGCCGTGTCGCATTCGCTCACCACGCGCTGGTGCGACCTGTTCTGCGATATTATTCCGGCAGACGGCGGCAAGGACCTGGGCGTAGCGGCGACGCTGGAGCGCCTGGGTATCGACGCGAGCGAGGCGATCGCCTTTGGCGACGGCGAGAACGACCTGTCGATGTTTGCCTCCGTGGGTACGAGCGTGGCCATGGGCAACGCGCAAGACACGGTAAAGGCTGCGGCGAGCTACGTGACGACCGCCGTGGACGACGACGGAATTTACAACGCCGCAAAGCACTTTGGGCTGCTATAGCTGCGGCTCGGCACTTGGGGACGTTCCTTTTCTGCCGGCAGTTGGGGGCGCCCCTTGCGCGTTGTGTGCCGCGTCGCCCGGCCGGACAGCCACGCATGCTACAGGTTCTTGACACTCATCGCGCGCATGGCGTTCAGGATGGCGATGATCGCCACGCCCACGTCGCCGAACACGGCGAGCCACATGTTGGCGATGCCGAGCGCCGCGAGCACCAGAATCAGCAACTTAATGCCCAGTGCAAAGATGATGTTCTGCCAAACAATCGTCATGGTCTTGCGAGCCACGCGGATCGCGCGGGAAATGTTGGACGGCTTGTCGTCCATCAGCACAACGTCCGCTGCCTCGATTGCGGCGTCGGAGCCCATGGCGCCCATGGCAATGCCCACATCGGCACGGGTGAGCACGGGCGCATCGTTGATACCGTCGCCCACAAAGGCGAGCTTGCCCTTGCCCGATTCGGTCGCCAGCAATGCCTCGACGCGCTCGACCTTGTCTCCTGGCAGAAGCTGCGCGTGGAACTCATCGACTCCCAGCTGATTGGCCACGGCGGCGGCCACTTCCTCGCGGTCTCCCGTGAGCATGACGGTGCGCTTGACGCCGGCGGCGTGCAGCTCGCGAATCGTTTGCTCGGCATCGGCTTTGACGGTGTCGGCAATTACGATGTGACCGGCATAGACGTCATCGACCAGCACATGGAGGATAGTGCCGACGACCTCACAGTCCGGTGTTTCAACGCCGGACGCGGCGAGCATCTTGGCGTTGCCGACGACGACGTGCTTGCCGTCGATGTTCGCCGTCACGCCATGGCCCGCGTCGTTGGTGGAGTCACATACACGCTTGGGGTCGAGTTGGCCCTGGAAGGCGGCGCGCACCGACTGCGCGATGGGGTGGTCGGAGAACGACTCGGCGAGGGCTGCGACTTCAAGCAGCGATTGCTCGGTATAGCCGCCCTCAGGGTGCACCGCGACGACCGAGAACGTGCCGTTGGTGAGCGTGCCGGTTTTGTCGAAGACGACGGTATCCACATCGGCGAGCGCCTCGAGGTAGTTGGAGCCCTTGATGAGAACTCCCAGCTTGGACGCGCCGCCGATGCCGCCAAAGAAGCTCAGCGGCACGCTAATTACGAGTGCGCACGGGCAGCTGACGACGAGGAAGGTCAGGCCGCGCAGGATCCAATCGGACCAAGCACCGGTCACCAGGCCGCCGCCGAGCGCGAGCACCGCTGCCGCGCCGGTGACGGCGGGCGTGTAGACGCGGGCGAACCGTGTGATGAAGTTTTCGGTGCGTGCTTTCTTCTCGCTGGCGTTTTCCACGAGCTCCAGGACGCGCGCGACGGTGGACTCGCCAAAGGGTTTGGTGGTGCGCACGCGGATAAGACCCGTCATGTTGATGCAGCCGCTGATGATATCGTCGCCGGTCTTGGCGGTACGGGGGACCGACTCGCCGGTGAGGGCGGCGGTGTCGAGCTGGGTTACACCCTCGACGATAACGCCGTCGATGGGCACGCGCTCGCCGGGCTTGATGACAATGACGGTGCCGACGGCGATGTCATCGGGAAAGACCTGCTCGAGCGTGCCGTCAGCTTGCTCAACGTTGGCGTAATCGGGCGCGATGTCCATCATGGCGCTGATCGATTTGCGGCTCTTGCCCACGGCGTAGGCCTGGAACAGCTCGCCGACCTGGTAGAACAGCATAACGGCGGCGCCTTCGGCCATGTGCGGGTCGGTATCGGGGAAGAGCACCATCGCAAACGCGCCGATGGTCGCGACGGCCATGAGGAAGCTCTCGTCGAATGCCTTGCCGCGGCGGATGTTGCTGAATGCCTTTTGGAGCACGTCGTAGCCGGCAATCAAAAACGGCACGAGGAACAGCACAAAGCTGGCGTAGATGTTGCCTGGGGTGCCGAATGCGGCGGTGAGGGCGCCGAGCTCATCGAGGGCGTACACCACGACAAAAATACCCAGCGCTACCAGGATGCGGTTGCGTTTATGCTCGAGTGACTCTTTTTTCTTGCGCTTCTTCTTTTTCTTCTTGGGGTCGGCGGTGGCCATGACTCGTATCCTCCCATTTGAATGTATGAACACCCGCTCATATAACATCGCGACAAAGACCGCGACAAGCGCGGCCTTGCGTATCAGCGTATGCGCAGGCTAGAGAATGATCTCGCAGTCCGGCTCGGCGTCGGCGGTGAACTCCACGACGCGATCAAGGACCTCGTCGAACTCAGCGTCGTCGGCTTCGAGCGTCAGCTTCTGAGTCATAAAGTTGACCGAAACGGACTTGACGCCCTCGAGCTTGGCGAGTTCGTCCTGAAGCTTACGCGCGCAGTTGGCGCAGTCGATCTCGTCGAGCTTAAACTGCTTTTTCATGATGGGTTCCTTTCCCTGTATTTGCGGCTTGGGTGCAGACCGCGCTGGTACCGTGGTTGGTCGCTATTCGCAGATGTGGCTCATGCCTTGGTTGAGCATGGTGTAGACATGATCGTCGGCGAGCGAGTAGAGGATATTGCGCCCGTCGCGCCGGAATTTAACCAGGTGCGACTGTTTGAGCGTGCGCAGCTGGTGCGACACCGCGGACTGCGAGGTTGCGGTCGCTTCGGCGATGTCGGCCACGCAGAGTTCGCGGCCCATGAGAGCGTAGAGGATCTTGATACGCGTGGTGTCGCTGAAAACCTTGAACAAGTCGGCAAGGTCGTACAGCAGCTCCTCGTCGGGAAGGTCCTCGGGCGAGCAAGTGGTGGGGATGTCGGGCACGATGGTGGTGTCGATGTCGGTCCTTATTTCATCGGCGTGTTCGCTCATTGCAATATCCTTTCATATGAACATGTGCTCATATAACTTACTTCCGAGTATATGAGCGCATGTTCATATGTCAATATAATTTGCGAAATTTTTTGCTGTCGATTGGCCCCAGAGGCGGCTAAGGGCATTGTGGACGCGGTTAAGGCCGCCGATGCCAACGTGGGTACCCTAGCGACGTGCAAAAACGGGAGTTTTCAGCATCGACGAGGGGTTATTTATTGCATGATACGGCGTCGTTTGCCGCCACAGGGCTTTACTGGAGTGCAAATGGCAATAGATATTCCCCAGCTGTTGCCTAACTTACATCGAAAACAGCGGCTTCGGTGCAAAATGGGGCAATTCGGCCGCCCTCGGATACTCGGCTCTGCTGAAAACTCCCGTTTTTGCACGTCGCCGGGGTACCCACCCTGTCAGTCCGCCTCTGTTCTGGCCCCGTACACCCTGCCTTCGGGTGTGGAGGTGCTTGTTTGGGCGAACTCCGGGCAATCTAGCTCGATGACTTGCATGTCGTCGATGGCCGGGACATTGTTGATCGTCGGGTCGTCCAGCGAGATGCCCTCGAGCACTGCGCGCTCGAGCTCAAGTGCATTACCCTGCGCTGCGTCTTGACGGAGGAGCTCCTCAATACGCTTCTTTTCCTCGATAAATCTCCTGAGCACAAATTGTCGCAGCTCTTCTTGCTTGATTGTGAAATCTTTGGGCAGGCGCGATGGGCGAATGCCCTCCTTTCGCTGGATTGCCTCCATAACCCTGGCGAAGGCGCTGGCGTGCATAAAGGAATAGCGACTGACGGTAATGATTCCGTAGCCCATGGACGCCAGCGCGTTCTTGCGCTCTTCGTCAATGGCGCGGTCTTCTTCGGCATCGTGCTGAAATCCGTTGTATTCGATGTCGGTTCGGGACCGCTTGAGATATGCATCCATATAGAACTTTTCGCGCCGCGTGAGATTCTTTGCGGCAGCTGTGACCTTTACTTCGTAGTCGGTCTCTATCTCGCTAATGCCAAGACCGCCCTCGCGCCTGGGTAGCGTGAGCATCATGACAAACGCCGTTTCCATCGGCGATCGGCATCCGTCCCGCACGCATTGGATGGCTTTTCGGGCAAGTTCGAGGCCCTTGCAGTCGATGAGGGAGTTAAAGAAATGTTTAAGGCTCGAAGTCGAGGTGAGCGCGAAGCGCTCGGTATAGGATGTCGAGGCATCGTGCCCAAGGGAATAGGCTCCACACAGTTCGAAGTAGTACTCCACAAGTTCTCGAAAGGGAAGATAGGTTGCGGCCTGAAGCGCACAGAGTTCGACGCCGACAATATAGATGTCGTCGGCAAGCTTGATAAAGCGCGAGCCCGCGAACCGCTTGGATGATACGTGGCACTTGCAGCCCGTCATGCTGCGCACGTTTGCGCGCTCGAACACCGTTGTATCGAGCGGGGCATCGTTATCCAGAGCGACGTTGTGCCTGGCGAGCCAGTCGGCGGCAGAGTCGAGCAGCTCCTTGCTGGGGCGCGCCCCGTAGATCTTGGCAGGGCTGCAGGGCTCGGTGCCAATTGCGGATACCGAGTATGCGGCTTGGTAGACCGCTTTTGCCGTGTTATGTGAAAGCACGATACTCATACAGATAGCATGGCAGACCAGGCAGCGGGGTTCGCAATGAACGCCAAGGTAAAATGTCGCGGCATAACAAAAGCTGTCCAAGCGCTTGACGCCAATGATGGAGAAAGATGCTATTTGGAGCATTGTCGCAGCTCGCTGGCTACGCAGACCTCCACAACTGATGCTGGTCAGCATCGTTTTGATGCAAAGGCGGCGTCAACAAAAATGTGCAATTTGGCTTGAACATGCGCAGATGAAGTTCTTGGTTATGCGGCGGCTAGACATCGGGGGCTGGAGGGCCATGTTGTACGGCGCGAAAACGGGCCGATATCCGCTTGGACATCGGCCCGTATTGCGTCGCTTGAGAGGGGCGCCTCGGCGTGTCGCTTTTGCGCGGGGCGCTATGGTCCGGCAAGTATTGCTCGCGAATGGCGCCTCTGCTTGGCAATCTACTTGGCAAACAGGTTCTTGAGGTTGAACTCGGCCTGCACCGTGCGGAGCATGAGGTCGGTGTCGTCGAGGCCCAGGTGCTGCTCGTTGGCGTCGGGCGCGAGGGTGCCGCGACGGCGTGCCCAGTTCTCGAGCGCGGCGGGTGCGGATTCGCGGGGGAGCGAGCGCACGTCGGCGTCCAGGCTGCGGCAGATCTGGCGCGAGTCGATGACGATAATCTTGCCGGCTCGGCGCGCCTCGGCATAGCCGTCCAGATGGATCTTGAACCAGCTGTCCTCAAAGGCGGCGTTGTGCGCCATGTACGGGTATTTCTTCATGAGCTTGAGCAGCTGCTTTTGCAGCTCCTTGTTCTCGCGGAAGGGCATTTTGCCGTCTATGTCGTCCCAGGTGATGTGATGGATATTCGACAGCGGCACATCTTCGCCGCGGTAGATATCGGGCAGGCCGCAATAGTGTGCCTCGGCGTCGTGCGGGACGGCGTCGCTGGTGAGCTCCATAATCTCCCAGCCCACGTTGATGATGTAGCCGCGCTCGGGTGCGCGGCCGGTGGTCTCGATGTCGATGCCGAGCACCGTGCCCTGGATGGGCTTGCGGGCGTACGCCACGCCGAGCGCGTCGCGGTCGCCGCGGATCTCGCGCATGACGGACGCGGCGGTGCGCTTTTGCATCTTGCCGATGCCGGCGCAGGTATCGGCGTCGGACAGGCCGCGCGAAAGCGTCGCGGGCGTCACGTTGCGCAGGCGCGCCTCGCCAATCTGGTCGCATAGGTCGCGGTTGCGGTCGGCCAGGTCGCGCACGGTGGCAAAGTCGAAGCCAGGGTCGCCCTCGGCGGTAAAGTACTCGGTCTCGAGCACCTTGAGGGCCTCTTCGCCTTTTTGACGCTCGGACTCCATGGCGGCGTGATCGCCATAGATGAACATGGGGATAAACGGCTGGCGCTCGTATTCGAGTGCTTGCGAAACGTTCATATACTGCTCCTTGGATGGGCCGCGTCGTGCGGCTCGGGGTCATTGAGATGTGGCGAGATGATAGTTTACCACAGGCAACTATTGGCATCACGCCTAGGACAACTACAATACCCTAGTTGACCGCTAGGACTTTTACAATGCTGCCGAAAGACACGAAAGGTTCCATCCGTCATGGATTTGCTGATTGATATTTTGCTCGACGCCGGCAAGGACACGCTCTCGCTGGTGCCGTTCTTGTTGGTGACATATCTGGCCCTCGAGACGCTGGAGCATGTGGCGGGCGATCGCGTCAACGGCGCCATCAAGCGTGCCGGCGCCGCTGGCCCCGTGGTTGGCTCGTTGCTGGGCATGGTGCCGCAGTGTGGCTTTTCGGCGATGGCGGCAACGCTGTACGCCGGTCGCGTCGTGACGTTGGGCACCCTGGTGGCGGTGTTTCTCTCGACCTCCGACGAGATGTTGCCACTGCTGCTTGCCGAGCAGGTTCCCGTGCAGACTATGGCGATGCTTTTGGCTTCGAAGGCGCTGATCGCGCTGGTCACGGGCTTTATCGTGGATGCCGCCATTCGCGGTCTGCGTCGCAACGCCCGTGCTCATGCGGCGATCCGCCGTACCGTGTTGGGAACCGCTGCCAATCCGGCGCACGTTAACTGCGCGCACGACGACCATACCGGCGGAGACATCATCGACGAGGTGGCCGAGGCGGGCGTGAGCGCCGACCACATCCATGAGCTGTGCGAGCGCGACCATTGCGGTTGTGATGAAGACGAGGCCGACCGCGACCACGGACATGGCCACGACCACGGACACGAGGGCGAGCACGAACACCACCACGGTCACTCCCACTCACACAAAGGCGCGCCCGTCCTGTCGATTATCCGCAGCGCGATTTCGCACACCGTACAGGTTTCGGTATTCATTTTCCTGGTGACGCTGATTCTGGTCGCCGTGCTCGAGACCTTCGGCGAGTCCGCGATCGAGCAGTTCCTGCGCGGCAACGAGACGCTCGCTGTCCTGGGTTCGGCGCTTGTCGGCCTCATTCCCAACTGCTCGGCGAGCGTGGTCATTACGCAGCTGTATCTGGAAGGCGCGCTGCAGCTGGCACCGATGCTCGCCGGTACACTCATTTCTGCCGGCGTGGGTTACCTGGTACTGTTCCGCACCAACCGCAGCGCCCGCGAAAACGCCGTGTTCCTGGTCATGATGTACGTCATCGGCGCCGGCTGGGGTCTTATCCTTTCCGCCTTTGGCCTCTAAGTAGATGTTTGAGGTATCCCGTAAAAACTGGGGCATGCCTCAAACATCTACCGCCATGACCGGCGTCGGATGCGCGCCAATCGCCAAAACAAAAAGGTAGATTTTTAGGCATGTCCCAAAAATCTACCTTGGTTAGCGCAGCAGGTCGGTGAGGTTGCGCTTAAAGCGGGCGCGGTCTTCGCTGGTGAAGGCTGCCGGTCCACGGGTGCGACCGCCGGCGCGGCGCACCTTCTTTTCTTCGTGACGAATAAACAGCTGCATATCGATGGTGGCTTTGTCGTACACGCGCCCGCGCACGCCGATGGCGGCGGCATCGCGACCGAGCACCATGCTCGCCAGGCCAATGTCCTGTGTCACGACCACATCGCCTGCCTGCAGACGCTCGATAATGGCAAAGTCGGCGCTATCGGCGCCTACGCTCACGTCGAGCGTTGTGACCCAAAAGCCACGTCGCGCGTGCTCGGCATCGCGTGGGTCGTCACGGCGAATGTGCCGCTCCAGGTTTTGCGTGCTGTTGCCGGCGACAACCACGGCAACACCCGCCCGTCGCGCGCAGTCGATCGACTCACGCGTGACCGGGCAGGCGTCGGCATCAATAAACAGCGTTCGCGGCATCTAGTGCACCAGCTTGCCAAAGCGGATAGCGCGAATAACCAGCGTCACGCCAAACACCAGGAGCGCAGCGCCGGTAAAGATGACGAGCATCTTTGCCGACCACAGCGGATAGATGAACACGAACACGCCGGCGATGATGGAGAGCGCGCCGCTCAGGATGGCGAGGGCGCGGTTGGAAGAAAGCTCGGACTCCAGAATCGACATGATGCCCTCGACAATCCAGCCAAAGCCGGCCACGACCACCACAAGCGTGCTGAGCGTCGCGGTCGAAAGCGCCTGGTTGCGCAGGATCACCACGCCGCCCAAGATGATGAGCAGGTTGGCGAGGATGCTCGTGACGCGCCAGCCGGCGGGCAGCAGCGGCTCAAAAATGGCGGTGAACAGCCTGACGCCAGCCGTGATCACAAAGTAGAAGCCCAGTACGGTCGTCAAAAAGACGAGGGTCTTAGTGGGTGCAAACAGCAGCGCGATGCCGGCGATGAGCGCGATGACGCCCGTGGCGGCGTAGATCCAGCGCACGGCTTTAATCGCCTTGCCTGCCATGCTTTTCTCGTCAAATCCAAACAGACTCGATTGTTGGTCGTCATTCTTAAAGATGCCCATGAGGCCTCCTTTCCGTGCGGCGTAAGCCGTGATCGTTACAACCAGTATCGCCTAAAGGAGCTGGCGTATGGGCCGGGGAGGGCGAAACGCAACTCAAAAGCCCCGATTTGTTCCCGTTTTTCCCCACGTTGCGATTTTCTATTCAACAGGTGTAGAACATTGCAGCTCTGTTCGTTATTGCCTGCGTTTTAGGTTAGATTTTCCTAAGAACAATTGGCTTTTTGGGGGTCCCTATGAACGAAGCAGTTCCCGCGGCGCCGTCGAGCGCCGAGTCGATGGCAAAGCAAGGTTGCGAAAAGCTTGGCTTGGATGCGTTTGATGCGCTGGTCCGCCGCGCCCGCACATGCCGCCGTTTTGACGAGTCCATGCGCGTGCCGCGCGAGTTTTTGCTCGAGCTGGCAGAGCTGGCGCACCTGGCTCCCTGTGGCGCCAATGCTCAGCGCTTGCGTTTTCATGTGGTGAGCGGTGCCGAGGACTGCGCTCGCGTGTTTGACGAGCTTGCATGGGCCGGGGCGCTCAAGGACTGGCCGGGTCCTGCCGAGGGCGAGTGTCCGACCGGCTACATTGCAATTCTTGCCGAGCGCACCGTTCCCGGCAAGCCCGCCGCGCCTATCACCGAGGTCGACACGGGCATCGCGGCTCAGACGATGATGCTCGCCGCGCGCAGCGCAACGCCCGAGGTGGCGGCTTGCATGTTCAAGGCCTTTACGCCCCGCGCGATCGATGCGATGGGGCTCGACGGCGACAAGTACGAGCTCAAGCTGATCATGGCCTTTGGCGTGCCGGCCGAGACCCAGGTTATCGACGCGATCGATTCCAACCCCGACGGTACTATTAATTACTGGCGCGACGAGGCGCAGGTGCATCACGTGCCCAAGCGTCCGCTTGCCGACGTGCTGGTGTAGTTGCGTCGTTGCGGCGCGATCCTGCGGCAAACCACCACAAAGGTGCCTGACCCTTTGTGGTGGTGCGAGGGGAGGGCGTGTGTCCGATCTGTATTTGGTTCGGCATGGGCAGACCGAGCTTAACGTGCAGAACATTTTGCAGGGCTGGCAAGACTCGCCGCTCACGGAGCGCGGGCGCGAGCAGGCACTGGCGACGCGCGCGGCGTTTGAGGCGCGCGGCATCTCCTTTGACCACGCGTATTCGTCTCCGTTGGGTCGGGCGCGCCACACGGCCGAGCTGATCGTTGGCGAGGATCTTCCCATAGAGCCGGTCGATGATTTGCGCGAGTGGCGCCTGGGCACGCTGGAGGGCACATCAAATCGCGATATGCCGCCGCAGCCCTGGGGCGATTATCCGGTGGCCTTTGGTGGCGAGTCGGAAGGCGAGCTTCGGGCGCGCATGGTCGCGGCGCTGTCCCGTATTATGGCCCGACCGCAGCACGATCGTGTGCTTGCGGTCTCTCATGGCTCTGCCTGCCAGGAGTTTCTTAGATGCGTGACCGGCGGGGGAGAGCAGCCCGACAACGGTGCCGTGCTTCATTTTGGCTATTGCGACGGGGCGTTTTCGCTCCTTGATTGGTAACGAACGAAAGGACCCCTATGAACAAAGATCTGTATCTGGTCCGTCATGGACAGACGATATTCAACCTTAAACGCATTATTCAGGGGTGGAGCGATTCGCCGCTCACGCAGTTGGGCTGCGAGCAGGCGGCGCGTGCCGGTATGTTCTTGCGTGCGCGTGGCGTTGAGCCCGATCATGCCTACACCTCGACGCTGCACCGCACCGAGCAGACTATCGCCAACCTGTGGCCGGGCCTTGTCTACGAGCGTCTGGATGGCCTGCGCGAGTGGTTCTTTGGCGACTTTGAGGCCGAGCGCGTGATGCTGATGCCCGAGCGTCCGTGGCGTGACTTTTATCGTCAGTTTGGCGGTGAGGGCCAGATGCAGGTACGTGAGCGCATGGTGACGACGTTGACCGATCTTATGCGACGCCCGGACCATTCGTGCGTGCTCGCGGTGAGCCATGCCTCGGCCATCAAGGAGTTTTTGGACCACTCTAGGGGGGCGGCGGCCGACGAGCGCGAGCGCGTGCCGGGCAACTGCTCGGTTCTGCATTTTGCGTTTGACGATGCAACCGATACGTTTGAACCGGTCGAAGTCTTTACGCAGGAAGATTATGCGCGTGAGCTGGAGCTAGAGCCGCTCGTGGCGGCGGCAGCTCCGCAGCGCGGGTAGCGCGGGCGCGGCGATTCGGATC